>NZ_JBSFJZ010000001.1:357691-419885 GCF_053598315.1 Streptomyces sp. NPDC001153
CGCCACCACTGGGACGATCGGTGTTCTCCGGGTCACCACCACCCTCACCACCACCGCCACCGCTGTCACCGCCGCCATCGCCGCCGTCGCGGTCGTAGATGCCCCCGTGACCGAAGTGGCCGACGTCACTGCCGCCTTCACCGCCTACACCGCCGAAGCCGCCGTCCCCACCGGCACCGCCGAAGCCGCCATGGCCACCGAGATCACCGAACCCACCGTCACCGAGACCGCCGCCACCGAACCCACCATCGCCGAACCCACCAGCGCCCAGCCCCCCGTCACCCAAGCCACCGTCGGCACCGCCGCCGAACCCGCCGAAGCCTCCCTCGGCTCCGCCGAACCCGCCGTCGCCCCCGGCGCCGAAGTCACCGAACCCCCCTTCGGCACCCCCGCCGACCTGCCCACCGAGCCCGCCGAGGTCCGCGCCCGTACCCGCGTTCCCGTGCTCGTCAAAACCGCCGAAGCCGCCGAACTCTCCGAACTGTCCCTGCCCACCGGCCGATTCGACGGGCGACCGGTCCAGCAGCGGGCCGCCGAGCAGACTGTGGGAGCCGGTCGACGCCACGTCGACATCGCCGACGCCCTCCTGACCCGCGGCGGGATCCGGCAGCTCCGACGAGTGGCCGGCGGAGGCCGGGCCCCCGGCGTCGTGGTCGCGGGAGACCTGGTCCGCCGGGACGTCGTGGTCGGTTGATACGGCGTGGTCGACCGGGACGCCGTGGTGCGCCAGCGCATGCGCCGCGCTTCCGAAAAACAGGGACGACTTGGACAGCCGAGGATCGAGAGCGGCCGGTCCCCCGTCGCTGCCGGACTCTACGCGGAGGGAACGGAGTTCGGCGACCTGCGCGGGCGACAGGCCGAGTCTTCGCGCCACCTCGTCGGTGTCGCCGTCGAGCTCGGCACGGAAGGCCGGGTCGACGGCCAGACGGGTCAGGGCAGCACGATATGCGTCGTCGGTCATGGTTCGGTCTCCGTCGGTCTGCGGGCATTGATGCCGATCGCGACGGAGCCGAGGATCCCCCCTGGTCGGCGGCAACTGCCATTTCCGGCCATCCCCGCCGATACCTGCAGGACACGTTATAGAGGCTTGGCATGGGCAACGCAAGAGCATCGAGCAGGGCGGTTGACGGGTACCGGGCGCCCAGCCGCGCTGCGTACTCACCGATCAGATATGGCCATCGACCCACCGGCATGTCGACGAAATGCGGAACAGCCGGAGCCTGCCCCCTGTCAGCCCTTCCTCCCCGGCGAAAGCGATCGACCTACTCCTCGATGACCCGCCGCCAAAGGTGTACTCGACCAGAGTGCATCCGGACCGATGGACGTCCGCACGAGCGTCGCTGCTCCGCGCGACGAGCGTGTGGCGGTTTCGCTGAGCCAGGACGAAGTGGCGATCAGGGCGATGCCCGAGCGCACCGCCGATCTGCGGTCCGAACCGAAGATCGTCCGAGTGGCTGCGTCATGAGTACGAGGCACACCTGGCGTCGGTACGAGCCCGGAGTGCGGGCCTAATAATTCGATAGGAAAACCAGGAAGGCTGCTGTGTGCCGGCTGATTCACGCTTCCGGATGGCGAGTTCACGATGGCGGGCGGCCGGGTGATCGTCCCTGATCCGGGAGCTGCCGGCCGCGCTGTGGAGGCGTTCGCGAAGCGTGGCGCCGCCGGACGGGGCCGCGATCCTGCCGCGGCTGCCCAGTTCCGGGACGACGAGGTCGACGAAGTCGGCGAAGGAGCCAGGGGTGGTGACGTAGGCGAGGTCGAAGCCGTCGAACCTCGGCGCCTCCGTGGGAGCGGGGCCGGTGTCGTCGGCGATCACATGGGTCATCGCGCGCTCCCGGCACCGGCGAAGGGGACCTGGGCGGCGGGGGCCACCTGCTGCCCGTACGGGTGCCGCCACAGACCCTGCGCCTGAAGCTTCGGCAGCACGCCCTCGCCCAACCAGTACGCCTCCTCCAGATGCGGATACCCGGAGAAGATGAACTCCTCGATCCCCGACGCGGCGTACTCCTTGATCCGCTCGGCAACCTCGGTGTGGCTGCCGACCAGGGCGGTCCCCGCCCCACCCCGCACCAGACCGATGCCCGCCCACAGGTTGGGATGGATCTCCAGCCCGTCCCGGCTCCCACCCCCATGCAGGGCCAGCATCCGCTGCTGTCCCTCCGACTCGCTGCGGGCGAGCCCGGCCTGAACCTGCCGCACAGTCTCCGCATCGAAGCCCGCCAGCAGCCGCTCCGCCTCGGCCCAGGCCTGCTCGGAGGTGTCGCGGGTGATGACGTGCAACCGGATTCCGAAGCGGACGCTGCGACCCTCCTTCGCGGCCAGCGCCCTGATCCAGGCGACCTTCTGCGCGACGGCGGCGGGCGGCTCACCCCAGGTGAGGTAGACGTCGACATGCCTGGCGGCAACTTCTCCGGCGATCGGCGAGGAGCCCCCGAAGTACACCTCGGGCACCGGGTCGGGCACCCGGGCCAGGCGGGCGTCCTCGACCTGGAGGTGCTCGCCGGCGAGGTCGACGGTCTTGCCCTCCCACAACCCCCGGACGATTTCCAGGAATTCGCCGGTACGGCGGTACCGCGCGTCCTTGTCCAGGAAGTCCCCGTAGGCCCGCTGCTCGTGGCTTTCGCCGCCGGTGACGACGTTGAGCAGGAGCCGTCCGCCGGTCTGCCGCTGGAAGGTGGAGGCCATCTGCGCCGCGAGCGTCGGCGAGACGAAGCCGGGGCGGAAGGCGACGAGGAACTTCAGGCGCTCGGTGTTCTGGCTGACCATGGCGGTGGTCAGCCACGCGTCCTCGCACCACGCGCCGGTCGGCGTGAGAGCTCCGACGAAGCCGAGGTCCTCGGCGGCTCGGGCGATCTGGCTCAGGTAGGCGACCGTCGGCGGCCGGTCGCGCCCGGACTGCGTGGCGGGGGTGCCGTGGCCGCCGCCGACGACGTGGCGGCTGTCGCCGTTGGTGGGCAGGAACCAGTGGAAGGTGAGGGACACGTGGGGGCTCCGATCGGTGTTCGTCAGCGTTCGTCAGAGGAGGCCGTGCCGGGGCGGCTTGGTGCCGTTGAGCACGTAACGGCCGATGTGCTGGACCTTCCAGCGGGCCGGGTCGTGCAAGGTGTGGGTGCGCGCGTCGCGCCAATGGCGGTGCAGTCCCAGGGAGTCGAGGGCCGAGCGGGTGCCGGAGACCTCGAAGAGGGCGCTTGCGACCTCCACGGCCGCCTCGGCCGCCGTCACTTTTGCGGTGGCCACCGCGATCGAGGCCTCGGCGGCCGAGTCGTCGGTCAGGTCGGCGCGGGCGTCGTCGACCGCGCGGGCGGCCTCGCGAAGCAACGCTTCGGCAGCCCGTTCTCTGATCGCCAGTTCGCCGAACCGCTGGATCAGCAGCGGATCCTCCGCGGCGGTCGCGTGCCCCTCGGCGGCGCTCTCGAACCAGGGGCGGCTCTTCGTACGGACGAACTCCACCGCCTCGGCCAGCGCCCCGGAGGCGATCCCGGCGTCGATGGCCGCATGCAGCAACTGAGCCACCGCACCGTGGAGTTGGGGCCCCTGGAAGGTGAGGTGGTGCGGCACGACCCGGTCGGCGGGCACGGGCACCGACTCCAGGCGGACGGTTCCGCTGGCGGTGGTGCGCTGTCCCATGCCGTCCCAGTCGTCCACGACCGTGAGGCCGGGCGCGTCGCGCGGGACGTACGCCACGTGCAGGGTGTCGTCCTCGGTGCGGGCGAGGACGGGGATCCAGTGGGCGAACAGCGCGCCGGTGGAGTAGTGCTTGACGCCGTCGAGGACGTACGACCCGTCCGGGAGCCGGGCGAGGCGGGTGCGGATGTCCTGGACGTGCTGGGTGCCCGCCTCGGACTGGGCGTTGCCGAACCGCTTGCCGGCCAGTACCTCGCCGAAGAAGAACTCCTGCTGCTCGTCGGTCCCCTGCCGGCGCAGCACGTTGACGTACACGAAGTGGCTCTGCGGGATCTGGGCCAGGCTGGCATCGGCGGCGGCCAGCACTCGGAAGATCTCGGCGAGCGTGTCCGCACGGATGTCCGCGCCGCCGAACCGGGCGGGCACGGTCACGGCGAGCAGCCCGGAGGCGGACAGCCGCTCCAGCTCCATGTGCGGGAGCCTGCGCCGCGCGTCCCGCTCGGCGGCGCCCTTGCGGAAGTCCGCGGCCAGCTCCGCGGCCACGGCAAGGGCCTCGGCGTCGTCCGCGATGACGTGCGCGGCGCTCATCCGGCGGCCGCCAGCAGTGTCGTCCGCCCGCCCAGCGCGGACGAGAACTGGTCCGTGAGCTGCGCCAGAGCCTCGGCCGATCCCGGCGCGACGGTCAGCGTGCCGTCCTCGCCCACCGTGATGTCCTTGTCGAGCGTGAACCAGCCCGGCGTGATGTGCGCAGGCCCCATGGAGGCCAGCACCGGGCGCAGGGCGTAGTCGATGGCCAGGACGTGGGCGGTGGTGCCGCCGGTGGCCAGCGGGAGGACCGTCTTGCCCGCCAGGGCGTACTGCGGGAGCAGGTCGAGCAGGGACTTCAGCAGTCCGGAGTAGGCGGCCTTGTAGACGGGGGTACCGATCACCACCCCGTCCGCCTGCTCGAACAGGGCGGTGGCCCGGACGATCGCCGGGTGAGCGAAGTCGGCCCCGAGCAGCGCCTCGGCAGGCAGGGTACGAACGTCCAGCGCAATCACCTCGTGCCCCTGCGCGATGAGCCGCTCGTCCAGGTGGCGCAGCAGCCGAGCGGTGCGGGAGGTGGCGGAGGGGCTTCCGGAGACGGACAGGACAGTGGCCATGGGAGGACCTTTCGGTTCGTCGTTTCGTGTGCGGGCCGCGGTCAGGCGTGGGCGGCGGCGGGCTCGGACGCGGCTTCCTGTGCCTCCAGTTCGCGCACCAGGGGCAGCACCCGCTTGCCGAAGTACTCGACCTCCTCCAGGTAGTGCAGGAAGCCGAGGAGGAAGAGGTCGACGCCGAGCCGCTTGTAGGCGACGATCCGTTCGGCGATCTGCTCGGGGGTGCCGATCAGGCCGGTGCGGAAGCCGTCGTTGTACTGGACGAGGTCCTCGAACGTCGAGTCCTGCCACATGCCCTTGCCGTCGCCGGTGGACGGACCGGCTTGCTGGACGGCGTCGCGGAAGCCGTGCACGGCCTGCGTGTCGGCCTTGGCGACGATCTCACGGAGCGTCTCGCGGGCCTCGGCCTCGGTGTCGCGGGCGATGAGGAACCCGTTGAGGCCGAACTTCGGTGCCGTACGGCCCGCTTGGACGGCTGAGGCACGAACGTCATTGATCTGCTCGGTGACGCCGTCGAAGTCCTTGCCGTTGGAGAAGTACCAGTCGGAGACGCGGCCGGCCATGGCGCGCGCGGCGGTGGAGTTGCCGCCCTGGAAGATCTCCGGGTGCGGACGCTCGGGGGTGTTCAGCGGCTTGGGCTTGAGGGAGAAGTCGCGCAACCGGTAGAAGTCACCGGCGAGCTCGGCGTGGTCCTCGGTCCAGATCTTCCGCAGGGCACGGATGAACTCCTCGGAGCGCCGGTAGCGTTCGTCGTGCTCCAGCCAGGGCTCGCCCAGCGCGGTGAACTCGCCCTTGAACCAGCCGCTGACGACATTGACGGCGAAGCGGCCGTTCGACAGGTGGTCGGCGGTGGCGCCGAGCTTGGCGAGGACGCCCGGGTGCCACAGGCCGGGGTGGACGGCGGCGATGACCTTCAGCCGCTGGGTGGCGAGCAGCAGGGCGAGGCTGAAGCTGGTGGACTCGTGCTGGTACTCGGCGCCATAGCTGGCCATGTAACGGACCTGGCTGAGCGCGTAGTCGAAGCCGTTGTTCTCGGCGAGGACGGCGAGTTCGCGGTTGTAGTCGTAGCCCCAGTCGGTGCGCTGCTCGACGGTGCTGGTGACCAGACCGCCACTGACGTTCGGCACCCAGTAGGCGAAGCGGACGGGATCGGATCCGGGGTATGCGGAGGATGCGGGCATGGGAACTCCTGGCAGGAGAATGCTGCGCGGGCAGGACGAATGAGCTCCGCGGAATTCAGGCACGCTGGAGCGGGGTTTCCGGGAAAGCCGTCGTCACGACGGAAATGAGCCGGGACCGGAATTCACGGAAGGAAGTCACAGAGGGAGCGGGTGGGAGGGTTTCCCTCGGGTGCGCTCAGACCCGACAGCGACAGAAGGCGCTGGAAACACGCGCAAGGTCGACGTGGAGTCGCCGCGTGAGGTCCTGTCGCTTCATGCCACCGATCGAACCAGGAGGGAGTCCGGCCGGTCAAGAATGCCCGGATGTGATTCCACATGGTGAGAGTCGGTATTCACGAGGTTGTGACAGGGATTCCCTTGAACCCGGTCCCGGGAGGGCGCAGCCTCCTGTTCGTGCGTATCGAACAGCTCGAATACATCGCTGCCGTCACACGGCTCGGTTCGCTGCGGCGCGCCGCCGAGGAACTGCACCTGTCCCAGCCGGCGCTCAGCGAGACCGTACGCAATCTGGAGCGCGAGCTCGGCGTGGACCTGCTGGAGCGCAAGCGGTCCGGGGCGAAGATCAGCGACGAGGGACGCGAGCTGCTGCCGCACATCATGAGCGTGCTGGACGCGGTCGACCGGCTGCGCGGCGCGGCCGGCGACCAGTACCGCATCAGCCGCATGGTCCGGCTCGGCACGGTGAACACGGCTACCGTGCCGCTGGTCATCCCGACCGTGCGCGAGTTCCGGGCCTCGCACCCGGTCACCCAGGTGGAGTTGGTCGGCGCGCAGCAGGCCGACATCCACCGCGGCCTGTTGGAGGGCGCCTTCGACCTGGGACTGGTGAACTACCTCCGGGGCGACGACATTCCGCCCGGCTTCGAGACGACGGAGTTGCTCTGCGGCCGGCCGGTGGTGTGCGTGCGTCCGGACAGTCCGCTGGCGGCCCTTGATGCGGTGGACGCGGACAGTCTCCTGGCCGAGCCGCTGGTCGTGATGCGATCCGGCTATGTGATGCACCGTTTCGTGCACCGGCTGCTCCGCGGCCGGACTCCGTCCTTCTCGTACTCCACCGACGGCGCGGAGATGGGCAAACTGATGGTGGCCGAGGGGCTGGGGGCCACGGTGCTGCCGGACTTCAGCGTCGTCGGCGACCCGCTGGAGCGACGGGGCGCGATCACTGTGCGGCCGCTCGCGGGAGATGCGACCGACGTACTGCTGGTACTGCAGCGCCGCCATTCCGGCTCCGTTCCGCGGGCGGTCCGCGAC
Source organism: Streptomyces sp. NPDC001153 (assembly GCF_053598315.1). Taxonomy (NCBI): domain Bacteria; kingdom Bacillati; phylum Actinomycetota; class Actinomycetes; order Kitasatosporales; family Streptomycetaceae; genus Streptomyces; species Streptomyces sp. NPDC001153. Next base: position 364,887 of record NZ_JBSFJZ010000001.1, read on the forward strand.
CTGCACGAGCTCTTCGTGCGCAACGCCCAGGCGTGCGGCGCTTCTTCGCGGCGGCTGACGGAGGGATGATCCTGTGCTCATCGTCATGGGTGGCCGCCCGTGCACCGGCAAGACCACGCTCGCCCGTCTCCTGGCGGCCCGGATCGGTGCGGTCCATCTGAGGGTCGACACCATCGAGCAGGCGATCGTCCGCTCCGGGGCGGCCCGGCACCCGGTTGGTCCCGTGGGCTACACCGTCGGATATGCCCTGGCCGAGGAACATCTGCGGCAGGGGCTGACCGTGATCGCGGAATCGGTCAATCCGCTGAGTGTGACGCGTGACGCCTGGCGGGACACGGCCGTCAGGGCGGGGTGCGTGTCGTCGAGGTGGAGGTGGTGTGCTCGGATACGGCGGAGCACCGGCGCCGCGTGACCTCGCGGTCGGCCGACATTCCAGATCTGCCGCTGCCGGACCGGCAGCAGGTCGTCGACCGGGAGTACGAGCCGTGGTACCGCGAGCGCGTCGTCGTCGACACCACGGGACAGAGCCCGCAACAGTCACTGGCTCTTCTCCTCCGCGCACTGGCATCGGGCTGATCGGTACCGGGCGACTGTGCAAGCGCCAGGCTCGGCCAAGTCGTCATGTTTGTCCATCGGTTCAAGCACCTCGATGTGGGGACTGAAGTCCTCCCGAACATCAGCCCGACTGGAAGGAGTGACCCCGTCGGCGCCATTCCTCCGCGAACAGTTCGTACGAACGGACCCGGTCCGTGTGGTCGTGGGTGATGGTCGTGATGAGCAACTCGTCGGCGCCCGTGGCCTCCTGGAGCTGTTCCAACTGGTCGGCCACCCGGCCTGGTGAGCCGACGAACTGGGTGTCCAGGCGGTCCTGGACGAGGGCCCGGTCCTCGTCGGTCCATGGGTGGGCGCGCGCTTCCTCCGGCGTCGGGTACTCGATGGCGCCCTCGGCGGTGCGGATGCTGCGGACCCACGGGCCGTAGCCGGTGGCGAGTGCGCGGGCGGTGGCGTCGTCCTCGGCGACGACGACGTCCGCCGAGACGCTGACGTACGGCTTGTCGAGGAACTCGGAAGGCTGGAAGAAGGACCGGTAACCCTCCACCGCCTCCAGGACCGTGGCCGGGCTGACGTGGTAGTTCGCCGCGAACCGCAGACCGTTGCGGCCCGCGACAGCGGCGCTCTGACCACCGCTGCTGCCCAGGATCCACACCTCCACGTCGGCGCCCTCCCCCGGCACGACGTGCGCCTCGACGCCCTCCGGGGAGCGGTAGGTGCCGGCGAGCAGGGCGAGGATGTCGTCGATCTGCTCGGCGTAGTCCTGTGACTCGGCGCCCGGCAGGAGAAGCAGCCTGCGCTGCAGCGCGATGCGGGGTGACCCGAGCAGATGCTCGAAGGAGAAGCGGGGCGGGATCAACAGGCCGTTCGGGGTGCGGCCGTCGACGACCGGGGTCGCCGTCGGCAACGGTGCGGCCGGCTGTCCCGGCGGGCGGCCGCCCGAGCGGCCCAGGCCCAGGTCGAACCGGCCCGGGTGCAGCGCGTCGAGCAGGCCGAACTCCTCCACGGTGGACAGCGCCGTGCGGTGCCCGAGCTGCACGGCCCCGGAACCGAGCCGGATGGTGGAGGTGGCGGATGCGGTCAGGGCCAGGACGACTGCGGGGGACGTGCCGGCCACGCCCGGATTGAGGTGGTGCTCGGCGAACCAGTAGCGGGCATATCCGAAGCGCTCGGCCTGCTGTGCGAGGTCGATGGAGTTGCGCAGGGCATCGGCTGCCGTCGAGCCGGAGGGGATCGGGACCAGGTCGAGAACGCCGAGGGCAATATCAGACATGGACGGACTCCTGGGTGAGCGGTGGCGCCGGAAGCACGGGTCCCCACACGAACGGCGGGTCCGGGATCTCGCGGCGCAGCACGGGGGCGACCTTGGACTGGAACAGCTCGAGGGAGGCACGGTGCTGGGACTCCGTCAGCCCGCTCGCGTCGGCGTGCAGGTGGAGCACGGTGTGCCCGAACTGTTCGTGGTAGCGGTGCACCTTGTCGATGACCTGTTGCGGGCTGCCGATCAGAGCGGAGCTGCGTTCGACGAAGTCCTCCAGGGTCTCGAAGACGACCGGCAGGCCGCCCTTCTTGAAGAACGCCAGATTGGACTCGAAGACCGGCCGGTACGCGGCCATCGCCTCCTGCGAGGTGGGGGCGACGTAGATGCCCGCCGTGCCCGCGCCGACGGTGATCTGCGCCGGGTCGTGGCCGTAGTGCTCCCACCGCTCGCGGTAGTGGCGGATCAACTCGGCATACGGCTCTATGTGGTTGGTGACGTTCGCCGAGAAGAGCGGGTCGCCGTAGCGGGCGGCCAGGTCGACCGACTCCTTGCTGGTCGCGCTGCCGTGCCAGACCCGGACCGGCTGCTGATACGGCCGCGGCCACACCTCGGCGTCCGTCAGCGAGGGACGGAAGCGGGTGTCGGCGGTGACCTTGTCCTGGCGCCAGATCTTCCGGAAGACCTCGTAACTCTCGGCGTTGCGGTCCCACTGGTCCTCGGGCGTGACGTGGAACAGGTCGCGCTGAGCGGCGCCGTTGCCCTTGCCGATGATCAGGTCGAGGCGCCCGTTGGACAGGTGGTCGAGGGTGGCGTAGTCCTCGTACGCCCGGACCGGGTCCAGCAGGCTGAGCGTCGTGACGGCCGTGAACAGGCGGATCCGCTTCGTCAGGGCGGCCACATGGCTGAGTACGACGGTCGGTGAGGAGGAGATGAACGGCCGCTCGTGGCGCTCCCCCACGCCGAAGCCGTCGAAGCCCAGCTCCTCGGCGAGCAGCGCGTTGTCGAGGACCTCGCGGAAGCGGTCGTGGGTCGGCTTCTGTACCCCGGTGATGGGATCCGGGCGGTGCACGATGAGTGTGATGGCGAGGAATTTCACGATGCCACCCGCTCCTCGCCCCGCGTGTCGTCAGGGTGGGCGAGGCCGAGGTGGTGGCGGAGGGTAGGGCCCTCGTAGTCGGTGCGGAAGACGCCCTGTTCCTGTAGGAGCGGCACGACCTTGTCGGCGAAGTCGTCCAGGCCGGTGGGGGTGATGTGCGGGACGAGGATGAAGCCGTCACTCGCGTCCGCCTGGACGTACTCGTTGATGGTCCGGGCGACGGTCGCCGGGGAGCCGATGAAGTTCTGCCGGTTGCCGGTCTCGATGACGAGGTCGCGGATGGACCAGTTGTTGGCGGCGGCCAGCTCGCGCCACTCGCGGGCGGTGGCCAGCGGGTCGCGGTACATGCGCACCTGGGCGCGGCCCTTGGAGATGTGGTCGTCGCTGACGTCGGGGTCGATGTCGGGCAGCGGGCCCTCAGGGTCGTAGGAGGACAGGTCCCGGTTCCAGACGAACTCCAGGTGCTTGAGGGCGGTGGCGCCGCTGACCTGCTGTCGGCGCACCTCCTTGGCCAGTTCTCCGGCCTCTTCGTCCGTGTCGGCGAGGACGAAGCTCGCGGCGGGCAGGATGAGCAGTTCGTCGTGGCGGCGGCCGTACTTGGCGAGGCGGTTCTTGACGTCCGTGTAGAAGGCCCGGCCGCCCTCCAGGGTGGCGTACCGGCTGAAGATGGCGTCGGCGCTGGAGGCGGCGAACTCGCGGCCCTCGTCGGAGTCACCGGCCTGGAAGATCACCGGGCGTCCCTGCGGGGAGCGCGGGACGTTGAACTGCCCGTGGATGTCGAAGTGCTGGCCGCTGTGGACGAAGGAGCCGGCCTTCGCGTCGCGCAGGAAGACGCCGGTCGCCTGGTCGGCGACGATCTCCTCGCCGTGCCAGGAGTCGAAGAGCTCGTTCGCCGTAGCCAGGAACTCCTTGGCGCGCGAGTAGCGCTCCTCCTGCGGCAGGAAGCCGCCGCGGCGGAAGTTCTCGCCGGTGAAGGCGTCCCAGGAGGTGACCACGTTCCACGCGGAGCGGCCGCCGGAGAGGTGGTCGAGGCTGGCGAACTGGCGGGCCACCTCGTAGGGCTCGTTGAAGGTGGAGTTGATGGTGCCGGTCAGGCCGAGCCGGTCGGTGACGGCGGCCAGTGCGGCCAGCACGGTGAAGGTGTCGGGGCGGCCGACGACGTCCAGGTCGTAGATCTTTCCGCCCTGTTCGCGCAGCCTGAGCCCCTCGGCGAGGAACAGGAAGTCGAACTTGGCGCGTTCGGCCGTCCGCGCGAAGTGCACGAAGGAGCTGAACTCGATGTGGCTGCCGGCGGCCGGGTCGCTCCACACGGTGGTGTTGTTGACGCCGGGGAAGTGCGCGGCCAGATGGATCTGCTTCAGCGGCTTGCTCATGGTGGTGTGGTCCTTCGGCTCAGGCCGTGGCGGCTGCGGCGTAGCGGTTGGCGGGGCGGGGCAGGCCCAGCAGGCCGCGCAGGGTGTCGGCTTCGTAGGCGGTGCGGAAGGCGCCCCGGCGCTGGAGTTCGGGGACCAGGCCGTTGACGATGGCGGGCAGGTCGCGGCCCGCGACCGCGGGGCGCAGTCGGAAGCCGCTCAGGCCCGCCTCCGCCAACTCTTGGAGCAGGTCGGCGAGTTGGGCGGACGTACCGGTGAAGATGCGCGCGTCGCTCGTGTACGGCTCGCCCGCGAGGACGTCGAGCCGTGCGCGTCGGTCCTCGGCGGCGCCCTGGTCGTCGTCGAGGAAGACCAGCAAGTCACCGAAAATGTGCAGGAGTTCGTCGGAACGCCCGGCCGCCGCCTGCTCGGCACGGATCTCGGCGACGATCGCGCGGGCCTGGTCGGTATGGTGCGGGGTGACGTAGCCGACGTCGGCTTGCTGGGCGACCAGCCGGTACGGGACGGTCTGGTGGGCGAGGGAGGTGACCAGCGGCTGGCCCTGCGGCGGGCGCGGGGTGATGGACGGGCCCTTGACGCTGAAGTGCTTGCCCTCGAAGTCGATGTAGTGCAGCTTGTCGCGGTCGACGAAGCGGCCGGTGGCGACGTCGCGGATCTCGGCGTCGTCCTCCCAGCTGTCCCAGAGCCGACGCACCACCTCGATGTAGTCGGCGGCCTCGTCGAACAGATCGGTGAGGCGCTCCTGTCCGGCCGGCGTCTGCAACTCCTCGAGGTTGATCGGCGGGAAAGTGCGGCGGCCGAAATGGTCGGCCTCGTGCGGGCGGGCGGAGATCTGCACCCGGAGGCCCGCACGGCCGGTGCTGACGTAGTCGAGGGTGGCGATGGCCTTGGAGATGTGGAAGGGCTCCGTGTGGGTGGCGATCACCGTCGGCACCAGGCCGATGTGCCGGGTGAGGGGAGCGATGCGGGAGGCGATCAGTACGGCGTCGAGTCGGCCGCGGACCTGGTCGGTGCGGCCGTCCAACTCGCCGTAGTGCGAGGACTGCAGGCCGAGGCCGTCCTCGAGGGTGACGAAGTCGAGCAGGCCGCGCTCGGCCTCGGCGACCAGGTCGGCCCAGTATCCGGCGGTGAACAGCTCCCGGGGCCGGGCGACTTGCTCGCGCCAGGAGGCGGGGTGCCAGCCGGTGCCCTCAAGGGCGACGGCAAGGTGCAGGTGGGATGAGGGAGTTGAGGCCACGAGGGTGCCTTCCTGGAGGTCCGTACGAGATCACCGGCCCGCGGGAAGCGGGGCGCACGGCGCTGGGGAAACGGGGTCAGGAGCTACAGAGGGAGCCGGCCACGCGCTGGAGGTCGATGTGGGGCCGGCTGTGGAGGCACACGGCACGCGGTACACGTGTCATCGCGGCCCACCTCCACATCATCGCCTTCGACAAGGACAACGGCACAGCTATGCCGTTTCTTCCAGGACGGCGGCTTCGGTCCGCCGTACGAGCGAGAAGACCGTACGGCGGCGCAGGGTGAAGCCGATCGACTCGTACAGCCGGATCGCGTTCGCGTTGTCGGCCTTGGCGTGCATGAAGGGCCGCTCGCCGCGCTCCTTGATGCCGGCCGCGACCGCGCGGACCAGGCGGGTGGCCAGACCCCGGCCGCGATACGCCGGGTCGGTGCACACGGCGCTGATCTCGGTCCAGCCGGGTGGATGGAGGCGTTCGCCGGCCAAGGCGATCAGGCGGCCGCGGTGGCGGATGCCCAGGTAGGTGCCCATCTCGACGGTGCGGGGCAGATAGGGCCCGGGTTCGGTGCGGGCGACCAGGCCGAGGATCTCGGGCACGTCGTCGGGGCCGAGCCGTACGGCCTCGGGGTCGGGCTCCGCCCGCAGGCCGGTGTCCACGAGCTGGACGCCGTGACCGGTGCCGACCACCTCCCAGCCCTCCGGTGCCTCGGTGACGCCCCGCACCGAGGCGGTGCCGCCGGGGCCGACGAGCGCGGCAAGGTCGGCCCAGGCGCGCGGGTCGTCCTCGTCGGAGACGGCGTAGAAGGGAGCCACGTCCCGGTGATAGCGGGCAGCGTTGCCGATTCGTTCGGCGAAGTGGGCGTGGGGGCCGGTGAGCGCGGCCCAGGCGGGGTTGTCCAGGATGTGCGAGGAACTGGCGTCGAGGGTGGTGACGGACATGGTGTGGCGGTCTCCGGGGTGCGGCTCGGGGTGTCCGGCGCGAGGGGACTCCATCGCGGGGCGGCGGTGGAGTCCCCGGCACGCACTGGTCAGGAGTTGTCGAGCGGCAGGCCCGGCGGGTTCACCTCGGACTTGGCGACGGCCTCGTTGGAGAGGTTGTACGCCTTGAGCCACTCGGCGTACTGACCGTTCTTGATCAGGTAGTTGATCGCGTCGGCCAGTGGCTTGGCGAGTCCGCTGTCCCTCTTCGCCGTTGCCGCGATCAGGCCCTGCAGGCTCGCGCCCGCGCCGGAGTAGATGCCCGCTGTACGGGTGGCGTTGGGCGTGTTGGCCACCTGACGGTTGTGATACGCGAAGCCGGGGTTGGGACCGAAGGAGGCGTCGATCTTGCCGCTGTTCAGGGCGAGGTAGGTGCTGGGGCTGTCCTGGAAGTACTTGACGGTGAGCTTCTTGCCCTCCTTGGCCAGCTTGTCCTTCCACTCCAGGAGGATCTTCTCCTGGTTGGTGCCGGAGCCGACGGCGATCGTCTTGCCGGCGAGGTTCTCGTAGTTGCCGTCGAAGTTCCAGGTGCTCTTCTTCGGCACGAGGAAGGCGAGGTTGTCCTGCCGGTAGGAGGCGAACTCGTACTTCTTCTTGCGCTCCTCGGTGTCGGTGACGTTGGAGAAGGCCACGTCGACCTTGCCGCTGTCGATGCCGACGAAGAGGTTCTCCCAGGTGGAGTTCTTGACCTCGGCCTTGAGCCCGAACACCGCGGCGACCAGGCGGCCGAGGTCGGGCTCGGAGCCGGTGAGGGTCTTCTGGTCGTTGCCGACGTACGCCAGCGGCGGGAACCCGGCGGGCAGGGCACCGATGCCGATCTCCAGCTTGCCGCTCTTCTTGACGGCGGCGGGCAGTTCGGCGCTGATGGACTTGACCTCGGAGACCTTGATGGTGGTCTGGGTGGCGGCGCCGTTGGAGACACGTCCGATGACGACCTCGCCGGACTTGGCGGCTTCGGTGGTGGTGGCCGCGTCGCTGTTGCCACCGCAGGCGGCGAGCCCGGTGGCCAGGGAGGCGACGGCGGTCGCCGCGGTGATGCCGCGTATCAGGCTGCGTCGGGTGAAGTGGGTGGGCATGGCCGTTCCTTGTCGCTGAAGGTGATGAGGGTGGCGTGGGGGGAGGTCTTGGGATGCGAGGGTCAGAGGACCTTGCTGAGGAAGTCCCTGGTCCTCTCGTGTCGCGGCTTGTCGAGGACCTCGGAGGGCGGGCCCTGCTCGATGATCTTGCCGCCGTCGATGAAGACGACCCGGTCGGCGATCTCGCGGGCGAAGCCGATCTCGTGGGTGACGATGACGAGGGTGGTGCCGCTGGTCGCCAGGTCCTTGATGACGGCGAGGACTTCACCGACCAGTTCGGGATCGAGGGCGGAGGTGGGCTCGTCGAAGAGGATGACGCCGGGGCGCAGCGCGAGGGCGCGGGCGATGGCGACGCGCTGCTGCTGGCCGCCGGAGAGCTGGCGCGGGTAGGCGCCGGTCTTGTCGGCGAGGCCGACCCGGACGAGCAACTCGCGGGCCAGTTCCCGGGCTTCGGGCTTGGTGAGCTTCCCGGTCGCGACCGGGGCGGCGGCCACGTTGTCCAGCACGGTCAGATGCGGGAACAGGTTGAAGTTCTGGAAGACGAAGCCGATCCGGCCGCGCTGGGTGAGGATGGCCCGCTCGCTGAGCTCCTTGAGCCGGTCGCCCTGCCGCTTCACGCCGATCAGCTCGCCGTTGATGCTGACGTAGCCGATCTCGGGCTTCTCCAGGTGGTTGATGACCCGCAGCAGGGTGGACTTGCCGGAGCCGGAGGGGCCCAGGATGACGGTGACCTCGCCGGGGCGGACGGTCAGGTCGACGCCGTCCAGTACCCGGTGGGTGCCGTACCACTTGTGCACGTCGTGGACCTCGACGGTGGCGGCCTCGACGTCCGCCAGGGCTTCGAGCGTCTCGGCGGTCATACGGCGGCCTCCCGGCGGATACGGGCCCGCAGGCCGGAGAGACCGGTGCGGAGCTTCTGCAGCGGCGTCGGCGGCAGGCTGCGGGTGGCACCGCGGGCGTAGTGCCGCTCGACGTAGAACTGGATGACGGACACGATGCTGGTCAGGATCAGGTACCAGACGGTGACGACCAGCAGCAGCGGCACGATGTCTCCGGGGTAGGTGGCGCCCATGGTCTGCGCGGAGCCGAACAGGTCGAGCAGGGAGACGTAGAAGACCAGCGAGGTTCCCTTGATCAGGCCGATGAGCTGGTTGACGTAGTTCGGGATGATCGAGCGCAGCGCCTGCGGGAAGACGATCTTCCGGAACTGGTAGCCCTTCGGCAGGCCGAGCGCCGCGGCAGCCTCGTGCTGGCCCTGGTCGACGGAGAGGATGCCGCCGCGTACGACCTCGGCCGCGTAGGCGGCCTCGTTGAGGCTGAGGCCGACGACGGCGACGACCATGTCGGTGGCGAGTCTCGACTCGTCGAAGGAGAAGAAGGCCGGGCCGAAGGGGATGCCGACGCTCAACGTCTTGTACAGAGCGCTGAAGTTGTAGAGGAAGATCAGCACCACGATGAGCGGGATGGAGCGCAGCGCCCAGACGTAGGTCCAGCTGACCGCGCGCAGCACCGGGCTCTTCGAGAGCCGGCCCAGTGCGAGCACAATGCCGCCGACAAGGCCCAGCACCGCGCTGTAGGCGGTGACTTCGAGGGTGATCAGCAGGCCGTCGAGGATGGTGGGGCGCAGGAACCAGTAGCTCCAGCGGTCCCACTGGTAGAAGGGGTTGGTGACCAGTCCGTGCACGAACTGGGCGACCAGGACCAGCACGACCGCGGTGAGGATCCAGCGGCCTGGCCGCCGCAGCGGAAGAACCCGCTGGGCTGTGAGAGCTTTTGACGGTTCGTCGACGGTCGGCGCCTCGGCGAGGGTGACGGTGGCACCAGGGGGTTCACTCATGGTGGGCTCCGGCTGGGTGGGCACACACCCCGGAAGCACGGCGGCATGCGGCGGCGCACACGACGGCGAGGTACCGGGGCGGGGAGGGCAAGGGGGCACACCGCGGGCGCGGTGTTCGTCAGGAAGTGCGGGGGCTGCGGGGAGGTGTCAGCCCCGACAGCGGGCGCGGCCCGGTGCGGTACACAGTGCGCTGTTCACGCGGAGCAGATCGACGGCACGATCGGCGACGAGCAGGTTCGCGTACGACGGTACGCAGCCCGGGGAGCGGCGGGCGGCCGTCCTGGGAGCTGCGTACATGGTGTCACCGTCACTGTTCCGGCCCTGGGGCCTCGCGCTTACCGAAACTTCATCGGCCGGGTCGTCACCTGGGGCACCCCACCGCGGCGGGAGGGTTGCCGGTCAGCAAGCCAGGGCTTGTCGCTGACGCTCATGACCGTTCTGGGCAGTAGTTAAGGCAACGGCCCGAACATTTGTCAACGCCGGTCCACCAGGTGAACGGCCGAAGCGCGAGCCCGGAGCGACCGCGGTCACCAGCGGGGCGACGAACGGCGCGTCGGTCGGGCAGTACGCCTCGCACTGGAAGCAGGTCTGGCAGCTGTCCTGTCACGCGATCAACGGAACGCCGTCGGCACCGCGATCGAAGACGCGCGTCCGGCACACCTCGATGCACCAGTTGCAGGCGATGCAGCGGTCCGGCTCGGCGATCTCGATCACGCGGCTCGGCCTCCGCTCGTGACCAGAGCCCGCGACGCCGGCTCCGGACGGCTCCAGACCTCGTCGAGCCCACCGGTGAGCAGCCGATGGTGCTGGGCCGGATCCTGCGTCGGCCGGTCGGCCCGCTTGTGCATGCCGCGCGATTCGGTGCGCTGCAGTGCCGCGTGGTACATCCAGCGGCCGTGGGCCGCCATCGCGGCCGCTTCCCTGGCCCGGAAGAGTTCCTCACCGCTCGCCCCCAGCCCTTCGCGGACCGCGGACCGCGTCCCGTGCAGCGACCGCAGAGCCGGCTCGAGACGGTCGGCGTGCCGCAGGTAGTTACGGTCGTACGGCAGGACCTCGCGCTGGACGGCGGCGACGACCTCGCCGTGACCTGCGTTCACGGCACCGGTCGGGCGGAGGCCGGCCGTCCCCACGGGCCGCAGCCCACGGTCCGGACGGACCCGCCGGGTGGCGAACTCGGCGGCGCCCCGGCCGGCCCAGCTGCCCGAGGACGCCGCCCACGCGGCGTCGTGGCTACCGCCTCCGGTGAAGCCGCCGCAGATCAGCTCGCGGGTTGCGGTGTCGCCGGCCGCGTACAGGCCGGGGACGTCGGTCGAGCAGTCGTGGTCGGCGATGCGCACACCGCCGTGCCGCGTACCGTGCCTTCGGCCAGCAGAGTGATCTCGAACAGGTCGGTGAAGGGGTCGATGCCCAGCCGGTCGAAGCCGAGGAAGGTGTTCGGCTGCCCCTAAGCCGTCTTCGTGGGAATTGCGAAGGCCCTCGACCCGCAGCGCGGGCGGACTCCCGCCGCTCCGGGAAGCGGCGGCAGTCGCGAGCTCGTCAGCCATGGAACTGGTTCGCCGGGACCGGGAGCCCGTAGTGCTCACGCAGGGTCGTGCCCTCGTACTCCTCGCGGAACAGCCCCTTGCCGCGCAGGATCGGCAGCACATGCTCGACGAAGGCCGCGAGGCCCGACGGCAGGGCGGGCGCCATGATGTTGAACCCATCCGCGGCACCGCCCTCGAACCAGGCGATGATCGTGTCAGCGACCTGCTCGGGCGTCCCGATGAACTCGAAGTGACCGCGCCCGCCGCCCAGCCGGGAGATGATCTGCCGGACCGTCAGCTGCTCGCGGACCGCAAGATCGATGATCAGGTCGGAGCGGCTCTGCGAGCCTTCCAGCTTCGGCCTGGCGAGGATGAAGTCCGGCAGGCGCTCGTCGAGTTCGAAGACCGACGGCTCGGTCTCGAACACGGCGGCCAGCTGACGCAGCCCGTACTCCGGAACGCGCAGCTCGTCGAACTGCCGCGCGAGCGCCCGGGCCTCCTCCTCGGTCGACCCGATGTACGGGACGATGCCGGGCAGGACGATCACACCGTCCGGGTCGCGGCGAGCGGCCCTGGTCCGCGCCTTGATGTCGGCGTAGAAGGCGGCCGCACGCTCGTACGTCGCGTGCGCGGTGAAGATCGCCTCTGCGTGGCGGGCCGCGAAGTCCTTGCCGTCCTCGGAGGAGCCGGCCTGGACGAGCAGCGGGTAACCCTGCGGTGGACGCTCGACGTTGAGCGGGCCTGCCACCTTGAAGTACCGGCCCCGGTGGTCGAGGCGGTGCAGACGCGCGGGGTCGGCGTAGCGTCCTGTGGTCCTGTCCGCGAGGACGGCCTCGGACTCCCAGCTGTCCCACAGCGCCTTGGCGACCTTCAGGAACTCGTCGGCGCGGGCGTAGCGTTCGGCGTGGCCGGGGCGGTCGTCGAGACCGAAGTTGGCGGCCTCGTCGGCTCCGGCGGAGGTGACGATGTTCCAGCCGGCGCGGCCGCCGCTGACGTGGTCGACGGAGGCGAGCCGGCGGGCGAGGTTGTAGGGCTCGTTGTAGGTCGACGACACGGTCGCGATGAGGCCGATCCTGCTGGTCGCCTGGGACAGCGCGGTCAGCAGGGTCAGCGGTTCGAGCTGGCCCGGCGGGCGGAACTCGCCGGTGCCGATGAGTGCCGGGCCGTCCGCGAGGAACAGGGAGTCGAACTTGGCGCTCTCGGCCAGCTGCGCCAGCTCGATCCAGTGCCGCAGGTCGAAGTCCGCCCGGGAATTGCTGTGCGGGAGCCGCCACGCCGCCTCGTGGTGACCCGCCTCCATGAGGAAGGCGTTGAGATGGAGCCGACGCCGTCTCGCGCTCATGAGGTGACCTTCAGCTTGGAACTGTCGTAACCGGCCGGCAGGAGGTTGTCGGTGATCGACTCGACGTCGACCTTCTTGGTGATCTGCCCCGCCTCCAGGAAGGCGTCGGCGAGCTTCTGCTCCAGCTCGATGTCCGACTGCTCCACCGGGGTCACCCGGTTCGAGTAGGCGGCCAGGGACGCCTTGGCGTCGGCCGGCGGGATGCCCTGCTCCTTCGAGAGCGCCTGCGCGTACTGGTCGGGGTTCTTGACCGCCCAGGCGAACTCTCGCGAGAGCCTCTTCAGGACGTCCGTGAGAGCAGCACGCTTGGTCCTGTCCTTCAGCGACGTGTCACTGGCGACGTAGTAGCTGCTCGTCTGGTCGATCGGCGGGAGACCCTTCACCAGGATCCGCGCGCCGTTCTTGACCGCGATCGCGGACTGGGGGTTCCAGATCGACCAGGCGTCCACCTTGCCGGTGTTGAACGCCGTCGCGCCAGCCGCCGGGTCGAGGAAGGTCAGCTTCACGTCCTTGGGGGTGAGGCCGACGCTCTTCAGCGCGTTCAGGGCCAGGCCGTGAGCCGAACTGCCCTGCGGAACAGCGATCCTCTTGCCTCTGAGATCGGCGGCCGTCTTCAGCTTCGAGCCCTTCGGCACGATGATGTTCTCCACCGCCTGGCCGGGCGTGAGCGAGCGGTTGACGGCGACGACCTTGAAGCCGTACTCCTTCGCGGCGCCGGTGATCGGTGGCACGTCGCCGACGCTGCCGAGGTCGATGTCGCCCGAGGCCTCGGCCTGCACGAGCGGCGGGCCGTAGGTGAACCGGGCGAACTTCACCTTGTACGGCGCGTTGTCGAACACGCCGGTGATCTTCGCCAGCTCCTGGCTGCCGTCACCGCCGTTGTCGCCGATGGTGAAGGTGTACTTGCTCCACTCGGGGTGCTTGGCGTCGCTCGCCTCGGCGGCGTTGCTCAGCGGCGCGGCGCTGTTCGAAGACGACGATCCGCAGGCGACGAGGGTGCCCGCGAGGGCGAGCGAGCCGATGGCGCCGATGAGTCTGGTGGTTCTCTTTCGCATGGTTGTCGTGCTTTCTGTGCCGGGGTGAGGGTGTTCGGGGAGGTCAGTGCTGGCCGGCGAGGCCGAGGTCTTCCAGCAGCCGTGCGCGGAGTTCCTCGCGTGCGACGCTCGCTTCCCGGTGCGCGGCGGAGAGGTGCACCTCGTGCGAGGTGCCGATGCGACCGTTGCTCATGACGACGATGCGGTCCGCCAGGGCGATCGCCTCGTCGACGTCGTGGGTGACGAGCAGCATCGCGGCGTGGTGCTTGGTCCGCAGCGCCCGTACGAGCTCGTGCATGCGCAGCCGGGTGATGGCGTCGAGGGCGGCGAACGGCTCGTCGAGCAACACGAGTTCGGGCTCGGACACCAGAGCCCGCGCGAGCGACACCCGCTGGGCCTCGCCGCCGGAAAGCTCCTTGGGCCATGCCCTCTCCCGGCCCGCGAGTCCGACCTCGGCGAGCACATCGAGGGCCCGCTGTTCCGCGTCGGGTCCGTGCAGGCCGAGGGTGACATTGCGCAACACCCGTTGCCACGGCAGCAAACGGTCGGCCTGGAAGACGATCGCACGCCGCGCCGGGACCTCCACCCGCCCTCCGTCGGGCCGGTCCAGTCCGGCGAGCAGCCGCAGCAGGGTGCTCTTGCCGCAGCCCGAGGGGCCGAGCAGGATCACCAACTCCTCGTCGGCGATGGCGAGGTCCAGGTGGTCGAGCACCACCCGGTCACCGAACCGGCGGACCACCTGCTCGACGACGACCCCGGTCTGCCGGCGAAGCTCGGTCGCTACTGCGCTGCTCATGACGCCTCATAACTGGGGCGCCACCGCAGCAGCACCCGCTCGAGAACCCGGACGAACTGGTCGGCGAGCAGGCCGAGCAGCGAGTAGATCACCAGCCCCACGAAGACCTGGTTGGTCTGCAGATAGGTCTGCCCTTGAGTGATGAGGAAGCCAAGTCCCTGGTCGGCGTTGACCGTTTCGGCGGCGACGAGGCCCAGGACGCTGTACGCGAGGGAGAACCGGAGTCCGACCAGGAACCCCGGCAGGGCTCCGGGCACCAGCACCCGCGCCACCAGGCGCCAGGTGCCCGCGCCCGTCGTGCGCGCCATCTCGATCAGGCGCTGGTCGACGCCCCTGATCGCGGCGAACAGGTTGAGATACATCGGGACGCCGGCGCCGAAGGAGATCAGCAGCACCTTCGTGAGTTCGTCGATGCCGAACCACACGATCATCAGCGGCAGCACCGCCAGCAGCGGAATCGTGTTGAGCACCTGCACGACGCCGTTGAACAGATACTCGCCGCTGCGCAGCAGCCCGCCGAGCACTCCGGTGACGATGCCCACGGTCAGACCGATCGCGAGACCGATGCCTGCCCGTTGCAGCGAGATGGCCAGGTCCGGCCCGAGGACGCCCTGTTGCCAGAGGTCGGCGGCGGACTTCACGATGGAGGTCGGCGCCGGAGCGTAGGTCTTCGACAGCACTCCGGCACGGGCGAGCACCTCCCAGGCGATGAGGATCACGACCGGAGTCGTATAGACCCCGAGGGGCCAGCGCAGGCGCTCGCGGAGTGCGCTGAGCGGCGTCCGGCGGCGGGCGTCGCGCGGCAGGAACACCTCGCGTTGCCGCGCGCTCGTCGGTTCGGCCTCCGGGCCCTTGGTGACGGCCGGGGCCGGGATGCGGACCTCGGTCATGCCGCCACCGCCAGCACGCTGCTGTAGTGCGAGGCATCGCCCACGAGCTGCTCGCTGCGGCGGCCGTCGACACCGACCGGCACCTCTCCGGCGACCGTCACGCGGTTGAGGCGGCGCGGGTGGTCGTCGTAGTTGTCCACCCCGTAGTGCTGGGTGATCCGGTTGTCGAAGATCAGCAGCTGGTTCGGGGACCAGGTCCAGCGCACGATGTTCTCCGGACGCGTCACATACGACTGGAGGAGGCGCAGCACATCGGCCGACTCGCTGCCCGACAGGCCGACGATCCGCTTGGCGAACCCGCCGATGAACAGCCCGCGTTCGCCCGTCAGCGGATGCACTCGCACGACCGGGTGCTCCGCCTCGTAGGGCGTCGACACGAAGGCTCGGTCGTACTCCTGCCGTTGTGCCGTCGTGGCCGCGGGGCGGGCGTAGTCGTACTGGTTGGTGTGCACGACGCGCAGCGAGTCCGCGAGGGCGCGCAGCGGTTCGGGCAAGTCGCGGTAGGCCGCGGCGGCGTTGGCGATGAGCGTCTCGCCGCCGTACGGCGTGGTCACGATCGACCGGAGCGTGGTGAGCTGCGGCGGGTTGACCACGAAGGTGACGTCCGTGTGCCATTCGCTGGCCTTGGACGTCTCGCTGTCGACGGCGAGCACGTTCGTCGTCCCGTCGGTGGCCGGCACGTTCGGGTGGGCGGTGGTGAGTTCGCCGAACCACCGGGCCACGCGCTCCTGGCCGGCGTTGTCGAGGTTCACGTCGTCGAAGACGATCGCCTTGTGCTCGTTGAGGGCGTCACGGAGCGCCGTGATCGTCGAGAGATCGGGAGTCGCCGTGAGGTCGACGCCCTCGACGACCGCGCCGATGCGGCCGGTGAGCTTACGGATGGACACAGGCATGAGGGGGTCCCTCCCGGACAGACGGGCACACCAAGGGGTGTTGAGGATCGGGGAGTCGGGTGAAGGGGCTGGTACTGCGCAAGACCGATCGACCACATGCGAAGCGCCGGTGGTCGGGCCGGAGGGAAAGCGCGTGGTCGCAGGACCGCTGCAGCCGCGTTCTCAGCGACCGCGTCGGCGTGCGCGCACAGGCTTCCGGCTCATACGAATGCGAGAAGAAGAAGAGGAGGCGGGAGCCCTCAGCAGGTGGATACGACGATCCCGCGGGAAGGCATCGCGGTGCGGGCGGCCTCGCACCGCCGCTGCCCGGCGCCCGCCATGGGCGCGCGCCGGCCGCTGCCGGGGACCACTTGCCGGATCAGCGACAACAAAACGCGCTGGAGACGTGCGCCAGATCGATGTGGCGCCGCCGGGTCAGGTCCACGCGCGGGTTCATGGGTCGGGAGTTCAGCAGATGTCCACCAGGTCGGTCAAGAACTTCCCGGACAGGTCTTGCATTGCGGACACGGAGAGCTTCTCCGCTTCTTTGGACACGCCCACGCGAGGGTGCCGGCTCGCGGCGCCTCAGGGGGGCCGAGGACATCGACGGCCTCACCGGGTTCCTAGTGGCAGGCGGCCCCGGGGGACCCGGCCACGGCCCAACAGCAGCCAGCGGTCGGTCCACCAGCGCCCCCGCCGCCGCTTCTACCGTCACGATCGCGAGCGACATACAGCCGCGCCTTGTCGGGGTTGCGTCGGGGCACCGTCACTGAACCCGAGACAGACACGCCATCCCGTTCTGGTCGAAGTGACTGGCCCTGCCGTCCTGCTGTACCAGTCGTCCCTGTCGGGCAGCCCTTGCCCTGGGAACGAGGGTCCACGTGCCGTCCGTGCGGCGCAGGGCGGCGGAGTGCCAAGGAGTGGTCCACGCGTCCGGGGCGTCGAGGAGGCGGATGCCGAATTTCGGGGCGCCGATGGGCTGGGGATGGATGGAGAGGCGTACCGCGCGGGGGTGGTGTTCGGCGATCAGGGTGCCCCAGGCGCGGCTGCGCTGGATGACGCCGTAAGCCCGTTGTCGGCACGCGCGTTGGAGGGCGGAGCGGGTGCCGGTCCAGTCGGCGGTGTCCTCGATGAGGAAGCGGGTGATGCCCCGGTAGAGGGCCAGGGCCTGGTCGTCGGCGCGGGTCTCGGCGCGGAGAGCCTCCAGGGTGGGGGCGTAGCGCTCGTGGATGTGGGCGCGTTTCGTGTCGTGCGGGAGGTCGCCGAGGACGTCGCGGAGATCGAAGACGGACAGTCTGTGGAGGCCCATCCGGCCTATCTGTATTCGTAGGTCGTCGGCGTAGGCGTCGATGTGGTTGTCGGGGACACCGATGAGGTCGCCGAAGACGTGGCCGTCCGAGCAGATGATCAGATAGGCGCCGGGCGGGTAGATCCGCTCGATCCGCGTGCACAGGGTGTTCAGGAAGGTCAGAGAGAGGCGTTCGCCCTGGTCGGGGAGGTGACCGAGGACCTTGGCCGGGTTGGGGGACTTGCAGGGGAAGCCGGGCAGGGTGAAGACGACAGGCGAGCCGTCGCGTACGAAGGTGGAGATGCGCCGCAGTTGGTGCGGGAACGCCTCGGCTGTCGCGGAGGTCCGGTCGCTGGTGCGGTGGTGGGGCAGGAGCAGGTTCAGGATCTGGGTGCCGATGCGGGTGGGGAGGGTGTCCGGCGCGGTCGTCAGGGGCATGTCGTTCCTCCTGGGGTACGAGGGCGTGCGAGGGCACGTCGACATGGCGCCGTGGCGGGAGTGGAGGCCAGGCGCCTGAGGTCGGTGGGTGTGGGTCAGCCGGGGCCGGGTCGGCCGGTGCGGCCTGACCCGGTCAGCGGTACGTCGGTGTCAGAGGCGGTGGTCGTAGCCGACGGGGAGGTGGTTGGTGCCGCGGCCGAGGACGGCCGGGATCCACTCGATGTCCTCGTCTCTGATGGCCAGATGGAGGCCGGGCAGGCGAGCGAGGAGGGTGCCGAGGGCGATCTGGAGTTCGGCGCGGGCGAGGGCGGCGCCGGGGCAGAAGTGGATGCCGTGGCCGAAGGCGAGGTGGGGGTTGGGCGAGCGGTCGAAGTCGAGAGTGTCCGGGTCGGGGAAGCGGCGCGGGTCGCGGTTGGCGGCGCACAGGGAGACGATCACCGAGTCGCCGCCGGGGACGCGCGTGCCGTGCAGGTCGCTGTCCTTGTCGAAGAAGCGCCAGGTGGTGAGCTCGAAGGCGCTGTCGTAGCGCAGGAGTTCCTCGACGGCGCACGGCAGCAGGTTCGGGTTGTCGCGCAGGCGGGCGAGCTGGTCCGGGTTGCGGAAGAGGGCGATCAGGGCCGTGGTGATCTGGTTGGTGACCGGCTCCTGGCCCGCGACGAGGAGCTGGAAGATCATCGAGTCCAGCTCCTCCTGCGACAGTTCGCGGCGGTCGCGGGCCACCACGAGGCGGCTGAGCAGGTCGTCGTCCCAGTGTTCACGCTTGTGGGCCACGACATCGGCGATGTAGCTCTGCAGGCCGTGCAGGCGGGCCTCGTAGAGGGGGCGGCCGGGTTCGGTGGGGCCGACCGGCTGGACGACCTTGCCCCAGTCGCGGTCGAAGCGGGCCGCGAGTTCCTGCGGGAGGCCGATGACTTCGGCGAGGACCTGGAAGGGGAAGTGTGCGGCGAATCCGGTGACGAGGTCCGCGGGGCCGTGCTCCGGCAGGGCGTCGACGAGGGCGTCGGCCAGTTCCTGGAAGCGGGGGCGGAGCTGCTCGATGCGGCGTGGGGTGAAGGCGTCCGTCACGAAGCGGCGCATCCGGGTGTGCTTGGGCGGGTCCTGGTGAAGGAGGTGCACCTGGAGCTGGGAGTGCTGCGGCTCGGGCATGATCGAGGCGCGGGCTCGCCAGCGGTCGTTGCCGCGGTCGTGGTTCTTGCCGAGGCGGTCGTCGTTCAGCGCGGCGTGGGCGGCGTCGTAGCCGGTGACGAGCCAGGCTTGGACGCCGCTGGGGAAAAGGACCCGGTGGACGGGGCCGGCCTCGCGCATCTGCTCGTACAGGGGGTAGGGGTTGCTCTTGTAGGGGCAGCCCATCAGCGGCACGGGGTCGGGCAAGGCGGCCGGGTCTTGGACTGGCTGCTGTTCCTGGAGGGTCATGGGGAGGCTCCTCAGAGGGCGAGTTCGGGCCGGTAGTGGTCCAGCCAGAGGGCGAGGTCGACGATGCGTTCGAGGCGTAGGCGGTGGCCCCACTCCAGTCGGTCGGGCGGGGTGTCGAGGCAGGGCTTGATGCGGGTCTCGTCGGCGAGGGCGCGGACCTGTTCGGTGGCGAGGGCGTCGCGGGCCAGCTGCTGCAGGCCGCGGTTGTAGTCGGGGTGGTGGGTGGCCGGGTAGTGGTTCTTGGGGCGGTGCAGCACCGAGTCCGGAGCGAGGCCGGCGCCCATGGCGCGCAGCAGGCTCTTCTCCCGTCCGTCGAAGCTCTTCAGCGCCCAGGGGGTGGTGAAGGCGTACTCGACGAGCCGGTGGTCGCAGTACGGGACGCGGACCTCCAGGCCCTGCGCCATGCTGAGGCGGTCCTTGCGGTGCAGGAGCTGGCGCAGCCAGCGGGTCAACGACAGGTGCTGCATCTCGCGTTGGCGGTGTTCGGAGGGGCTCTCGCCGTCCAGGTGCGGTACGGCGGCGAGCGCGGTGCGGTACGTGTCGTCGCGGAACTCACCCATACGCAGGTCGAGTTCCGGGTTCAGGGGCATGGCCGCCTCGTCGCCCGTCACCAGCAGCCACGGGAAGGTTTCCGCTGCCAGGGCCTTCGGGTTGTGGAACCAGGGGTAGCCGCAGAAGACCTCGTCGGCCGCCTCGCCGGAGAGGGCGACGGTGGAGTGCTTGCGGATCTCGCCGAACAGCAGGTACAGCGACGTGTCCATGTCGCCGACACCGATGGGTGAGTCGCGGGCCACGACGACGGCCTTGCGGTGCTCGGGGTCGAGCAAGGCGCGCGGGTCGAGGACGACCGTGCTGTGGTCGGTGCCGATGAATGCGCCGGCCTCGATGGCATAGGGCGTGTCGTGGCCGGTGCGCAGGACGTCGCCGGTGAACTGTTCCGCCTGGTCGCTGTAGTCGACGGCGTAGGAGCGGATGCGGGCGTCCGGGCCTTCGCGCCGGCACAGTTCGTCGGCGAGCAACGCGGTCAGGACCGTGGAGTCGATGCCCCCGGACAGCAGGCTGCACAGCGGGACGTCCGCTTCGAGCTGGCTGCGGGCTGCGGCACCGACCAGGCTGCGGATCCGCTCGATGGCCGTGTCGTGGTCGTCGGTGTGGTCTGTAGCCTCCAGCTGCCAGTAGCGGCGTTCACGGATGCCGCCCCGGTCCAGCGCGAGCACGCCGCCCGGCTCGACCTCCCTGACTCCGGACCACACGGTCGGGCCGGTGTTGAACAGCAGGCTGTACGCCTCTCGCAGCCCGTCGGCGTCCACGCGGGGCCGTATCCCGGGGTGGGCGAACAGGGCCTTGGGCTCGGAGGCGAAGGCGAGGCCGCCGTCGACAGTGGCCCAGAACAGGGGCTTCACCCCGAGCCGGTCGCGGACCAGGAGCAGTCGCTGGGCGCCCTCGTCCCAGACGGCGAAGGCGAACATGCCCTCCAGGTGCTCGGCCACCGCCTCGCCCCACTCGGCGTACGCGCGCAGCACCACCTCGGTGTCGCTGTGCGTGCGGAACGCATGGCCCCGGGCGCGCAGTTCGGTGCGCAGTTGGTGGTGGTTGTAGACCTCGCCGCTGTAGGTGAGCACGATGTCCGGCTGCTCGGGCCGGTCGGTCATCGGCTGTACGCCGCCTTCGAGGTCGATGACGGCCAGGCGTCGGTGGCCGATCGCTGCCCGCTCGCCGAGCCAGACGCCTCCGGCGTCGGGGCCGCGCGGGGCGAGGGTGGCGGTCATGGCCTCGATGATCGGGGCCTGGGGACGGGCGTCGCTGTGGAAGGACGCCCAGCCGGTGATTCCGCACATGGGAAACGACTCCTCGGTCAGTGGTGGTGGGCGGCGGAAGCCGCGTCGGTGGACATCTCGTGCGCGAGCGCCGTCCTGCGTCCTTGCAGTGCGAGCAGGGGTACGGCGATACAGGCGGCGGCTGCCGCCAGGGTCAGCCCGGCGGTCACGCCGTCATCGCCTCCGGCCAGACCCCAGGCGGCGGTGGCCAGGGCCGGGCCGAGGGTGAAGCCGAGGCTGCGGGCCAGCTGTACGGATGAGCCCACGGTCGCCGTGCGGTCCGGCGGGGCGGCGCCCATGACGAGGGCTTGGGTGGGGCCGCCGTTCAGGCCCATGCCGAGGCCGGCCAGCGCCAGCCGCCAGGCCACGTCCACCGGCGACCAGTCACCTCCCAGCGGAACGAGGAGGAGCAGACCGGCGGCGGTGAGGGCGGCGCCGATGACCGCCACCGGCCGGGCCCCGGTGGAGGTCCCCCCGCGCGAGCGGAGCCGAGCGTGGGGGATGTCGGCGAGGCGCCCGCCGACCGGCCCGGCCAGCCCCATGCCGAGCGGGAAGGCGAGCACGGTCAGACCGGTCGTGGTGGCGCTGACGCCGTCGTCGCGCTGGAGGTGCAGGGCCACGACGTAGTGCATCGCCGCGAAACCGGCCGCCAGCGCCAGCACCGCCGTATGCGCCCGGAACAGCCCCGTCGCCCGTAGCGCGCCGACGACCGGGCGGCCGCCCGGTCCCCGCAGCCACCACCACAGCGGCGGTACGGCGGCAAGCGCGAGCACCAGCCACCCCGGGCTTCCCGACGCCAGGGTCAGCGCCAGCAGCAGGGCGGCCACCCCGGAACCCACCAGCAGCGCATCCGCCGCCGACCGTCGGTCGGGCAGGCGCAGGCTCCCGTCCCTCGGCATCGCCCTCCACGCCACGACCAGGGCGAGCAGGCAGATAGGGATCTTGACCAGGAAGACGGCGCGCCAGCCCAGGTGGTCCAGCAGCAGTCCGCCCACCGCCGGACCGGTCACCGCGCCGAGCGGGCCCAGCGTCGCGGGCACGCTCATGGCCCGCCCGCGCAGTTCCGGCCGTACCGAACGCAGGGCGAGAACCGGCATCAGGACGAAGAGCACGGCCCCGAACGCGCCCTGTGCGAGGCGTGCGGCGATCAGCCAGGATGCCCAGGGCGCGGCGGCCGCCAGCGCGCTGCACAGACCGAAGCCCGCGGTCGCGACCAGCAGGGCGGAGCGCATTCCGACCCCGTCCAGCCACCTGCCGACAGGCAACAGCAGGGCGACCACGGGCAGTTGATAACCCAGGACCGCCCATTGGGCGGTCGCGGCGGAGACGTGCAGACCGTCGGCGATGTCCGCCAGGGTCACGTTGACGATGTTCATGTCGAGCATCGCCACGAACGACAGCAGGCCGGCCACCGCAACGAGCAGCCAGCGGTCCTCGCCGCCGACGGGTATGTGGCCGGGCTGTCGAGAACCGGGACTGTGGCCTGTCACCGTTGCCGCCCCTCACGGTCGTGGGTGGGCTGCCGGACGGCAGCCTCGTCCCACAAGTCGGGAGGGATCGCACACGAGTTCCCGGGCGCGTCCAAAAATCATGGTGGGCCGGCTGAAACTGCCCGCGCCGATCAGTCGCGGCGGCCGCCGCGTGCCGGCTTGCCCGACACGGCCGACTCCACCAACAGGTACAGGAGCGCGGAGAGGATCAGCCCGGCGGCACAGCCGACAGCCGCGCCGAACGCTCCATCGAGGACGGATCCCAGCCAGCCGTACCCGGCTACGACAACGGCGACGGTGGCTGCAAGCAACGGCCAGGCTCCGCCGTTGATCCGCGCCCAGCCACGCCGGATCGTCCTGGGCTCAGGATCCCAAGGCCATTCCGCGCGGGAGCCGCCGTGCACGTCGTGCCGGAGCCGCGCCATCCGACCGCCCTCCCCCGCAGTGCTCAACACGCCCCCTGCCCGGTGCGTGCCGCGGAGGGTTCCTTCCCTACCGCCGGACATCGAATCGGCATGCCTACGGCCGAACTCCGCGCTCCGCTCAGCCGACTACTGAGGCGACGGCGTCGGCCTGAACGTTCGCGTTCGGGCATACGGAGGTTCTCCGAGGTACCCGGGGTGAGCGAGGTCGTGGTCGACCTCGCCGCCAACGCCGTCACCGTGCACGGCACGGATCTCGACGACGAGCGGCTGCGTGCCGCGATCGTCGAGGCCGGGTACGGCATCGCCGACTCGATCGCCGCCTGATCCCGGCAGCCGGCCGAGCGGGCAGGACGCGACCGTCGTCCTGCCCGAGCCCGTTCATCAGCCCGTTCATCCCCGGGTGGGCGTCCCCAGCGGCACGGCTGTCGGTGCCTCGTCCGCTGGGTTCCGGTGGTCGAAGGCGATGAGCGGGTCACCGGTCAGAGGATGGTCGACGACCGCCGCGCGCACTCCGAACACCTCCGCCATCAGTACGGGTGTGAGGACTTCCCGCGGCGGGCCGGAGGCGACGAGCGCCCCTTCGTGCAGGACGTGGAGGCGGTCACAGACGGAGGCCGCGGCATTCAGGTCATGCAGCGACACCAGGGTCGTACGGCGCTGGGCGCGCAGGAGGGCGAGCAGGTCGACCTGGTGGCGGATGTCGAGGTGGTTGGTCGGTTCGTCCAGCACCAGGATGTCCGGGTTCTGTGCGAACGCCCTTGCCAGCAGGACACGTTGGCGCTCCCCGCCGGACAGCGCCGTGAAGCGGCGTCCGGCCTGTTCCGCCATGCCGACGTCGGTGAGCGCCTGCGCGACGATGTCCCGGTCGGCGGCGTCCTCCCCGGCGAAGGCCCGCTTGTAGGGCGTACGGCCCATGGCGACGACCTCGCGCACGGTCAGCTCGAAGTCGCTCCCCCGCTCCTGCGGAAGGGCGGCCACGTGCCGCGCCGACTGGAGCGGGGTCATCTCCCGCAGGTCGGTGCCGGCCAGCAGGACCCGGCCGGCGGTGGGCTTCAGGTGCCGGTAGACGGTGCGCAGGAGCGTGGACTTGCCGCTGCCGTTCGGACCGACCAACCCGGTGATCTCGCCCTCGGCGGCGACGAGGTGGGCGCCCGCGACCACCGTCCGGCCGGCGTAGGCGACGTGCAGGTCCTCGATGTCGATCCTCAACTGCCGCTCCCCAGGCGCCGGTCCAGCAGATACAACAGGGCCGGAGCCCCGAGCAGCGAGGTGACCACGCCGACCGGCAGCTCCTGGGCGTCCATGGCCGTACGGCACACGATGTCGACCACGACCAGCAGCAGTGCGCCGAACAACGCGGAGAGCGGCAGCAGGCGTCGGTGGTCACCCCCCACGACCAGGCGGCAGACATGCGGCACCATCAACGCGACGAACGCGATCGCGCCGGAGACCGCCACCAGGACACCGGTCAGCACACTGGTGACGGTGAACAGCTCGCGGCGCAGCCGGGTGACGTCGATACCGAGTCCGGCGGCCGTCTCGTCGCCCATCAGCAGGGCGTTCAGGCCCCGGGCGCGTGCCTGCAGCCACAGCAGCGCGGTGGGTACGGCGACGGCGGGGACCGCGAGCAGTTGCCAGCTCGCTCCGCTGAGGCTGCCCATGAGCCAGAACAGCACGCTGTGGGTCTGCTGCTCGTCCCCGGCCTGCAGCACCAGGTAGCTGGTGAACCCGGAGAGGAACTGGCCGATCGCGACCCCGGCCAGCACGAGCCGCAGCGGCGCGAACCCGCCACCGCGCCGGGCCACCGCCCACACCAGCGCGAACGTCGCCAGCGCGCCGGCAAAAGCCGCCCCGGACAAGCCCAGTCCCAGTGCCCCGCCGGCGCCGAGGCCGAGGACGATCGCGGCGACCGCGCCGAGGGAGGCCCCGTTGGAGATGCCCAGCAGGTAGGGGTCGGCCAGCGGGTTGCGCACCAGCGCCTGGACGGCCGTACCGACGAGACCGAGGCCGGCGCCGACGAGGGCGGCGAGCAGGGCACGAGGAAATCGGAGCTGCCAGACGATGAGGTCGTCCGTGCCAGGGCGCGGAGCCTCGCCGGACAGCCGCCGCCACACCACGCTCCACACCTCGCCGGGCGGGATCGACGTCGAGCCCCAGGCCACGGCGGCCGTCAGCGCGGCCAGCAGTGCCACGGCCAGAACCGCCGCCGGCGGACCGGCGGGCAGGCTGCCGCGCTCCTCCGCAGCCGCGGCTTTCCGGCGCACCCGTGTGAAGGCCACGATCAGGCGACCTTGCCCGGGTAGAGGGTCTTGGCGATGGCCTCGACCGTGTCGGCGTTCTCGACTCCAGCGATGGTGGTCTGCTCGGAACCGATGCGCAGGAAGTGGCCCTCCTTGACCGCCTCCAGGCCCTTGGTGGCGGGGTTCGACTTCAGCCACTGCTCAGCCTCGTCGAACGCCTTCTTGTTCGCCGCCTCGCTGCCGCGGTTGCGGACGCCGAGCTGGATCCAGTCGGGGTTCCTGGCGATGACGTCCTCCCAGCCGACCTGCTTGTAGTCGCCGTCGCAGTCGGCGAAGACGTTGCGGGCTCCGGCCAGGGTGATCACGGCGTTGGCGAGCTGGCGGTTGCAGGTGACGGAGGGCTGCTTCGTACCGGCGTCGTAGTCGAAGAAGAAGTACGTCGGCCGGTTGCTCTCCGCCGTACTACCGACCGCCTTCTGGACCGCGCCCACCTTCTCCTTCATCCCGGCGACGAGTTTCTGCGCCTGCGCACTGGTGCCGGTGACCGCGCCGAGGGAGGTGATGTCGGCCTCGACAGCGGACAGGTCGGTCACCGGGGTCTTGCTCTGGGCAGCACAGGCGGTGGACTTCAGGTAGATGTGCCTGATCCCGGCCGCCTTGAACTCCTCCGCCGTCGGCGCGTCCCCCATCCCACCGCCGCCCATGCTTCCCATGGAGGCGAAGGTGTCGATGTAGAGGTCGGCGCCGGAGCCGAGCAGCTTCTCCTTGGGAATCACGGTCTGGCTGAGCACCTTGACCTTCTGCGCCTGAGCGTCGAGGGCGCCGGGCAGCGTGCCCTTGCCGGGCGGGAAGCCGGTGCCGATCACCTGGTCGCCGACGCCGAGGCGCAGCAGCAGCTCCAGGCTGGAGGCGTTGCTGGTGACGATTCTCTTCGGGGCGCTGGAGAAGGTGGTGCTGTCGCCCATGCAGTCGGTGACGGACACCGGGTAGCCACCGGAAACCGCCTTCCCGGCCTCCCCCGCGTTCCCGTCCGCCGTGTCCTTCCCCCCGCCGCCGCAGCCCGCCACCAGCAGGCCGCCCAGTACGACGGCCGCGGTACCGCCCCACACACGAGAACGCATCGAACAACTCCCGGATCCACTCGGTACACGGGCGAGCCTTCGCCACCCGCTCCAGTAGTCGGCGCGAAGGCGCCTTGAGTTCCCGGCCGGTTGGCGATCCGGCTCAGGTGAACCGCTCCCGGTACTCCGGCGGCGAGGGTGCCGGTGCCGTCCTTCCAGCCGGCACCGGCACCCTCCCGGAGCGTCAGACGGCCAGCGCGGCGGTCTGGCCCGCCTCGTCCAGCAGGTCGATCAACGTCACGCGGGCGCGGGCCACGCGGGAGCGGACCGTGCCGATCGGGCAGTCGCTCACCGCGGCGGCCTCCGCGTACGGCAGGCCGAGCAGCTGCGTGAGGATGAACGCCTCGCGACGGTCATCGGGCAACGAAGCCAGCAGATCCAGCAGGGCGATGCCGTCGTCAAAACCGGGCAGGTCGCAGGGCTGCGCCAGTTCAGCGGTCAGCTGCCAGTCCGGTACGTCGATCAGACGCGGCCGGGCGGCGGCGTACCGGTAGCTGTCGATCACCGCCCGGCGGGCGATGGACAGCAGCCAGACGCGGGCCGAGGAACGCCCCTCGAATCGGTGCAGGCTGCTGAGGGCCCGCAGGAAGGTGTCCTGTGCCAGATCGTCCACCGCCTGAGGATCGCCGCACAGATGGGCGACATAGCGCTGGACGTCCCGGTGCAGGGCGCCCACGAACTGCTCGACCGCGTCCGCGTCACCGCCTCGGGCGGCCAGCGCCCATGCGGTGATCGAGTCGTCGGGCGCTGCCGGTTCATGGCTCTTGGCGCGCGACGTGGGCAGGGCAGAGGTCATCACCTGGTGTCCTTCTCGGGTCAACCGTGATCCGGACCAGGGCGCGCCGAAGCGCGCGGTCCGGTGAAAGTGGGGGAGACGGCCCTACGGCGTCGCTGTGGCGCTACAGCGCCTGTGCGGTCGTACGGCCGTGGCCCGAGGCGCACACGGGCAGCCGGGCAGCCTCGGGAAACCAGCTGTCTTCAGACGACAGCCGTCCCCACCGGCGGACCCCGAGAGGTGATCGCGTGGACGAGAAGGAGGAGGCGCGGCGTCCGGTCCGAGCGGCGGCGCCGCATGTGAACGCGCGGGCGATCGGGGGTACCGGGCAGGGCGAGCAGCAGCCGCAGTGGCGCCGCCAGCCATCCGGCCGTCGCCCGCAGGATCCGGAAGGCGGCCTTCTCGCCGTACGCCAGCCACAGGCCGCTCAGCACCGCGGCGAGCAGGTGGGCGGCGAGCATGCCGAACGACGACGAGCCGCCGTCCATGGAGTGCCCCATGTGGTGCATGGGGCTCATGCCCGTGTGGTTCATGTGCATGGCGCCCATGCCCATGGAGCCCATGCCCATGGAGCCCATGCCCATGGAGCTGTCCATGGAGTCCATGCCGCTCATGTCCATGGAGGCCGAGCCGTCGGACGTGCCCGACGTCGACTGGGCGTAGGAGAACGCCTCGTGGAGCACCGTCTGGGCGGCGACCACGACCGTCACGATCAACGGCAGCCCGCGCTCACGCCCCGCCAGAGACCATCCCACGGCACCGGTCACGGCCCCGCCGGCGGCCAGCGCCCACGCCGGCACGTCGCTGCCGGACATCAGGACGTGGCCCAGGGCGGCGAGCAGCACGCACATGGCCGCGAACACCGCGGCCCGTATCGCGCGAGCACACCATCCTGCTGTCATGGTGCCTCATCCTCGCATCCGGACTTCGGTCGTCATGCGTGGGTACGGACATCCACGGGGGACCGTACTCAATCCGCAGGGTGTGATCCAGCCCACGACAACCGGCTGGAACTCGACGACACTCTGCCCCGACGTCTAAGAGAGGATTCCTCCGCCCTCAGAGCGGGCGATCACGGACCGCTGTCGCTCGGGCGGATCACGACCGCGATCGTCTCGACCGGCGCGCTGCGCTCGAAGTGCAGCGTGAACGGCACGAGGTCACCCGGCCGCCAGCCGGCCCCGGCCCGCAGCGTCACGTCCACACCGCGCGGCGACATGGACAACACGCCTCCCGCAGGGACGCCGGCCGAGTCCACGTCCGACTTGTAGGCGGCCCGGCCGCCCAGCATGCGGTGCCCACTGAGGGCGATCCGGCCGTGCGTGGCGGTGGACGTCACGTTCACCAGCCGGTCGTCCGCGCCACCGACGTTGGCGATGCCGAAGAGGGCCGCGGTGTCCGTGCTGTCCCCGTACGGCAGGAGGATCCGCCCGTTCGAGACGGTGATCCGAGCCGGGCTGCCCGCCTTCCCGGCCCCGACCCAGGTCGTCAGCCCGCCCAGGGCGAGGCTGCACGCGGCCACGGGCGCGAGCGCGGCGAGGAGGGTGTCGGTCAACCGACGGCGAGTGGGTCGCCAGGGACTCTGCTCGGTCATCGGGTATGCCTCCGGCTGGGAGCGGGCGAGGGCTGCCAGGCGCGCAGCCGCAGGCTGTTGCCCACGACGAGCAGCGAACTCACCGACATCGCCGCCGCTGCGAGCATCGGATTGAGCAGGCCGACCATGGCGAGCGGCACGGTGACGACGTTGTAGCCGAAGGCCCAGACGAGGTTGGCCCGGATCGTGCCCAGCGTGCGCCGGGCGAGCCGGACCGCGTCCGCCAACGCCTCGATGTCCCCGCGTACCAACGTCACGTCGGCGGCCCCGATGGCCACGTCCGTGCCGCTGCCCATGGCGATGCCCAGGTCGGCGCCGGCCAGGGCCGCGGCGTCGTTCACTCCGTCGCCGATGACCGCGACGCGGTAGCCCTGCTCCTGGAGGTCCCGTACCAGGTCGGCCTTGGCCTCCGGGGTGCAGCGGGCGTGCACCTCGTCGATGCCCAGGGCCGCGGCCACGGCCTGCGCGGGTGCCTCGCGGTCACCGGTGGCGAGCACCGGCCGCACACCGAGGCGCCGCAGCCGGTCCACGGCACGGTAACTGCCGGGCCGTACGACGTCCCCGACCTCGATCAGGGCCTCGGCCACACCGTCCACCCGGACCAGGACGGGCGTGTGGGCGGCGGCCTCGGCCACCGACAGCGCGTCTGCCAGCGCGGTGGGCAACTCGCCGTCGGAGGCGAGGACTTCGACGAGTCGGCCCTCGACCAGACCGCGCACGCCCCGCCCCGGCACGGCGGCGAACTCACTCACGTCCGGCAGCGGCCCCTCGGGGAGTTCCCGCCGGGCGTAGGAAGCGATCGCCCGGCCCAGAGGATGCTCCGAGCCGTGCTCGACGGCCCCCGCCAGCCGCAGCACCCCCTCCCTGCCCAGTCCGTCGGGTACGACCGTGACGCGGGCGACGGTCATGTGGCCGGAGGTGAGCGTGCCGGTCTTGTCCAGGACGACCGTGTCGATGTGCTGGAGCCCCTCCAGCGCCCGGGGTCCGCCGACCAGGACGCCCAGTTGGGCACCGCGGCCGGTCGCGGCCATCAGCGCGGTCGGCGTGGCCAGGCCGAGCGCGCACGGGCAGGCCACGACGAGCACGGCCACGCACGCGGTGACGGCGGCCTGCGGGTCGGCCCCGGCACCGAGCCAGAAGCCGAGACAGGTGACGGCCAGCGTCAGCACGACGGGGACGAAGACGCCTGCCACCGTGTCGGCCAGCCGCTGCGCCCGCGCCTTGCCGGCCTGGGCCTCGGTCACCAGCCGGGTGATCCGGGCGAGCTGGGTGTCGGCACCGACGGCCGTGGCCTTCACCAGGAGCAGCCCGCCGGCGTTGACGGCGCCGCCGACCACCGCCGAACCCGGCCCGACCTCGACGGGCTCGCTCTCCCCGGTGACCAGGGACAGATCCACGGCCGAACTGCCCTCCACCACCTGCCCGTCGGTGGCCACCCGCTCCCCCGGCCGCACGACGAAGACCTGCCCCGCTCTCAACCGTTCGATGGCGATGAGCAGTTCCACGCCGCCTTCGCGGACCGTCACCTCTTTGGCGGCGAGTTGAGCCAGGGACCTGAGCGCCGCCCCGGTCCCGCGCCGGGCCCGAGCCTCCAGGAACCGCCCCGCCAGGACGAACAGCGGTACACCGACGGCCGCTTCGAGATAGACGTGCGCCGCGCCGTCCGAAGCCGAGGGCACCAGAGTGAACGGCATCCGCATGCCGGGCTCCCCGGCACCGCCGAGGAAGAGCGCGTAGGCGGACCAGGAGAAGGACGCCACCACACCGAGCGACACCAGGGTGTCCATGGCCGCCGCCGCATGCCGAAGCCCACGCACCGCACGCACATGGAAGGGCAACGCGCCCCAGACGGCGACCGGTGCAGCCAGCGCGAAGCACAGCCACTGCCAGTTGCGGAACTGCAGCGCCGGCACCATCGACAGCACGAGCACGGGCACTGCGAGCAGCGCGGTGATCAGCAGCCGGTCCCGCTCCTGGCGAGCTTCCTCGGGCTCGGGCTCGCCAGCGTCCTCGCCCTCGCGCGTCTCGGGCTCCTTGGGCGGCTTGGGCGGTTCGGGCAGGGCGGCCGTGTAGCCGGCCTTCTCGACGGCGGCGGCGAGTTCCTCGGGGCTGATCCGCGGCGGGTGGCTCACACGGGCCCGTCCGGTGGCCAGATTGACGGTCGCCGTGACCCCGTCCAGCTTGCCGAGCTTCTTCTCGACGCGCCTCACACAGGCCGCGCACGTCATGCCGCCGACGGTCAGGTCGGTCGTCACCAGGTCGACGGCGACCGGTTCCCCGCCCATCAGTGGCCACCCCCGTGCATGTCCCCCATGTCGTCCGTGCCGCCTCCCCCGCCGGAATCGCCGTCCCCCCGGCTCGTGCCGGTGCCGTGCATGCCGGGCGCGACGGGTCCCGCAGCGGCACCGACGGCGTACGACACCGTGAACACCAGCGCCAGCAGGAGAAGGAATCCGCACAGGGCGGGCGGAGGCACCAGCTTCCGCAACACCGCACCCGCGCCGGAGGAGATTTGCCGGGGCTCGTCCATCAACCGCGTCTCCAGATCACGTCGTACGGTGTCGGTCGGATCGCGCCGTACTGCATCAGGAGTCGGGGCCTCCGGGCATCGAGTTCCGGAGCAACGTTGTGGTCCGCGTCACGTGAGGGACAACTGTGCCCAGAGGCCGCGGCGACGGAACGAGGCCCTGCCGGCGGCTACCGTCGGCAGGGCAGGTGCGCTACTCCGCCCGGGGCCCGGCGGAACGGCCGCGCACGACGGCGAAGCCCGCCGCCGCGAGGCCCAGCACGCCGACGACCAGCCCGGCGATGCCGAGACCGCGGGCGGTCGAGTCGCCGGCCGAGGTGGTCGGCTTGGCGCTGTCGGAGCCCTTCGCACCGGCCGGCGAGGCGGTCGAAGCGACACCGCCGTCCTCCGCGCCCTTGGCGGTGAGCTTGAGCACGGGTGCCGGGTTCTCCGGCTCCTGGCCGCCCTGGGCCTCCTCGATCCAGCGGACGATCTTGCCGTCGGAGTACGTCTGCAGCGTCTTGAAGGACAGCTGGTCGGTGTCGTCGGGCAGCTGACCGAAGGCGACGTTGAAGTCCTCGTACTGGCCCGGCGCGATCTTGCCTCCGGTGAAGGTGATCTCGGAAGCGGCGTCGGTGATGGTGCCGTCGTCGGTCTTGACGGGCGTCTTGAGCTTGGTGTTGGTGACCTGGGCGGTCCAGCCGTCCTGCGGGTGGACCAGCACGCCGAGGACCGGGTGGTCGGTGGGCAGGAAGACCTGGACCTTGGTGGTGGAGGCGTTGTCCTCCTCGTTCGGGACACGGAAGGTCAGCACGCCGTCGGTGGCGCCCTTGGCGTAGCTGTCGGGGTGGACGGTGACGTGCGCGGAGGCGACGCCCGCGGCAGCGAGAAGTCCGGCGGCGGTCAGGGCCGTGACGGCGCCGGCGCGGCGCAGGGTGGTGCGGGTCCTGGACATGAGGTGAGGGATCTCCGTACGGAAGAAGGGATGTCGGATTCAGATCGCGTACGACAGCGCGTACGACATCCCCATCGGCGGCCCCCGCCGGTGAACGGCGTACCTCAGCCGTACCTGCCGCAACCCCCACGGCTCACCGACAGCCCGACGCACCAGCCCTGGTCCGGCCGGCGCACGCCACGCCCCGCCGGCCACCTGCCACCAGGCGGCAAGCCCCGGCACGAACGCGACCGCCCACCGCAGCAGCGACCACAGTGCCACCTCACCGCGCCGCAGCCACCAGGTCAGCAGCAGGGCCGCCCCGGCATGCGCGGCGGTGGCGTGCGGTGTCAGTGCATGGGGCGCCTGGACCATCCGCATGCCGTGCATGACCATTGCCGCGTGATGGGGCTCGGCGGCGTGGAAGACAAGGTGCAACCCGCCCTGTCCGGCCAGAGTCCCCATGCCAATGGCGGCCAGCGACCGCTCACGGCCACCCAGCAGACAGCCGACCGCGAAGACGGGCACGAACGAGGCGACCTGTATCCACACCGGCGGCGCCATGCCCGTGGCCATGACATGCCCTACGGCAGCGAGCAGCACGCACAGCACGGCGAACACCGCCGCGCGCACGCTCCGCACCGCCAGGGACACACTCACAGCACCTGATGCTGCCACGCACCCAAAGGATCTCTCCCCCGGCCCAGGCACACGCATCACCGCCCACGGACTCATACCTGGTCGACCTGCCTCCTCCTTACAAGTCGGACGCGAGTGCCGTTCAGTTCCCAGCCACCTCTGCGAAATCGAAGCACCGGTAGCACTCCAAGGAGCACGGGTGCACACCCACCGCCTCCGCGCCCCCTGCACACCACGGGGTCGCGCGTCCGCCTCGTCCACGCCGGGTATCCCCGGGACAGTCCCCCGCGGCCACCGGTCCGTCCGGACACCGGAGTGCCGCAAACCCCATGCCACGGAGGCGGATCAGCATGACCGACACCAGCGGGCTGGAGCCCGTCGCCACGTTCTGCGGCAACTGCGACTGCGGCTGTCCCCAGCTGTTCGTCGACCCGGCCGCCCCCACCGACCGCCGCATCGTCCTGACCGACGACTTCGGCCAGCACGTCCAGATGAGCGCCGACCAGTTCTCATCGATCGTCGCGGACGCCAAGGCAGGCAAGCTGGACGGCATCGCCTGACCGACCGCCGCAGGGCAACGCGAAGGCGGCCCGCATCGGCGACTCCCTGCTCCAGTCGCTGAGACGCCGGGCCGCCCGACCCTCGCGACCGACCGGGTGTTCCACATCACACCAACGGCACGGAACTCACCGTTCCACTCGGCCGACAGCTGACGTGACACCCGTACGCCGCAGGAGCAGCCCCCATGTCCGTCGAACCGCCCACCACCGCCCCACCCCGCTCGGCCGGCGATGCCGGTGAGCCGGCCCTGGACCCTTCTTCCGGGGCGGCTCCCTCGGCCCTGCGCACGCTGCGCACGCTGGTGCTGCGCCTGCACTTCTACGCGGGCGTGTTCGTCGCGCCGTTCCTGCTCGTCGCGGCGGTCACCGGACTGCTGTACGCGGGCTCGTTCCAGGCCGAGAAGATCGTGTACGCCCACGAACTGACCGTCCCGGTCGGCGACCACAAGCTGCCGATCTCCCGGCAGGTGGCCGCCGCCCGCAAGGCCCACCCCGAGGGCACCATCTCCGCCGTGCGGCCGTCACCGCAGCCTGATGCGACCACTCGCGTACTGCTGTCCGGAGTGAAGGGCACAGCCGCCGACCACACCCTCGCCGTGTTCGTGGACCCGTACACCGGCAAGGTGCGCGGCGCGCTGAAGCAGTACGGCTCCACCGGCGCCCTGCCGCTGCGCACCTGGATCGACGAGCTCCACCGCGACCTGCATCTCGGCGAAACCGGCCGCCTGTACAGCGAGTTCGCCGCCAGCTGGCTGTGGGTGATCACGGGTGGCGGCCTGGTGCTGTGGTTCGGCCGGCGCCGCGCCCGCCGCAAGGTGCGCGGCACCGCAGGGCGGCGGCGCTCCCTGACCCTGCACAGCACGGTGGGTGTGTGGGCGGTCGGCGGCCTGTTCTTCCTGTCGGCGACCGGCCTGACCTGGTCCGCCTACGCCGGAGCGAACATCGGCGACCTCCGCGAAGCCCTCGGCCAGTCCACGCCGTCCGTCACCGCGACGGTGAGCAGAGGGCACGAGGGACACGACTCCATGGCGGGCATGGACATGAACGGCATCGACATGGGCTCGCACTCCGGCGCACGGTCCGACGTGGGTCTCGACGCCGTCCTGAAGACGGCCCGCACCGAGGGTCTGTCCGACCCGGTCGAGATCGTGCCGCCCGCGGACTCTTCCTCCGCCTATGTCGTACGGCAGATCCAGCGCAGCTGGCCGGAGAAGCAGGACTCGATCGCCGTCGACCCGGCCACCGGCAAGGTCACCGACGTGCTGCGCTTCTCCGACTACCCGGTGCTGGCCAAACTGACCCGGTGGGGCATCGACGCCCACACCGGCACCCTGTTCGGCCTCGTGAACCAGATCGCGCTGGCCGGCCTCGCCCTGGCCCTGGTCCTCCTCATCCTCTGGGGCTACCGCATGTGGTGGCAGCGCGGCCGCGGCTCCGCCTTCGGCCGCCCGATTCCCCGCGGTGCCTGGCGGCAGGTGCCGGTGTACGTGCTGGTGCCCTGCGTCGCGGTGGTCGCCGTCGTCGGCTACTACGTCCCGCTGCTCGGGATCCCGCTCGCCGGCTTCCTCGCGGTGGACATCATCCTCGGCTGGGTCACACGCCGTCGTACCGGGCACGCGCACGCCTGAACCGAGCGGCCGCATCTGCGCGGGAGCGTCGCGCGACACTTGCCGCGATCGCGTGCGGCCGCTGATCTCGTCATGCTTCTCGGGACACGCAGTGTTCGAGCAGCGCGGCCGTCGGGCCCTCGACGAGCCGGTAGCGCACGATTCGGCCGTCCTTCTCGCCGTCGACGATGCCCGCGGTTCGCAGCAGGCGCAGAGCCTGGGACACGGCGGTGTCCCTCATGCCGGTGGCGACGGCGAGGTCGGAGACGGCGATCGGACCGGCCTCGTGAAGGGCGAGCAGCAGGGCCAGGCGCCCGGGATCCGACAGCAGAGAAAAGCGGTCGGCCCAGACGCGTACACGCTCGGGCTCACCGACGGCCGCGATGGCATCGCAGACCCGATGGCCGTCGATGATCCGCTGCCCGGCGCGTTCCGCGGGGACGAGATGCATGGACCCATCATCGCAGTCCGTGAAATCCCGCTTCAATACCTGCACAATTATGCAGCCTTGCAGCCTCGGCCTCCGGCCTTCTAGGGTGAGCGGGCCGTGGTGTTCGGGAAGACCGGTGACAGCCCCTCAGGGGCTCAGTCCGGAGCGGCCCTCGCCACTGTGATCGGGGAGTTCCCGCCCCATGCATTGCCACTGGCCTCGCGGCCGGGAAGGCAGGGGCGGGCGCGATGACCCGTCAGCCAGGAGACCGGCCACGGCAGCACGAAGCTGATCCACGAGGTGCTGGAGCGTGACCGTATGACCATGCCCGAAGGCGTGCCCGAAACCGCCGTCTCCCCTTCCTTCCGCTGGCGGCGCGAGGACACCGTCCGAACCGCCGGCCTCCTGGCCGTGATCGTCGCCCTGCACGTGGTCGCCTTCGGGATCCTCTTCCTGCTCGTGGTCCCGCGCCACTACGAGGTCGGAAGCAAGGCGTTCGGGGTGGGCCTCGGCATCACGGCCTACACCCTCGGCATGCGGCACGCGTTCGACGCCGACCACATCGCCGCGATCGACAACACCACCCGCAAGCTGATGGCCGACGGCAAGCGACCGCTCTCGGTGGGCTTCTGGTTCGCGCTCGGCCACTCCAGCGTGGTCGTCGTCATGGCGGCGCTGGTCGCCGGCGGCGCCAAACTCGCCGGCACCCTGATGAACGACAACTCCCGCACCCACCAGGTCCTCGGCACCCTGGGCACCACCGTCTCCGGCGGCTTCCTGTACCTGATCGCCGCCCTCAACCTCGTCGCGCTGGTCGGCATCGCCCGTGTCTTCAGGGCCATGCGGAACGGGCAGTACGACGAGGCCGAGTTGGAAGCCCACCTCGACTCACGCGGCTTCATGAACCGCATCCTGGGCCGGCTCACCAGGTCCGTCCGCCGCCCCGGCCAGATGTTCCCCCTCGGCTTCGTCTTCGGCATCGGTTTCGACACCTCGACCGAGGTGTTGCTCCTGGCCCTGGCCGGTAACGGCGCCGCCGCCGGCCTCCCCTGGTACGCGGTCCTGTGCCTGCCCCTCCTCTTCGCCGCCGGCATGAGCCTGTTCGACACCCTCGACGGCACCTTCATGAACTTCGCCTACCAGTGGGCGTTCTCCAACCCCGTCCGCAAAGTGTTCTACAACCTCACCATCACCGGCCTCTCCATCGCCGTCGCCTTCTTCGTCGGCACCATCGAACTGGTCGGCGTCCTGCACGACAAGCTCAGGCTGAGCGATGGCGTCAGCGGCTGGATCGCGGGACTGAACCTCGACAACGTCGGCTACGTCATCGTCGGCCTGTTCGTGGTCGTCTGGGCCGTGGCCATCGGCTACTGGCGCCTGGCCAAGGTCGAGGAACGCTGGGGCACCCACACCGCCGACGCCGGCTGACGACACCACAGTGGAAAGCGGGCGGGCTCTGCCTGGACAAGGTCGAGGAAGGGAATCCACTCGTCCAGCGGGTAGCGCACACGGACGACCGAACCGCTGCGGCGATGAGAGCAGTGAGCATGAACAGGTGACGGTGGCCCGGGACCGCCGCTGCGCGCCCTGGACCGCCTCATCCTCATCCGCGACGAGGTCGAGGCCGCCGTCGGATGGCCGACGATGCCGGCCGAGGTGCTGCCCCGCCCGGCGGGGACCACCGTGCTCGACCCGTCGAAGTACGCGGTGGCAAGGCACGTGGACGAGTACGTGGGACTGGTCCGGGTGGGACCGCTGACCCGGCAGCCTCGGATCGGGTTGATCGCCGTCCGGGAGCTCGTCCGCCGCTGACGCTCCGACGCATCGCACCGAGCGACCGCTTCCTACACCGCCCCCGGCTGCGCGCGGCGGCGCAGGTCAGGTCCTCAAGCGCCGCGTACAGGCGCTGCGGATGGAAGGGCCGTTCGCGCCGCCAGACGAAGGTGCTCACGCCGTGCTCGTCGCACGACTGCGGCAGCAGCGCGCACGCAGGATGCGCACGGGCGGCGGCCGCTGCCACGTCGAAGCCCGCCAACAGCGCTGCCCCCAGGGCACCGTCGCTCTCCACCCGTACGCTTCGTGCGCCTGGTGTGAGCTGGGCGAGCAGCGCGTGCGATGACTCCGGCCACGCACCACCTTCGAGCCCCTGAACCGCCCTTCCATGAGCCGGCATGGTGGCCGCACGCATAGCCAACCCCCGAACTATGGTGCCCCACCACATGTGCCCCTGACCTGCATCTTCCTACGGTGTGCCGACACATACCCGTCCCCACCGCACACGAGGAAGTGGC
Source organism: Streptomyces sp. NPDC001153 (assembly GCF_053598315.1). NCBI lineage: Bacteria > Bacillati > Actinomycetota > Actinomycetes > Kitasatosporales > Streptomycetaceae > Streptomyces > Streptomyces sp. NPDC001153. Next base: position 402,319 of record NZ_JBSFJZ010000001.1, read on the forward strand.
GCACATGGCATCCGAAGCAGCATCCGCTCCCCCAACCACCGCCAGCCTCCCCCGTATCGTCGCCGCCAGCCTCATCGGCACCACGATCGAGTGGTACGACTTCTTCCTCTACGGCTCCGCCGCCGCGTTGGTGTTCAACAAGCTGTTCTTCCCGGATTCCGATCCGCTCGTCGGAACGCTCCTGTCCTTCCTGACGTATGCGGTCGGGTTCGCGGCCCGCCCGCTGGGGGCGCTCGTGTTCGGGCACTACGGTGACCGGCTGGGGCGGAAGAAGCTGCTGGTGCTCAGCCTGGTGATGATGGGCGGGGCGACCTTCGCCATCGGGCTGTTGCCCACGCACGCCACGGTCGGGGCCGCCGCGCCCGTGCTGCTGACCACACTGCGGCTCGTCCAGGGATTCGCGCTCGGTGGCGAGTGGGGCGGTGCCGTGCTGCTGGTGTCGGAGCACGGGGATCCGCGGCGGCGCGGTTTCTGGGCCTCGTGGCCGCAGACCGGCGCGCCGGCGGGGCAGTTGCTCGCCACCGGTGTGCTCTCGCTGCTGACCTCCGTACTCTCCGACCACGCCTTCGGGGCCTGGGGCTGGCGGGTGCCCTTCCTGCTCTCCGGGGTGCTGGTGCTGATCGGTCTGTGGATTCGGCTGTCCGTCGACGAATCGCCCGTGTTCAAGGAGGCGTTGGCGCGGGCCGAGTCCCGGCGGACGCAGGAGGCCGAGAAGCTGCCGCTCGTCTCCGTGCTGCGGCACCACTGGCGGGACGTGCTGGTGGCGATGGGCGCCCGCATGGCGGAGAACATCAGCTACTACGTCATCACCGCCTTCATCCTCGTCTACGCCACCACCTCGGCCGGCGTCTCCAAGCAGACCGCGCTCAACGCCGTACTCATCGGCTCCGCCGTGCACTTCGCCGTCATCCCGGCCTGGGGCGCGCTGTCCGACCGGGTCGGGCGGCGGCCCGTGTACCTGCTGGGCGCGGCCGGTGTCGGCCTGTGGATGTTCCCGTTCTTCTCCCTGGTGGACACCGGGTCGTTCGGCTACCTGGTCCTCGCCGTGACCGTCGGGCTCGTGCTGCACGGCGCGATGTACGCGCCCCAGGCCGCCTTCTTCGCCGAGATGTTCGCCACGAGGATGCGGTACTCGGGCGCGTCCATCGGCGCCCAGTTCGCCTCCGTGGCGGCCGGCGCGCCGGCCCCGCTCATCGCCACCGCACTGCTCGACGACTACGGCAGCTCCACCCCGATCGCCCTGTATGTGATCGCCGCCGCGGTGCTGACCCTGGTCGCCGTGGGCGTGGCCCGGGAGACGCGGCACCGGGATCTCGCCCACGTCGAGGCCGAGGGCGGCGAGTCCTCCGCTGCCGGCACGGCCGCGGAGGCGAGGACGGTCTGACCGGCGCGGCCGCGGAGGCGCGGGGGGCGCGGGGGCGCGGGCGGTCTGACCGGCGCGTCCTCGCACCGGCCGGCGCGGCTGGCCCGACCGCCGTCGCGCTCCACCTGGCCGGCGCGGCTCCGCCCGGCCGCCGTCGCGCTCGGCGCACACATCCGCTGCCCAAACCCCCGTACGGTGCGCCCGTACGGGGGTCAGCGTCTGTCCGGGGCTGCCAACCGGTGCAGACGCAGGGCCAGTTGGATCTCCAGGGCGCGGGCCGGGGTCTGCCAGTCCTCGCCCAGCAGTCGGCCCACCCGCTCCAGCCGTTGCGCGACCGTGTTCACGTGGACGTGCAGCGCGTCCTTGGTGCGGGCCGGGCTCATCCCGCAGGCGAAGTACGCGTCGAGGGTGCGCAGCAGTTCCGTACCGCGTCGCTCGTCGTAGGACACGACCGGGCCGATGGTGCGGTCGACGAAGCCGGAGACGTCCCGTTCGCCCGCGAGAAGCAGGCCGAGGAAGCCGAAGTCCTCGGCCGCCGCGCCGTCCCCGGCCCGGCCCAGCACCTGCAGCGCCTCCAGACAGCGGCGGCCCTCCGCATAGGCGGTGGCGACGGTCTCGGGACAGGTGGCGAGGTCGGTGACCGGGGCGGAGGCGCCGACCGTGACGGGTTGGTGCACGGCCGTACCCAGCTGTCGGGCGGCGCGCCGCGCCAGGGCCGTCGCGGTGTCGCCGGGCGCGAGCGGCAGCAGCAGGACGGTGCCGCCGTCGCGTGCCGCGGCCAGCCCGTGCCGGGTCGCGGCCAGGTGGGAGGCGGCCGACCCCAGGCGGCGGCGGGCCGCGGCCTCCTCGTCGGCGTCGGCGGCCGGGCCGTCGAGGCGCGCGGCGAGGACGACATGGGTGGCGTCGAGGTCGGCGTGCAACCGGGCGGCGCGTTCGCGCAGCAGGCGCGGATCGCGGTCACGCGCGTCCAGCAGGTCGTCCAGCAGCTCGCCCCGCACCCGCTGTTCGGCCTCGGCCGCCGAGCGGCGGGCGAGCAGCAGGAGCGAGGTGACCATCGCCGCGCGCTCCAGGGTGCGCTGGTCCACGGGGTCGAGGCCGGGATGCCCACGCAGGACCAGCGCGCCGAGGAGTTCGCCGCCGGCGGCGACCGCGGCGATCCAGTCGTTGCCGTGCGGTACGGCGTGGCCCTCGGCGCGGGACGCCTCCAGGGCCTCGGCCGGTGCCGTGTCGGCCTCGCTGAACTCGACGGTGCCGTCGAGGACTTCGGAGACGGCGGCGGCGACGTCGTGCACCCCGCCGCCACGCAGGACGAGTTCGGCGAGCCGGTCGTGGACGTCGGAGGCGCGCTCGATGACCGCGCTGCGGTCCCGGATGATCTCGTTGGCGCGCTCCAGCCCGGCCAGGGCGGCGCGGGTCTCGGTGAGCAGGTTGGCGGTGTCGATCGCGGCCGCGGCGAGCGCGGCGAAGGAGCCGAGCAGGGCGATCTGCTCGCGCTCGAAGACGCGTGCCCTGCGGTCGGCGGCGAAGAGCACGCCGATGACGTGCGGGCCGAGCATGAGCGGGACACCGAGGATGGCGACCAGGCCCTCGTCGCGGACGCCGGCGTCGATGGTGTGGGTGTGCTGGAAGCGGGCGTCCTTGAAGTAGTCGTCCGTGACGTACGGCCGGGTCGTCTGGGCGACCAGTCCGCCGAGCCCCTCGCCCATGCCGAGGCGCAGCTGCTGGAAGCGGGCGGAGACGGAGCCCTCGGTGACCCGCATGTAGGTGTCGCCGCGTGCCGGGTCGTTCAGGGTGAGGTAGGCGACGTCCGTGCCGAGCAGGGAGCGGGCGCGCTGCACGATGGCCTGGAGGACGGCGTCCAGATCGCGCAGGCCGGCCAGGTCGTGGGCGGTCTCGAACAGCGCGGACAGCTCCGCCTCGCGGCGCCGGCGCCCCTCCAGCTCGGACCGGACCCGCAGGGCGAGCAGCTTGGCCCTCTCCAGCGCGGCGATCCGGTCGGCCGGTCCGCCCTCGGCGCGGGCGAGCAGCACCGGCTGCTCGTAGGCCTCCGCGGAGGCGTCGCGGGCGAGCAGCTCGAGGTAGGCGGCCTCGGTGCTGCCGCTGGGTGCCGACTGAACGTGATCGCGAGACATGGTCACAGGATTCCGCATCGCCGGCCCGGCCCGTCAGGCCTGTGGAAAACTCCCGGGCCGGGCGCCGCCGGACGCTTCAGTGGGCCGTCCACCCGCCGTCGAGCACCAGCGAGGTGCCGGTGACGAAGGACGCCTGCGGGCTGCACAGGTAGGCCACCGCCTCGGCGACCTCCTCCGGTTCGATGAGCCGCTGGACCGCGCTGTCCTTGAGCAGGACCTCGGACAGCACGCGTTCCTCGGGGATGCCGTGCGCCTGCGCCTGGTCGGCGATCTGTTTCTCCACCAGAGGTGTGCGCACATAGGCCGGGTTCACACAGTTCGAGGTCACCCCATGGGGGGCGCCTTCCAGAGCGGCCGTCTTCGACAGACCCTCCATACCGTGTTTGGCGGCCACATACGCGGACTTGTAGGCGGAGGCGCGCAGACCATGGACGGAGGACACATTGACGATCCGGCCCCAGCCCTGCGCGTACATGTGCGGAAGGGCGCCGCGGATGAGGCGGAACGGCGCCTCCAGCATCACGGTCAGCACGGTGTGGAAGACCTCGGGAGGGAACTCCTCGATGGGGCGCACGAGTTGCAGGCCCGCGTTGTTGACCAGCACATCGGCGCCGGCGGCGGTGCGTTCGGCGGCGTCGAGGTCGGTCAGGTCCACGACGTGCGGTTCGACGGTCCCCGGCAGGTCACCGGCGCGTTCCGCCTGCTGGGCCAGCTCGGCCAGGCCGGCCGCGTCCCGGTCGACGGCCCGCACGCGCGCACCGGCGGCCGCCAGCCGCAGCGCACAGGCGCGGCCGATGCCGCTTGCGGCACCGGTGACGAGGGCGGTGCGGCCGCCGAGGTCGAGGGCGAGGGGCTGGGGGCGAAGACCGGGCGGGGGGCTGGACGAGGTCATGTGCCGACCCTAAGCGGGCCCCACCCGTCACCACATGTGGTGATCGCCCATACTTCAGCCCACAGTCGTAGGGTCAAACCATGTGGGTGCCTCGGACATGGCCTGCTTGATCCGGAAGCGGCCGAACTCGTGGAGCTCCGGCAGCGCGTCCACCGTGAACCAGCCCACTTCCAGGGACTCGTCGTCGTTGACCCGGGCCTCCCCGCCCACGGCCCGGCAGCGGATGGTGATGTCCATGTACTGGCACTCGTCCCCGTTGGGGTAGGTGAACGGCTCCAGGGCCTGGACGAGGACGACCCGCTCGGCCTCGCAGTGCACCGCCGTCTCCTCGAAGACCTCCCGCACGGCACAGGCCGCGGGCTGCTCGCCGGGCTCCGGGATCCCCCCGATCACCGACCACTTGCCGGTGTCGGCCCGCCGGCCGAGGAGCACTCTGCCCTCGTCGTCGAAGACGATCGCGGTGACCCCGGGGAGCCAGAGCAGTTGCCGGCCCGCGGAGGCCCGGAGGGTGCGGATGAAGTCAGGAGTAGCCATGGGCCCGACCCTAACCGGCCCGGCCCGTACTCTCCTGGCGGTTCAGGGAGCGTACGGGCCGGTTGAGGAGTCGTGCGCCGGTCGTACGGTCACGCGTCACCGGCGCGCCGACGGCGCAGCCCGGACCCGGTCGCCCAGCCGACGCCGCCCGCGGCGACCAGCACCAGAGCGAGCTCCGGGAGGATGCCCAGCTCGGTCGCGGGGGTCTTGGACGTGCGCAGCGGCACCTTCTGGACGAGGTAGGCGGGCACGAACATGCCGGTCTTCTGGGTGATCTTCCCGTCCGGCATGATGATCGCGCTGACACCGCTGGTCACCGGCACGGTGACGGTGCGGCTGTGCTCGACGGCGCGGATCCGGGACATGGCGAGTTGCTGGTAGGTCATCTCGCTGCGGTCGAAGGTCGCGTTGTTGCTCGGCACGGAGATCATCTCCGCGCCATGGGTCACGGTGTCCCGCACGTCCCAGTCGAAGGCCGCCTCGTAGCAGGTGGCCAGGCCCACCTTGGCGCCGTCGATGTCGAACACGCCCGGGGTGCCGCCGCGGCTGAAGTCCTGGCGGACCATGCCGGTCCAGTTCTTGTTGACCGCGCCGACGAGCCCGCGCAGCGGGAGGTACTCGCCGAACGGCTGGATCTGCCGCTTGTCGTAGGTCTGCGTCGGTCCCTTGGCCGGGTCCCACAGGATCTGCTCGTTGAGCAGTTTGCCGTCCTTCTCGACGACCCCGCCGACCGAGACGGGCACGCCGACGGCCCTGGCGGCGCCCTCGATGACGGCGGCCGCGTCGGGATTGGTGAAGGGGTCGATGTCGGAGGAGTTCTCCGGCCACAGCACGTAGTCGGGCTTCGGGGCCCTGCCCGCCTTGATGTCGGCGGCGAGCCTGAGCGTCTCGCGCACGTGGTGGTCGAGCACCGCCCGCCGCTGGGCGCTGAACTCCAGCCCGGAACGCGGCACGTTGCCCTGGATGACCGCGACGGTCCGGGTGCCGTTCTCGGCCCTGTCGCTCACCAGCGGCCGGGCGGCGACCGCGCCCGCCACCGGGACGGCCACGCTCAGCAGTGCGGCGGCCGCCGCGGCTCGCCGGACGACCCGGGTCCGGCGCCGCTCGGCGATCAGCCGGCCGGCCTCGTACAGGCCGAATCCGCACAGGACGACCGCGAAGCCGAGCACGGGTGTGCCGCCCACCGCGGCCAGCGGCAGGAAGACTCCGTCCGCCTGACCGAACGCGATCTTGCCCCAGGGGAAGCCACGGAAGGGGACACGCGCGCGTACCGCCTCGCCCGTGATCCAGACGGCGGCCGCCCACACCGGCCAGGCCGGCAGCCTGGAGACGGCGGCGACACCGACGCCGACCAGGGCGACGAAGACCGCCTCGATGGCGACGAGGGCCAGCCACGGTCCGGGACCCACCTCCACGCCGGTCCACACCAGCAAGGGCAGCAGGAAGCCGAGCCCGAAGAGGTAGCCGAGGCCGAGGGCCGCCTTCCAGCCACGCCCGCGCAGCAACCAGCCGAAGCCTGCGAAGGCGGGCAGCGCCAGCCACCACAGGGGGCGCGGCGGGAAGCTGACGTAGAGCAGCACTCCGCAGAGCGCGGAGGCGAGGGCCGGGACCAGGCGGAGCAGGCGGCCGCGGAACGCGCTGGGCGCGGGGGACGGCTGGAGCTGATCCGGCTGGTCCACAGAAGTTGCGGTGACGGTCACCCGGGTGAGTGTACGGCGGCTGCCTGGGCCGCCGACAGCACGGTTCGAGGGCCGGAACGGCTCGGCGGACCGTGGTCGTCGCTGGTCGCCGCCCTCCGCGGGGCGCCGCCGCACGGACCCGCTCCCCCACGACGAGCACCCACCCCGACACCGGCCCCGGGCACATGCCGTTTCCGCTGCCCCACCGCCACTTTCCGTCGCATCTCGTGCCCAATCCGGCCATCAGCCGCTACGGTGAGCCCAGCCTCGGCAGTGCGGCCGGATCCCGGGCCATGCCCGGCCGTGGCCCGAGGCAGGGGTTGGGGACCGGGGACAAGGGGCAGCCGTGGGGGCGACGGGGACGACGAGATCCGCGGCCGGTGTGGATGCGGGCGCGGCGGACGTCAGACGAAACGTTTCTGACGGGGCGGGCATGATCCTGCTGGGCGCCTGCGCCGGCTGGTCGCTCATCACCGCGGCGGCACATGACGGACGGCCCGAGGGTGTGCTGCTCGCGGTGCTCGCCGTGGCCGCCGGTCATGCCGTCGGCCGGGTGTCCGGGGCACTGCTGCCGGTGGCCGCGCCATCCGTCGGAGCGGCGGCCGGACTCGCGCTGGCCTTGGCCCTGCCCGGCCTCTCCGCCGGTCCCCGGGACGCCGGTCCGCTCGGCCACGCCGGTGGCACGGCCGCCCTGCTGACTCTGGCCACGGGTGCCGCGTGCTGCGCCGCTTGGGCGACACCCGTACCGGAGCTGAGGCTGGTGCTCTGGCTGCCGGCCGTCGGAATCGTGCCGGCCGGGGCGGTGCTGGGGTCGGTGGCCGGGTGCGTGGCGAGTGCGGCCGTTCTGCTGTTTTCGCTCGCCGCGGGCTCGGTGTCCCGCCGGGCCGTGGGTCTGCTGGGCCTGGCGCTGACCGCGGCGCCGGCGGCCGGCGCGGCCTGGGCGCTCGCCGCCGATGTGGTGCCGGGCGGCCTCGCCCGGGTGCTCGAGGGCCGGCTCGGCGCCTACCGGGTCGCGCTGTGGCAGGACGCCCTGCGGCTGGCGGGCCGGAACCGGGGGCTCGGCGTCGGCCCGGGACGGTTCGGCGAGCTGGGAGGTGCTCAGCCGCTGTCCGCCGACGGCAGGCCGCACTCGGCCCTGCTCCAGCTGGCGGCGGAGCAGGGCATGGTCGGGGTGCTCCTGTGCGTCGCCGCGTTCTGGTGGGTGCTGCACGCCCTGTGGCGCTCTCCTCGCTCCACCCCGATCGCCCTGACCGCCGGCGCGGCCCTGACGGCACTGGCCGTGTTCGCCTCGGTGAGCGACGCGCTCAGCTTCACCACGGTGACCGTGGGTGCCGGGCTGCTGGCGGGATGGGCGACGGCGCGTCCATGGGCGCGCGACGGAGCGGAGCCCCGGCCCTGAGCGGTGTCGTTTCCCCGTGCCGCTACGCGGCGGGCGGCCTCAGCGGGTCCGCAGCCGGTCCCTGATGACCCGTACCGCCGACTCGGCGTTGTCCACGGTGATCGTGAAGGTGTGACCGTCCCACAGGCGCAGCACGATGCCCTCGCCACGGCGTACGACCACAGCGGTGCCCTTCTCGGGGCGCCACCGGTAGCCCCAGCCGCCCCAGTGCCGGGGTGTGACGAGGGCGGTGAAGTCGGCGCCGGCCACATGGGAGAGCGGGATGCGCCGGCGCGGCAGCCCCATGTGGCCGCAGCGCACCTCGACGCACTCCTTGTCGAGTCTGAGGTCGACGTGCACGAAGGCGAGCGTGCCGAAGAGGACCAGCAGACCCGCGGCGATGCAGCCCACGACGGACATCACCAGGGGGGCGACGCCGGAGGTCCATGCCGAGTCCACGGCCAGCTCGATACCCAGCGCCATGCAGGCCGCGCCCACCAGCGCCAGCAGCCACTGGACCCGGTTCGTGGCACGCCCGGTCCACACCTCGGGATTCGGGCCGTCGTCGGCATGGCGGGCGTCCGTCATGGTTATGAGATTACTCAGGTTTCGCTGCGCGGGTAGGGCGTGGCAGACAGTGACTGCCCCGGGTGGACCACGGCCGGCCGGCGCGGGGTCATCGCCGCCCGGCCGGTCAGCGGACGGGGGCGACCGCCTGCAGGAAACGGCCTTCCTCGTACGACAGTGCCGTCTCGGGGAGCGTGGCCTCGCGGCCGCTGAGGAGCACCGTGAGGGTGGTGTCGGCGACGGCGGCGGGGGCCGGCTCCGCGCCGATCCGGCGCAGGGCCTGCGCGGCCACGGCCCCGGCGGAGCCGTGCAGCGCGAGCGGCGGACGGCCGGGCCGCTGGACGGCTGCCCGGATGCGCTCGCCGACCAGTTCGTAGTTGGTGCAGCCCAGGACGACGGTGGTCACGTCCTCGGGGGTGCGGGCGGCGGCCGAGGCGATCGCGGCGTCGATCGCGCTCTCGTCCGCGTGGTGCACCGCGTCCGCGAGTCCCGGGCAGGCCACCTCGGTGACGGCCACACCGGCGGCGAACCGCTCGATCAGATTCCGCTGGTAGGCACTCCCGGTGGTGGCCGGGGTCGCCCAGATCGCGACATGCCCGCCGCCCGCCGCGGCCGGCTTGATCGCCGGGACGGTACCGATGATCGGCAGATCCGGTTCGAAGCGGCCCCGCAGTACCGGCAGGGAGTGCACGGACGCGGTGTTGCAGGCGACGATCAGGACATCGGGCCCGTGGGCGGCCGCGGCCTCGCACACGGCCAGGGCCCGCTGGGTGATGTCCTCCGGGGTGCGCGGCCCCCAGGGCATCCCGTCCGGGTCCCAGGAGAGCACGAGATCCGCGTCGGGCCGCAGCCGCCGTACCGCGGCGGCGGCTGGGAGCAGGCCGATTCCGGAGTCCATGAGCGCGATCTTCACCCGGCCACGATAGACGATGGGGCCTTGCGGCCCCCTCCGGTGGGGCAGACTGCGGGCGTGAGCGCCCTGCTGTGGATCACCGTCGCGTCGCTGGCCGCCTGGTGCTGGCTGCTGCTCTGCCAGGGCTTCTTCTGGCGCACGGACGTCCGGCTGCCGCCGCGCCGGGAACCGGACGCATGGCCGCCGGTCTGTGTGGTCGTACCGGCCCGTGACGAGGCCGCGGTGCTGCCGTCGAGCCTGCCGTCGCTGCTGGCGCAGGACTATCCGGGGCGGGCCGAGGTCTTCCTCGTGGACGACGGGAGCACCGACGGCACCGGGGACCTGGCCCGTGAGCTGTCCCGGCGGCACGGCGGGCTGCCGCTGACCGTGGGCTCGCCGGGTGAGCCGCCGGCGGGCTGGACGGGCAAGCTGTGGGCGGTGCGGCACGGCATCGGCCTGGCACGCGCGCGTGACCCCGAGTTTCTGCTGCTGACGGACGCGGACATCGCGCACGCGCCGGACAGCCTGCGCACGCTGGTGTCGGCGGCCCGTGCCGGGGGCTTCGACGTCGTGTCGCAGATGGCGCGGCTGCGGGTGGAGAGCGCGTGGGAGCGGCTGGTGGTCCCGGCGTTCGTCTACTTCTTCGCGCAGCTGTACCCCTTCCGGTGGATCGGCCGGAGGGGTTCGCGTACGGCCGCGGCGGCGGGCGGTTGTGTCCTGCTGCGTGCGGACATGGCGGAGAGAGCGCGCATCCCGGACGCCATCCGGCACGCCGTCATCGACGACGTGGCGCTCGCGCGCGCGGTGAAGGGCGCCGGCGGGCACGTCTGGCTGGGGCTGGCCGACCGGGTGGACAGCGTGCGGCCGTATCCGCGGCTGCACGACCTGTGGCGGATGGTCTCGCGCAGCGCCTACGCCCAGTTGCGGCACAACCCGCTGCTGCTCCTCGGTACGGTCGCGGGCCTGGCGCTGGTATACCTGGTGCCGCCCGCCGCGGTGGTCGCCTCAGCGGCGGGCGGCGGTACGGCGACGGCGGTCGTCGGTGGGGTGGCGTGGGCGGTGATGGCAGGGACGTACGTGCCGATGCTGCGCTACTACCGCCAGCCGCTGTGGCTCGCTGCGCTGCTGCCGTTCACGGCGTCGCTGTATCTGCTGATGACGGTCGACTCGGCCGTGCAGCACTACCGGGGGCGGGGGGCCGCCTGGAAGGGCCGCACGTACGCGCGTCCCGATGCCGTGCCCGACGAGGGCTGAGCCCGGTCACTTGCGGCCCGGCGTCCAGTTCATGCCCCATCCGTAGGCGCGGTCTATCGTCCGCTGCGGGCTCACTCCGCGCTCCGGCACCAGATACCGCGCCTCGCGCTGTACCAGGAGATCGCCGCCGGTGTTGGTGATCAGGGCGAGCGCGCACACCGTGGAGGGGACGGTGCACTCGTCGAGCGAGAAGTCGATCGGGGCGCCGTGCTGCGGCTGGAGGGTGACGGTGGCGTGCAGGTCGGCGAAGGAGCTGGCGCCTTCGTAGATGGTGACGAAGACGAGGATGCGCCGGAAGTCCTGCCTGTGGTCGAGGTTGATGGTGAGGTTCTCGCCGCTCGCCACGGCCCCGGTGCGGTCGTCGCCGTCGAGGTGGATGTACGGCGGGCGGTTGAGCGAACCGAAGGCGTTGCCGAGGGCCTGTACGACCCCTTTGCGGCCGTCGGCCAGCTCGTACAGGGCGCACAGGTCGAGGTCGAGCTCCCCTCGTCCGCCTCCCCACCGGCTGCCCCAGCCCGAAAGTTGACTCCGCATCTGCCAGTTCAGGTTCACCCGCATGGCACCGGAGGTACCGCCCTGCTTGGCGAGTGAGACGGAGGGCGCGGCCTTGGTGAGGGTGACCTTGGACAGGCGGACCGGCTGAGGTGCCGGTGGGGTCGCGGGCGCGGACGGCATCGTCGTCGGCGGCATCGCCGGGGGCGGCGGTGCGGGGGCCGGTGCGGGAGGCGGGGGCGGTGTCACCGGGCGCGGTGCGGGGGCAGGGGGCGGTGTCGCCGGGCGCGGTGCGGCGGGCCGCGCGCCATGCCGGGGCTCGTCCACGGTGATGCCGAAGTCCGTTGCCAGGCCCTCGAGTCCGCTGCTGTAGCCCTGGCCCACGGCGCGGAACTTCCAGCCGCCCTGACGGCGGTAGAACTCACCGAGCACGAAGGCCGTCTCCACGGTCGCGCCGGGGCTGTCGAACCGGGCGACCGCCTGGCCGCTCACGGCGTCGGTCACCTCGATGTAGAGGCCGGGGACCTGTCCGAAGGTCCCGCCGTCGGCGGAGGCGGCGAGGACGATCCGCTCGATCGCGCCCTCCACGCGCGCGAGGTCGACGGACAGGGTGTCGGTGACGCCCGCGCCGGCCGTCGTCTTGCCCTCGTGGCGCACAGCGCCGGAGGGATGGGCGGGCTGGTTGTAGAAGACGAAGTCGTCGTCGGAGCGGACCTTCCCGGTGGCGAGCAGCAACGCGGAGGCGTCCGCGTCGGGCACGCCGGGTCCCGAGCGCCAGCCCAGTTCCACGGTCAGCGCCGTGGTCGGCACCGGCGTGTTCGCCCCTTTCAGCATGGACATGCCCGCCCCCATCCGTGTCGGCTTCCGTACGCCCTCGGTCATCCAGGTCATCCCTACCCGCACAACCTATGCGCCGGTACGGCGAACGCCCACGACCGGCACAGGAAGATCCCCGGTCAACCGCCGGTAACCCTGCAGGAACTCGCCCTTTACACGACGAGAACGCGGACCGACGTCCCTTTTTGCCGAATTCGCTCGTATTGGGGATCCCGGGTCACTGCGGACACGGAAAACAACCCTCTTATCGGTCTCCCCAACGAGCACATCGTGGGCTTAACTTATGTGCCATGACCTCCCCCCGCTCCACTTATGGTGGCGGCTACTACTCCGCCTCCTTCCCGGACACCCCGATCTACGACTCGCTCGTCGCCGAGCGCGGTACCCCGCAGATCGCCCCGATCCGGGTCCCCGCCGCCTACGACACGGGCAGCAGCCTGCCCGCCCTGCCGTCGGCTCTGCCCGCCCTCCCGGCGGCACCCTCCCCGCAGGCTCCGGCCTACGGCTACCCGCAGACGCCGCAGCCCGCGCCCCTGCAGCAGGCGCCCACGGCGTACATCCCGCAGCAGGCCACCGCCCCGCGGGGTTACCCCGGCCCGCAGGCTCCGCAGCAGCAGCGCCCGATGGGCATGGGCACGGGTTACGAGGCCATGCGCCCCGCCGCGCCGCGGCCCGCGCCGGCTCCCTACCAGGACCCGTACAACAACCAGCAGTACCGCGGCTACTGACCGGCCACCTGTCACTGTCGGTGCCTGCTGGCACCATGGCGGCATGGGAAACGCGGAACTGCAGTCGATCCACGTTCATCCGGTCAAGGCACTCCGGGGTCACGCAACCCGGGAGGCTGTGGTGGAGCCCTGGGGCCTGGCCGGAGACCGGCGCTGGACGCTGATCGACGACGGGGGAAAGGTCGTCACACAGCGCGAACAGCCGCGCCTCGCGCTGGCCGCCGCCGAGCCTCTGGCCGGCGGCGTTCGCCTGTCCGCGCCCGGCCAGGCGCCCATCACGGTGTCCGTGCCCGAGCCGGCCGGGACCGTGCCGGTGATCGTCTTCGGCACGAAGGTCGAGGCGGTCCCGGCCGCCGCTGCCGCGCACGCCTGGTGCAGCGCCTATCTGGGGGCGGACGTCCGCCTGGTCCACATGGACGATCCGGCCACCCGCCGCCCCGTCGATCCCGAGTACGCACTGCCCGGCGAGACGGTGAGCTTCGCCGACGGCTACCCCTTGCTGGCCGTCACGACGGCCTCCCTCGACGCCCTGAACTCCCTGATCGCCGAGGGCGCGTACGCCGCCGAGGGCCCGCTGCCGATGAACCGCTTCCGGCCGAACGTCGTCATCACCGGCACCGAGGCCTGGGCCGAGGACCACTGGTCACGCATCTCCATAGGCGAGGTGGTCTTCCGCGTCGCGAAGGCGAGCGGACGCTGCGTCGTGACCACCGTCGACCAGGACACCGCCGTACGCGGCCGGGAGCCCCTGCGCACCCTGGCGCTGCACCGCAAGGCCGGGTCGAGGCTGCTCTTCGGCCAGAACCTCGTACCCCTCTCGCCCGGCACGATCAGGGTCGGGGACCCGGTGCGGGTGCTGGGCTAGCACGCCACTCCGGGTCGGCGGCGGGGGAACCAGGGACGGGTCCCGGTCGTTGGAAGGGCATGAGTGATTCGTGAGAAGCCGCGTGCGTGACCGTTCGCGGTGGACGTGATGTCGCTCTCTCTTGCTCCGGGCCGCGGATGCGCTCCCGCGCCGGGGGTTATGACGGAGCGAAAGGGGGTGGGGACGTGGGGGCAATCAGTGGCCTGTGGCGCTGGCGGCACAATCCGCTGCGCCGCGCGACCGACCTGGCCGAGGCGTGGGTGGCCCTCGTGGCGCTGGTGCTGATGGCCGTGTCGGCGCCCGTGGTCGGCTGTCTGGTCGGCGCCGCCGCCCAGGCCTCGCTGCAGCGCTCCGTGCGCGAACAGCGGCACACGCGCCACCTCGTCACGGCCACGGTGGTGCGTGACCTGGGCGAGGTCCCGCTGGAGACCGACCCCGACACCACGGCGGTACGTGAGTCCCGCAGCCGTGTCCTCGCGGACTGGACCGCGCCGGACGGCACCCTCCGGCACGGCAGAGCCCTGTCGCGCCTCAAGTCCCCGCACGCGGGCGACCACTTCGGACTCTGGACCGACCCGCACGGCCGAATAGCGACCCGCCCGCTGGACGCCGCCACCGCCACGACACACGCGGTGCTCGCCGGGATCGGCGCGGCCCTGCTGGCCACGGGACTGGTCGAAGGCGTCAGGCGGTTGACCGTGTGGCGCATGGTCCGCAGCCGGTACGCACGCTGGGACCAGGCCTGGGACCGGGCGGGCCCGGACTGGGGCAAGGCGGGCACCGGCTGCTGACGGCCTTCCGGCTCTGGTCAACCCACCGTGCACGCACACGCTACGGTGGACCGGCCGAAGTGCTTTCGGCGACAACCCGCGGGTGAGCGAACCGCAGGGACACGCGCAGGTTTCCGGGAGCGCGAACGCGCACCAGCCCCAGGGCTGAGCGCGGTCGCGGTCCCGGCACCGGCGGCAAGTCCCCCGAGGGAGCGAGCCATCAGTACGACGAGGTGGGGGCACAGCAACGCCATGGCACAGGGCACGGTCCAGGTGACGCACACCGGTACGTCGCGGTGGCGGCGCCGCACAGGCGAGTACGCATCGCTCGCCGCCGCCCTGGAGGCCGCCGCCGACGGCGACGTCCTCACCATCGCCCCGGGCACCTACCGGGAAAACCTCGTGGTCCAGCGGGCGGTGACGCTCCGTGGCCCCGAAGGCTCCCCCGGTTCGGTGCGGATCGCCCCCGTGGACGGTGTGCCGCTCACCGTGCGTGCCTCGGCCGTGGTGCAGGACCTGCACGTGGAGGGCCAGGACGCGGCGGCGCCCGCGCTGCTCGTCGAGGAGGGCACGCCCGAGCTGATGGACGTGCGGATCGTGACCCGGTCCGCCGCGGGCATCGAGGTGCGCGGCGGCGCCCGACCGACCGTGCGCCGGTGCACCGTCGACAACCCGGCCGGCATCGGCATCGCCGTACTCGACGGCGGCAGCGGGGTGTTCGAGGAGTGCGAGGTCGTCGCCGCCGGGCAGGCGGGCGTGGCCGTCCGTGGCGGAGCGCATCCGCGCCTGGAGCGCTGCCGTGTGCACCACGCGTCGGGCACCGGGGTGACCGTGACGGGCGAGAACTCCGCGCTGGAGGCGGTGGGTTGTGAGATCTACGAGGTGCGCGGCTCCGGTGTGCAGGTCACCCAGCGGGCGACCGCGCATCTGACCGACTGCGATGTGCACCGCACCACCGCCGACGGCGTCACCCTGGACACGGACGCGGTGCTCACGCTCGCCGACTGCCGCATCCACGACATCCCGGAGAACGCGGTCGACCTGCGCTCCCGTTCGGTGCTCACGCTGACCCGCACGACGGTCCGTCAGTTCGGGCGCAACGGCCTGTCGGTGTGGGATCCGGGGACCCGGGTGGACGCCCACCAGTGCGAGATCTTCGACAGCACCGGCGACTATCCGGCGGTGTGGGTCAGTGACGGCGCGACGGCCGTCCTGGACTCCTGCCGGGTGCACGACGTACCGGACGCCCTGTTCGTGCTGGACCGCGGTTCACGCGCGGATGTCGTGGACAGCGATCTGTCGCAGGTGCGCAACACGGCCGTGTCGGTGAGCGACGGGGCGACCGCGCAGCTCGACGACTGCCGGATCAGGGAGGCGGCGACCGGAGCATGGTTCCGCGACCACGGCAGCGGCGGCACGCTGAACAACTGCGCCCTGGACGGCACCCAGACCGGCGTGATCGTCACCAAGGGCGCCGACCCGACCATCGAGCGCTGCACGGTCGACTCCCCCGCCGAAGCGGGCTTCTACGTCTCCGCGGGCGGCCGCGGCAGCTTCCTGAACTGCCGGGTCAGCGGCAGCGCCGGGTACGGCTTCCATGTGATCGACGGCTGCCGCGCGACGCTGCGCAAGTGCCGTACGGAGCGCTGCGCGCGCGGCGGTTACGAGTTCGCCGACGCCGGCCCGGACGCCGCGCCCGGTACGGGCCCGGTCGTGGAGGACTGCACCAGCGACGAGAGCGGCGGTATGCGGCGGCCCGCGGTCCGCGAGACCGTCGTGCAGACGATGTCGCACTCCCCCGGGCTGCTCGGCTCGATCCCCGGGCAGCGCAGCACGGAGCAGGAGCCGCTGATCGCCGCCGCCGACCCCGAGAAGCCGGTGCGGACGTCGAAGGACGTGCTCGGGGAACTCGACGCGCTGGTGGGCCTGGAGAGCGTCAAGCGCGAGGTGCGGGCGCTGACCGACATGATCGAGGTGGGCCGGCGCAGGCAGCAGGCGGGCCTGAAGGCGGCCTCGGTCAAACGGCATCTGGTCTTCACCGGCTCGCCCGGCACCGGCAAGACGACGGTCGCCCGGCTCTACGGCGAGATCCTCGCCTCCCTCGGTGTGCTGGAGAAGGGGCACCTGGTGGAGGTGTCCCGGGTGGACCTGGTCGGCGAGCACATCGGTTCCACGGCGATCCGCACCCAGGAGGCGTTCCAGAAGGCGCGCGGCGGTGTGCTGTTCATCGACGAGGCCTATGCCCTCTCCCCGGAGGACGCCGGGCGTGACTTCGGCAAGGAGGCCATCGACACGCTGGTGAAGCTGATGGAGGACCACCGGGACGCGGTGGTGGTGATCGTCGCCGGCTACACGGCGGAGATGGAGCGGTTCCTCTCCGTCAACCCCGGTGTCGCCTCCCGCTTCTCGCGCACCATCACCTTCGGCGACTACGGCCCCGGGGAGCTGCTGCGGATCGTGGAACAGCAGGCCGACGAGCACGAGTACCGGCTGACGCCGGGTGCGTCCGAGGCGCTGCTGAAGTACTTCACGGCCATCCCGAAGGGCCCGGCGTTCGGCAACGGCCGCACCGCCCGGCAGACCTTCGAGGCGATGGTGGAGCGGCACGCGAGCCGCGTCGCCCAGCTGGCGGACCCCAGCACGGACGATCTGACCCTGCTGTACGCGGAGGACCTTCCGGAGCTGCCCTGAGCACTCCGGCATCCCCGCCTTTCGCACGAGCTTCTGGAGGACGCGGATGAAGGCGCTGGCGACGCTCGCCCGGCTCTACGTGGACGACCTGGACAGAGCGCTGCCCGCTCTGCGCGAGCTGACCGGCCAGGACGTCCGTACGCGGTTCTCGTACGGCGCGGTGGAGGTCGCGAGCATCGGCGGCTTTCTGCTGGTCGCGGGAAGCGAGCAGGCTCTCGCCCCGTTCCGGGAGGTGCAGAGCACGGTGCTCGTGGACGACCTGGACGGGCTGCACGCGCTCGTGGCGGCCCACGGCGGGGAGGTTCTCGACGGGCCGCGCGAGGTGCCCACCGGCCGTAACGCGACGGTGCGGCACCCGGGCGGAGTCGTGCTGGAGTACGTCGAGCACACGGTCTAGCTGTATTGACCTGAAGCGTTGTTGACGCGGCTGATCGGTGGTTGGCCGCCGAGTGCGGTGTGGCAGCGGTGGTGGTTGTAGGTGTGCAGGAAGTCT
>NZ_JBSFJZ010000002.1:0-348189 GCF_053598315.1 Streptomyces sp. NPDC001153
GTTGATAGGCCGGATCTGGAAGCCAGGTAACTGGTGGAGGTGACCGGTACTAATAGGCCGAGGGCTTGTCCTCAGTTGCTCGCGTCCACTGTGTTGGTTCTGAAACCACGAACAGCCCCGCCCGGTGAGGGTGGTGCGGCGTTCACAGTTTCATAGTGTTTCGGTGGTCATAGCGTGAGGGAAACGCCCGGTTACATTCCGAACCCGGAAGCTAAGCCTCACAGCGCCGATGGTACTGCAGGGGGGACCCTGTGGGAGAGTAGGACACCGCCGAACAATTCTTGGGAAAGGCCCACGCCGGAAGGCGTGGGCCTTTCTGCATTTCAGAAGGTGACTTCGGCTGTTTTGACGATTCCGCCCCGGCGGCCGGGTGCATTCTGGCCGCTCCAGTAGAGGTTGGTGTGGGCGATGACCTGTTCCGGGGCCGGCGCCCCGTACTCGGTGAGGTCCTCCGTGGTGTGCGCGTCGGCGACCAGCGTGGCGTCGTAGCCCCGCACGAGGGCGCCGTGCAGGGTGGAGCGGATACAGAAGTCGCTCTGGGCCCCCGTGACGACAAGGCGGCCCACTCCGCGCTGTGCGAGGACGGACTCCAGGTCGGTGTCCTCGAAGGAGTCCCTGTAGCTCTTGGCGACGAGGGGCTCGGAATCGAGGCGCTTCAGTTGCGGGACGTACTCCCAGCTCTCGGTACCCGGCGCCAGGTCCTCGTCCTGGTGCTGCACCCAGATCACCGGGACGCCCGCCGCGCGGGCCCTGTCGACGAGGGTGCTGATGTTGGCGATGACGCCGTCGCGGTGCGGTGAGCTCGGCACCATCACGCCGTTCTGGACGTCGATGACGAGCAGGGCGGTGTGCGGGCGTTGGGACAGTGTTGTCATGACTGGCACAATATGGGATGCCGCTGACAACGGGCCGGCACTACGGTGGCCCCCATGAGCACCTCGACCATCGGTGACTACGTCATCCGAGCCATACGACCCGACGACTGGCCCCGAGTGAAGCAGCTGCGGCTGGAAGCCCTGCGGGACCCGGTCGCGCACCTCGCCTTCCTGGAGACCTACGAGGAGGGCGCCGCCAAGGCGGACTCCTTCTGGCAGGACCGGGCCGTCGGTTCCGGTGAGGGGTCCACGGCGGCGCGGCAGTTCATCGCCGAGGCCTCCGACGGGACCTGGGCCGGCTCGGTCACCGTACTCATCGAGGAGGCCGGGACGAAGGACTGGGCCGGGCTTGCCGTCGAGCGCCGGCAGGGGCATGTGGTCGGGGTGTACGTCCGGCCCGAGCACCGGGGGAACGGGCTGATCAAGGCCCTGCTCGACGCCGGTGTGGAGTGGGCGCGGGAGCGGGGCTCGGAGCGCGTACGGCTGCTGGTGCACGAGGACAACGACCGGGCCCAGAGCGCCTACCGCAAGGCGGGGTTCGTGCCGAGCGGGGTGATCGTGCCGTTCGTGCGGGACCAGGTGCAGCACGAGGTGGAGTTCGTGCTGGAGTGGCGGTCCTAAGACCTGTCCTGGGAAACCCGTCCTGGACCTGTCCTAGACCGGTAGTTCCTGGTGCGGCCAGCGGGAGCGGGCCTGTTCGCGGGAGCGGAGCAGGGCGAGGGCGGGCAGGCCCTGGTCGGTGCCGGTGGCCAGCAGCTCGGGGAGCTGCGGGATGGGGGCCACGGCCGCGATGTCGTCCAGCACGAGGGTGAGTGGTGGGTCGAGCCGACCGGAGGATGACCGTTCGGCCATGCGCCGGCCGCGCTCGACCACGCTGGAGACGAGGGCCGTCAGGAGCGGCATCGCGCCGGGGTTGCTCCGGGGGTCCTCGATGGATTCACCGACCACATAAAGCGTGCCCCCTTCGTGGACGAAGGAATCCAAGGCGAGCGCATCAGTTCGGCTGGGGGTGCAGGCCTCGCGGATGTTGACGGTGAACAGGGCCGAGAGGGCTCGGCTGGTCAGCTCCTGGGCGATGTCGCGGCGTTCGGGGTGTGCGGTGAGCGCGGCCTCGAGTTCGCCGGCGGCGCCGGGGGCGGCCTTGGGGTGGGTACGGAGGGTCCGTACGGCGTCCTGGACCTGGTTGCCCTGGGACCAGCGGTGGACGTGGCGGATGGTGCGGTTCTCCAGGGCGGCGGCGTGGAGGTAGCTCCGCAGGAGCGTCACTGCGGTGTCGGCCACGGCCTGGTCGATCCTGGCCGTCGGCTGTACGGGTCCGAGGAGGGCGGTGGCTCTGCTCAGCGCGGTCTGTTTGTCCTCGCAGCCGGTGGTGGGGGACCAGTGGAGGCGGGCCGGGGTGTCGCAGAGGTGGGTGGGGTCGTAGAGGAGGGTGGGGCCGAGTTTGGCTCTGGCGTCCTTCGTCTCGGACCAGAGGGCGGGGTTGGAGGTGACGACCAGGGCGGGGCCTTCCGCGTCGCGTACGGCTTGCGCGGCGGCCGTGCGGCGGGCCGCGGGTGGGGCGTAGAGCACCGGGCCTTCGGGGCGAGTGGTTTCCCAGCCGTCCACCCTTTCACCGTCGGCTTCACCGTCGGCCGAGAGGGGGGCCAGGGGCTTCTGCGGTGCCGGGTCCGGCGGGGTCGCCCTGGGCTGCGGGGCCGGGAGGGCCTGCGTCGGCTCCGGCTCCGAACGCGGTACCGGCACCTCGTACCGCCGTTCCGGAGCCGTCGGCATCGCCTTCTGGGCCCGCGCCCGCGCTCTGCCCGCCCGCCATCTCGCCACCGCTCCCATCACGAACACGGTGAGGACGAACAGGACCATCAGCTGGCCGATGAACAGGCCCCAGAACAGGCCCCAGCCGGAGAGCCGGGCGGCGGGGGTGTCGGGCCAGGCGCCGGTGATGTCGTGAGGTGCGCCGATGAGGTGGCGCATGGCGAGGGGGGTGCGGGTGAAGGTGACGCCGTGCGGCCAGGCGCCCTTGGCGAAGAGGGCGGCGAGGCCCGTGGCCGTCCACACCAGCACGGTCATGCCGAGGAGGAAGGCGAGTACGCCGACCAGCAGGCCGTCGGGGATGCCGCCCTGGCCCTCCCGGCGATCCTCGCGGCGGTCGCGAGCGTCCGGTCTCACCCGTTCCTCCCCTGCCTCTGCCCCGGCTCCGGCCCCTGCGCCTACGCCACCGTCGACTCGGAGTCGCCCAGGTGCTGTTCCACGAAGGCCGCCGCCCGCTGCTCGGCCTCCAGTTCGGCGGCGCGCAGCGCGTCGTCGGCCGTGAGGTCGCTGGAGGACTCGGTCATCGCGCGGTCGGTGAAGACCAGCGGGCGTTCCGTCTCCGTGACCAGGTGTTTGACCACCTGGACATTGCCGTTGACGTCCCATACGGCGATGCCGGGCGTCAGTGTCGGGATGATTTCCACGGCCCACCTCGGCAAACCCAGCACCCGGCCGGTGGCCCGGGCCTCGTCGGCCTTCTGGGCGTAGATGGTCCTGGTGGAGGCCATCTTCAGGATCGCCGCCGCCTCCTTGGCCGCGGCGCCGTCCACGACGTCGGACAGGTGGTGCACCACCGCCACGAAGGAGAGACCCAGCCGGCGGCCGAACTTCAGCAGGCGCTGGAACAGCTGGGCCACGAACGGGCTGTTGATGATGTGCCAGGCCTCCTCGACCAGGAAGATGCGCTTCTTGCGGTCGGGGCGGATCCAGGTGTGCTCCAGCCACACGCCGACGATCGCCATGAGGATGGGCATGGCGATGGAGTTGCGGTCGATGTGGGAGAGGTCGAAGACGATCAGCGGGGCGTCCAGGTCGATCCCCACGGTCGTCGGGCCGTCGAACATGCCGCGCAGGTCACCGTCGACCAGGCGGTCCAGGACCAGGGCGACGTCCAGGCCCCAGGCCCGTACGTCGTCTATGGCGACGTTCATCGCCTCGGCCGACTCCGGCTCGGGGTGCCGTAGCTGCTCGACGATGTCGGAGAGGACCGGCTGGCGGTCGAGGATCGACTCGTTGACGTAGGAGTGGGCGACCTTGAGGGCGAAGCCGGCACGTTCGTCCAGGCCGTGGCCCATCGCGACCTCGATGATGGTCCGCAGCAGCGCGAGCTGGCCGGTGGTCGTGATCGCCGGGTCCAGGGGGTTGAGCCGGATTCCGTGGTTCAGGGCGGCCGTGGGGTCGAGCCGGATGGGAGTTATCCCCAGCTCCTCCGCGATCAGGTTCCATTCGCCGACCCCGTCCTCGCCCTGGGCGTCCAGGACGACGACCTGGCGGTCCCTGAAGCGCAGCTGGCGCAGGACGTAGGTCTTCTCCAGGGCCGACTTGCCGTTGCCGGACTCGCCGAGGACCAGCCAGTGCGGGGCGGGGAGCTGCTGGCCGTAGAGCTGGAAGGGGTCGTAGATGTAGCCCTTGCCGGAGTACACCTCGCGGCCGATGATGACGCCGGAGTCGCCGAGGCCGGGCGCGGCCGTGGGCAGATAGACGGCCTGGGCCTGGCCCGTGGAGGTGCGCACCGGCGGCCGGGTCGTCTCGACCTTCCCGAAGAGGAAGGAGGTGAAGGCGTCGGTGAGGACGGACAGCGGATCCCGCATCGGTGAATCAGCCCCTACCTTCGGATGCCGGTGGCGAAGGGAAGTGTGTTCACGAAGGCGCGGTGGTGCTCTCGGTCGCACCACTCCAGCTTGAGGTACGACTTGCCGGCGGAAGCTCTTATCGTGCGCTTGTCGCGGTTGAGGGCCTCCGGGGTACGGGCGGAGACGGTGATGTAGCCGACGAGGTTGACGCCGGCGGCGCCGCTGGCGAGGTCCTCGCCGCGCTGGTCGATGCGGTTGTGCGCGGCGACGTCGCGCGGGTCGACGGTGCGGTTCATCTTGGCGGCGCGGGAGGCTTCGGCCTCGTCGTTGGTCTTCTCGGTCAGCATGCGTTCGATGGCTACCTCGGTGGGTTCGAGATCCATCGTCACCGCGACCGTCCGGATGACGTCCGGGGTGTGGACGAGGAGGGGTGCGAGGAAGTTGACGCCCACCGGGGTCATCGGCCACTCCTTCACCCAGGCCGTGGCGTGGCACCAGGGCGCGCGGGTGGCGGACTCCCTCGTCTTCGCCTGGAGATAGGTGGGCTCCATGGCGTCGAGCTCGGCCGGCCAGGCGTTGCGCTTGGTCATCGCCTGGATGTGGTCGATGGGGTGGTCCGGGTCGTACATGGAGTGGATGAGGGAGGCGAGCCGGCCCTGGCCCAGCGGCTGGCGGACCCGGATGTCGGCCTCCTGGAGGCGGGAGCAGATGTCGGTCAGCTCACGGGCCATGACCACCGCGAGCCCCGCGTCGCGGTCGACCTTGCCGCCGCGGGCGCGGACGGCACGGGCCATGGCGTGTGCCTCGGCGGCCAGTTCCCGGTTGTAGGTCATACAGGCGACGAGGTAGGCGCGGTGCTGCTCGCTGCTGGTGGACACCATGGACTGCAGCTGGTCGTACGACTGCTGGAGCCAGCCGGGGGAGCGGGTGTCACCGCGCTGGGCGACGTCCTTGGCGTGGGCGTCGGGGTCGGCGGGCAGGGTGCGGGCGAGCATCTGCAGCCGGGTCACGAACCCGTCGCCGTTGGCGACGTGCTTGAGGAGCGTGCCGAAGCGGTCGACCAGGGCCTCCTGGTCCTCGGAGTCGCGCAGGCCGACGCCGGGACCTTCGATCTCGATGGCGGCGGTGACGGTCTTGCGGTCGGCGTGCAGCAGTACGGCGATCTCGTCGGGCCCGAAGGGGGCGGCGAGCCAGGTGATGCGGCCGATGCCCGGGGGCGGGCCGACCTCCACCTCCCGCCCGTCGAGCCGCGTGCCCGCCTCCATGACGCCGGAGCGGTAGACGGCTTGGCCGCCCTTGACGGCGCGCTTGTAGCTGCGGTTGATCTCGAACCACTTGTAGAAGGTGCGGCGCTTGTACGGCACGTAGACCGCGGCGAGCGCGAGCAGCGGGAAGCCCGTCAGCAGCACGATGCGCAGGGACAGGACCGGGACGAGCAGGCCGCACATCATGCCGAGGAACGCGCCCGCGACGATCAGCGCGATCTCGCCGGACTCGCGGTTCCGGCCGATGATCGCGTTCGGCCGGGCGCGGCCGATGAGATACGTACGGCGGGGCGTGACCGGATGGGACAGGTGGGACTCGGTCGTCAACGCCCTTCACCTCCCGTGCGGTTGATATTGCGGGTGTTGCCGGCGTGCGGGGTGTTGGCGGGGCTGGGCGCGCGGGGCGCGGGCGCGGCGGAGGGGACGGCTCCGCCGCCGGTGGGGGTACGGCTGCTGTGGGCGGCGACGCCGCCGGTGGCGGGGTTGGCGGGGCGCGGGGTGCTGCCGCCGGTCTGTCCTCCGCCGGCTGCGTTGTTGTCGGCGCGGGAGCTGTGGGTCTTGATGCCCTGGGCGACGAGGGTGGCGGGGGAGCTGATGACGGCGGCGGCCTTGCTCTCGGCGCCCTGCATGATGCGGTTGTTGCGGCCGTTGGCGATCTCGTCGCCGAAGCCGGGGACGAAGCGGTAGATCATCGCGCTGGCGAAGATGGCGAGCAGGATGATGGCGAGGCCGGAGACGACGGCGGAGAAGGAGTCGGGGCCGTTGCCGCTGGACAGGGCCCCGGCGAGGCCGAGCACGATCACGATGACGGGCTTGACGAGGATCACGGCGATCATGATCCCGGCCCAGCGGCGGACGTGCCCCCACAGGTTCTTGTCGACGAGGCCGGCGTAGACGACGGTGCCGAGGAGGGCGCCGACGTAGAGGAGCGCGGCCCTGATGACGAGCTCCAGCCAGAGGACGCCGGCGGCGAGGATGCTGACCAGGGAGACCACGATCAGCATGATCGGTCCGCCGCCGATGTCGGTGCCCTTGCCGAGGGCGCCGGAGAAGGTGCCGAAGAACGTGTCGGCCTGGTCGCCGGTGGCCTTGGCGAGGACGTCCGTGACGCCGTCAGTGGCCGACACGACCGTGTACAGGATCAGCGGGGTGAAGGCGGAGGCGAGCACCGTCAGCCACAGGAACCCGACGGCTTCCGAGATGGCGGTGGTCAGCGGCACGCCGCGCACGGCCCGCTTGGCCACGGCCAGGAGCCACAGCAGGAGCGTGAGGATCGTGGACGCGGCGAAGACGATCGCGTACTGCTGCAGGAACTTGGGGTTGGTGAAGTCGACGTTGGCGGTCTCCTTCACGGCCTTGCTGAGCTTGTCGATGGTCCAGGTGGCGGCGTCCGCGCAGCCCTTCGCCAGGGAGGAGAGGGGGTCGAGGGTGTCGGTGAGGGGGTTGTTGGTGGGCCCGGTCACGCCGGACTTGGAGCCGCCGCCGTCGTTTTGGCAGTACTTCTTGGCAGGCCCGGCGATTAGCGAACAGGGGTCGTTGCTCTTGGAGGGTGTCGGGTTGGGGGCTGCGGCGGCGCGTGAGGCCAGGAGTACGACCGTGGTCTGTACGGCGGCCACTAGGCCGGTGAGCTTGAGCGTGCGGTGCTGGCTACCGGGCATAGGTGAAGCCTCCGAACTCCTGGACCGCCTTGCTGATCTCGTCGGCCCCGGACACAGGGTTGTCACCGGCGACGGGGGTGGGACCGGTTTTCTGGGTGGATTCCAGGACCTTCCAGTCACTGTTGATCCAGCGCAACTTCATGGCCACGGTGAACCAACTGCTGGTCACCGGGTTGGTTGAACCTTCGCCGGCGATGCCGAAGAGGCCGTTGCACCAGACCTCGACCGTGACGGCGCCGCTGTTGTACGACGTCACCTTTGTGCCGACCGGCATCGTGCGATCCACGAACGTGCTGCCCACGGGTGCACTGCCGTCGTTGTTGAGCCCGATCTTCCTCAGGAACGCAGCCGAGTAGTCGGCATCGAATCCCGACTGGAGACTGTTCACGGTGCTGGGATCGGCGATGGTCTGCACGATCTGGTGCCGCCGGACGTTGTTGAACATACCGTCAGAGCCGAGGAGCGTCGCATAGTTCGCCGCCGCACTCTCCGCCCCTTGCTCCGTATGCGCGAAGCCCGACGGGATACCGCCGGTCTTGGCGTCCACCGGTCGCGTGCCCGTGGCGGCGGTGGACGACGTGTGTGGCTGGGAGCCCTTGGCCGTCGACCCGCCCCCGGACGATTGGTCCCCCCGGTTGGCGAAAGCGATCGCTGCGATGAGGAGGACGACTACGCCGACGACCGTGATCAGGGAGCGGGAGGAGGAGCGGGTGGGGCGGCGGGGGGCGCCGCCGTAGGGGTCGGTTTCGGGGAGGCGGGTGCGGGTGTGGCCCGTGTCGCCGTAGTCGGTGTAGGCCTGGTCGTCTCCGGAGGTCATGGCGTGCGCGCTCCCTCACCCTCGTAGGCGTACGACGGTAGCCGTGCTGGTTGCCGCGCGGGCGCGGTGTGGTGACTCGACATCAGGGAGACGCAACCTTCAGGGGACTCAGACCGCCATGCCGTACACGATCGTGAACAGGGTGCCGAGGGAGCCGATGATGAAGACCCCGGTCAGACCGGCGATGATGAGGCCCTTGCCCTGCTCGGCGCTGAAGGTGTCCCGGAGGGCCGTGGCGCCGATGCGCTGCTTGGCGGCGCCCCATACCGCGATGCCGAGGCAGAGGAGGATGGCGACCGCCATCACCACCTCGATCATGACCTTCGCCTCGTTGCCCAGGCTGCCGAAGGGGCCCCAGTCCGGAGCGATTCCGCCGATGATGGTGTTGATGTTTCCCTTGTCGGCCGCAAAGAGCATGTAAGTCACCGCCCCTGGTGGGTAGTTCCGTTGGTCCCCTGCGGTGTGCAGAGGTCAGGCCTCATTGTCGCCGACAACCTCGCCAACGCATGTCGACTTGACGTCATTGACTGGCGGGTTTCGTACGAATGGCACGTACGGTCACTCTGTGTATCACGGCAGGTCACGCCGGGCAACGAGGTCCGACCGGAACCTGTCGTGTGGTTCGGTCGTTGTCGTCCTTTACGACCTGGCACGATTTCTGACGGCTGGTCGGGTGAGGCGTCGAGATGATGTTCTCATGGGCGGGGGCGGGAAACCGGACACAGCCCCGGCCGCCGGGTCGGCCACCGCCGAGGCGTCGGCGATCGTGCGCTTGCCGCGGCCCGTGTCCGTCGGCAGGCCGGCTCGGCGTCGTACGCCGAGCGGCCGGAGTCTTCGGTGCTGCTCGTCCTTCACGCGTCGTACGACGTGTCCGACGACGCCTCGGAGCCGCCGTAGCCGCCGTAGCCGCCGCAGCCGGTGGAGGCGTTTGGAGACGTTGGAGACGTACTTCGCGCCCAGGCCGACTGGAGGCCGGTGGGGTTCGACTCGCAGGTCACGCTCAACTCTCGGGTCACGCGCCGGGAGTTGGACAGGGAAGACGGGCCGCGGCCGGCTGCCGTGGCCCGTCTTCCTCTCCGTGCCGCCGAGGGGACCCCACGTCCCCCTCATTCGGCGGCTCCCCGTGACCCGACGGGGTGGTCGTGCGGGTGGATCAGCTCGCGGAGAAGGCGCTGGTGCCCTCCGGGGTGCCCCAGCCGGTCGGGCCGTCGTAGCCGGACCCGGCGGTGCAGAAGTAGTCCGTGTCGCAGGTGCCGTTGCTGCCGCTGGTCACGTCGTTCAGGGCGGAGGTGCCGGCCGCGTTGTACGGGTACTGGGCCGGGTAGTCAGTGCTGCCGGGCGTGCCGGCGAGGGCGTAGACCGAGGCGATGATCGGCGCGCTGGCGCTGGTGCCGCCGTAGGTGTTCCAGCCGGTGCCGTCGGAGCCGTAGGTGTCGTAGACGGAGACGCCGGTGGCGGGGTCGGCCACGGCGGACACGTCGGCGATCATGCGCTTGGCGCAGCCGCTGTCGGTCTGCCAGCTGGGCTTGGCGTCGTAGGCGGAGCAGCCGGAGCCGGTGCCCTCGGTGCTGGAGGTGTTCCAGACGGACTCGGTCCAGCCGCGGCTGTCGGAGGAGGTGGACAGGCTGGTGCCGCCGACGGCGGTCACGTACCGGGAGGCGGCCGGGTACTCGGCGCCGTAGCCCCCGTCGCCCGCGCTGGCGGTGATGGCGACGCCCGGGTGCTTGTAGTACGAGGTGTCGTACGACGTGTCCGACGACGACTCCGAGCCGCCGTAGCTGTTGGAGACGAACTTGGCGCCCAGCTTGACGGCCTCGTTCACGGCCGTGCCCAGGTTGGCGTCGGACGCCGACTTCGCCTCGACCAGCAGGATGTTGCAGTTCGGGCAGGTCGCGCTGACCATGTCGAGGTCGAGCGACTCCTCACCGGCCCAGCCGCTGTCGGCGGAGGGGAGCGAGGTGGTGGAGCCGGTCTGGCCGACCTTCTTGAAGCAGCCGTTGCCGGTGGTGCAGTCCGGCAGGCCGTAGTACGACCGGTAGGCCGCGAGGTCGGACTCGGCGTTCGGGTCGTCGTAGGCGTCGACGATGGCGACGGTCTCGCCGGAGCCGTTCGAGGACGCGGCGGAGGTGAGGCCGTACGCCGACTGGATGTCGCTCGGGCCGTAGCCGGTGGGGGAGTCGGAGGCGGCCTTCGGGGAGACGGTCTTCGGCGTCATGCCCTTCAGGGCCGCCTGCTTCTCCATGAAGGCGGTGGTGCCGCCGGTGACGCGCAGGGCGTCGCAGGCGGCGAAGCCCTTCTTCGGAGTGGCGCCGCACGCCTTCTCGTAGCGCACATGGGCCTTGGCGACCTGGGCGGCGACGGCCTTGGCGCTCACCTTGTGGGGTGCGGTGGCGGCTTCGGCGTGGGCCGCGGTGGTCACACCGGCGGCGAGGAGCGCGGCGGTGGCCGCGGCGGCCGACCCGACGCGGCGCCATCTGCCGCGTATGTGGGGGGAGGTGGGGGTGGTCGTACGCAAGGTACAGCCTCCTGGAAGTGGTGGACAGAGGCCTGCGGGTGTGGGGGTCCACCGGTGGGTGACCGGTGGGGGCGGCGGCCCGCGACGACCATCGCCTTGTTGAGTACGCGACAACAAGTGGCTTTCGGAATTCTGACTCCCGCGTTACTCAAGGCGGTTGGGGGATTGCTGATCAATGGCTGTGTGCTGGCGCTGTGCTGGGGGCCGCTTGACCCGGGGCACAGGTCCCGTACAGAGGGGGAACGGCCGGCCCGGGCGGGCTCACCGGGGCTTGAGGCCGTGGAGCAGCAGGTGGACGTGTTCGTCCAGGCCGCTCATGGCCTCCTCGGCGTCGAGCGCGCAGGCGGCGATGAGGGCGGCCAGGCCGTGCAGGCTCGCGGCGGCGATCATGGTGATCCGCTCGGGGTCGCCGGCGACGATCTCACCCTGCTCCTGTGCCTCCGCGATCATCCGGGCGAAGGAGCCGAGGGACTCGTCGACGGCGGCGGCGAGCTGGGCGGAGCTGTCGGGCGCGTGCTTGCGCGCGAACATCAGCTCCAGCAGCTCCGGGTTCTCGACGGAGAAGCCGAGGTAGGCCCGCGCGAGCGCCGCCATGCGTCCCTCGAAGGTGAGGCCGGGCCGTGCCGCGGCGGTGCCCAGGGCCTGGTTCAGGCGCTCGTACCCGTCCAGTGCGAGGGCGTCTATGAGCGCCTGCTTGTCCTTGAAGTGCCGGCCGGGGGCCGCGTGGCTCACCCCGACGTCCCGGGCCAGCTCGCGCAGCGAGAGCGCGCCGACGCCCTTCTCGCGCAGGGTGCGCTCGGCGCTCTTGAGCAGGGCGGCGCGCAGGTCTCCGTGGTGATAGGGGCGGTTCGTCGGTGACGGGGACAGGCGCGGCATGCGGACCATCGTACCCCGATGTTGTCATTGACATCATTGTTGTCGATGCCTACTTTGGAGCCATGAGCGATAAATGGAACGCGACCCAGCTCCCCGACCTGACCGGCCGTACGGCCGTCGTCACCGGCGCCAACAGCGGCATCGGCTTCGTCGCCGCCGAGGCGCTGGCCCGCGCCGGAGCGCATGTGGTCTTCGCCGTACGGGACCTCACGCGGGGCGGCGCCGCCGCGGCGAAGGTGAGCGGCAGCACCGAGGTGCGCCGCCTGGACCTGGCCGATCTGGACTCGGTGCGGGAGTTCGCGGCCGGCTGGGACCGCCCGCTGGACCTGCTGATCAACAACGCGGGTGTGATGATGCTGCCGGAGCAGCGCACCAAGCAGGGCTTCGAGATGCAGTTCGGCACGAACCACCTGGGCCACTTCGCGCTGACGAACCTGTTGCTGCCGCATGTGACGGACCGCGTGGTGACGGTGTCCTCCAGCCTCCACCGGGGTGGCGACGGAGTGATCCACTTCGAGGACGTGAACCTGCGGGGCCGCTACACCCCCACCCGCGCCTACGCCCAGTCCAAGCTGGCGAACCTCCTGTTCACCCTGGAACTCCAGCGCCGCCTCACCGAGGCCGCCTCCCCGGTGCGGGCCCTGGCCGCCCACCCCGGCTGGGCCGCCACGAACCTCCAGAGCCACCACGCGAACCCCCTGATGAGGGGTGTCATGGAGATCGGCAACAGGCTGTTCGCCCAGAGCGACAAGGCCGGCGCCCTGCCGACCCTGTACGCCGCGAGCCAGGACCTGCCCGGGGCGGCGTACGTCGGCCCCGGCGGCCTCGGGGAGATGCGCGGCGCCCCCACGCTCGTCGGCCGCAGCCGGGCGGCCGGTGACGCACAGGCGGCCCGGCGGCTGTGGACCCTGTCGGAGGAGCTGACCGGAGTGGAATGGAGCCTGAAGCCGGCCGGCCGACTGTGACGTGCTTGTCCATGCCGAGCTGCCGCCATGACGGCTTTCTGATCGGCAGTCACGGGTGTCCCACCCTCCTTGTCACCCACATGGCGCAGTAACCCCCCGCACCATCCCTGTTGGAGGCGACGGAACGTAATCGCGGCTGGTCGGAGCATGATTGCGGGCACGCCGGGCGCCCAACGGGAGGTTTCACAGGAAAATCTCAGTTAAGTCGCAGCGGGATTCTCACGTTCGTGGGGGACAGTGAGCACTGATGAAGCGCATCTCACGCATCACGGTCACCTCGCGTCCCGCGCTGCTCGGGGCCGTGGTGATGCTCGCCCTGACCTCGGCGTCCGTAGCGGCCGCCGATGACGGGCCGGGGCCCCTCGGGGTCACCGCCGATGCCGCCGCGACCCGGCACACGGCGCGGATCGGCGCGCTGTTCGGCGCCGACCGGGCCGACGACCTGTCCGGCGGTCACTTCTGCACGGCCTCGGTCGTGCACAGCCCGCGGGGCAACCTCCTCGTCACCGCCGCGCACTGCGTGGGCGAGGCCGACAGCGATCTGGTGTTCGTGCCGGGCTACCGGGACGGACAGGCGCCGTACGGGGTGTGGAAGGTCGAAAAGCGCTACCTGCCCGACGGCTGGTCCAAGGACCAGGACGAGGACAGCGATCTGGCCCTCGTCACCGTCGACGACCTGGACGGCAGGCGGATCGAGGACGTCGTGGGAGGGAATCGGTTCACCCCCGGTACGGCCACCGGGGCCACCGCCGTGACCGTCACCGGCTACCCCGACTCCCGCGAGGTACCCGTCAGCTGCACCAACAAGCCGACCGCGCACAGCAGCACCCAGCAGCGCATTGATTGCCCCTCCCTCACCAGCGGCACCAGCGGCAGCCCCTGGATCAACGGTGACCAGCAGGTCGTCGGCATCCTCGGCGGCCACGAGGAGGGCGGCTCGACCGACGACGTGTCGTACAGCGTGGTGCTCGGCAGCCGGGCGGCCGAGTTGTACAAGGACGCGATCGGCGATCCTTGAAGTGCGGGCGGTGGGAAAGCGGCTGCTGCCGGGGGTGCACCTGGGGTCAGCCGCAGTCCGGCCGGCCTGCCGTTCGGCCAGCGGATCGCCGCCAATGGAGTCGTCTTCCCGTCCGTCTCTTCCGTCGCACTCACCGCCGGCCTCTCGGCCGCCGCCTTCGTCGCCGCTGCCGCCGCCGCGCGCTGGGCGACCCGGCGCCGGCACAGGCTGCTGAAGCATGCCGGCCGGGACGACACCGGTCGGCGCGGAGAGGGAGAACGCGGTGGGCGGGACGACGTCCCTGAAGGGGACACCGCTGAGCGGGCCGAACGGGCGTCGATGACCGAGGGGGCGCTGTAGGCCCACCGCACCAACAGGGAAGACGGGGCAGCGGCCCTTCCGGGGCCCTGGCCCGGCCCCGGCGCGAGGCGGAGACGGCACGGGCGGTCCGGAGTGCCTGTGGGCCCAGCCTGATCGACCCTCGTCGGACAGACAGGAGCGGCAGAGTCCTCACGCGGGAACACCGGGTGAGGACCGGCTTCCGGGGCAGGTACCGGACCCGCAGTGGCACCGCATCCGCACACCCGGCGACAGCGGCAGCGTCATGTGCGTCGGGTTCGCTGTGAAATGACGCCACATCACGCCGAATCCGCCTTGAACCGTCGTCGCATGGGGGAAAGTTGAACCGTGCGGAAGGTATGGGTGATCGGTGGGGCGGCCGTCGGGCTCGGCATGGGCTTCGTCATGCTGCTCGTCATCGGGGTGTACGTCGTCGCCGGGAACCTCGTCAACGGAGTCACCTCGGGAGGCCGGGGGCTCGCCAAAGGTGCCGTACCGGCCGCCTACAAGTCGCTCGTGCAGAAGTGGGGCAACCTGTGCCCGGCGCTCACCCCCGCGCTGCTCGCCGCCCAGCTGTACCAGGAGAGCGGCTGGAACCCGACGGTCGTCAGCCCGGCCGACGCGCGCGGCATCGCCCAGTTCATCCCCAGCACATGGGCCACGCACGGCATCGACGGCAACGGCGACGGCAAGCGGGACATCTGGGACCCCAACGACGCGATTCCGTCGGCCGCTTCGTACGACTGCGAGCTGGCGAAGTATGTGAAGGACGTGCCGGGCAACGTCTCCGACAACATGCTCGCCGCCTACAACGCCGGTGCCTATCGCGTGATAAAGGCCGGCGGGGTTCCCCCCATCACCGAGACGCAGGACTACGTCAAGCGGATCCGGAGCCTGTCGCAGAGCTTCGCCGCGCCCGTGAGCCGCATCGATCCCACCCAACAGGCCGCCGGTGCCATCGCGTTCGCGCAGAGCAAGCTGGGGACGCTCTATCTGTGGGGTGGTGAGGGGTCGGCCGAGCAGGGCGGGCGGTTCGACTGTTCGGGGCTGACGCAGGCCGCGTACGCGAAGGTGGGCATCGATCTGCCGCGCGTGGCCAACGACCAGTACAACGCCGGTCCGCATCCCTCGCGGGACCAGCTCCTCCCGGGTGACCTGGTGTTCTTCTCCACCGACCGCAGCGATTCGCGGGCCATCCACCACGTGGGGATCTATGTGGGCGGTGGGTACATGATCGACGCGCCGCGGACCGGGGCCGTGATCCGGTTCGATCCGATCGACCTGCCGGACTACTTCGGCGCCACGCGCGTCACCGAAGATGGCGCAAAAGCGCTCCCCACGACGGTTTGACAGGATGTGACCCAGCGTGAAACACCCACCTGAGCTGCGATGATGAGTCTCTCTTCGATAACGTCTGCGTGATCATTCAGTGGAGAGTGGAACGTATTGATGGGGACCGTGCGTTCCTGTTGACGTAGCCGAGCAGACGTCAGTACGGGCAGTGCGGCAGTGCAGCGGAAGCGGATCTACGAACCACGGGGGTAGGAGCGGCGCACACGAGGTGCGTCCGGTAGCCGACGAAGGGGCCGCAGCACCATGGCTGTACTCGCCGAATCCGGATCGAACCCCGACGTCGAGCTGCTCTACGACATCAATGGCCTGGCCAAGGACGCGCCCCACTGGTTCGACCGGGTCATGGAGTTCGTCGGCGAGTACGGACTGCTGGTCGCCATGGTGCTGCTCGTGCTGTGGTGCTGGTGGTCCGTGCGGCGCCGGGGCGCCGAGGATGCCGCGTCCTGCGTCGCCGCGCTGCTGTGGGCGCCGCTCGCGGCCGGCATCGCGGTGCTGGTCAACATCCCGATCCGCGGCTTCGTGGAACGTCCCCGCCCCTTTGTCGAACACCAGGGGCTGGACGTCCTCGTCCCCGGCAAGACCGACTTCTCCTTCGTCAGCGACCACGCGACCATCACCATGGCGCTGGGCGTCGGCCTCTTCGTCGCCAACCGCCGCTTCGGCGTCGCCGGGATCGGGCTCGCCCTGCTGGAGGGCTTCTGCCGGGTCTACATGGGCGTGCACTACCCGACGGACGTCGTCGGCGGCTTCGCGCTCGGTACGGCCGTCGCGCTGCTGCTGTCCCCGCCGGCCATGGCGCTGCTCACCCCGCTGATGCGGGCGGTGGAGCGGTCGCCCCGGGCCGGGTGGATCGTACGGCGGCGGGCGGCGACGCCGGCCGGCCGGGACGCGGTGCTGCCGAGCACCCGTTCCTCGCTGGAGTCGGAGGAACGGGACCTGGCGGCGTAGGGCTGCCGAGGAGGCACCCCTTCCCAGCGGCTACAGCCCCTGCGCGTAGGAGAAGAACCGCTGCGGGTCGTACTGCTTCTTCACCTGGGCGAGCCGGGTCGCCGCGTCCCCGTAGTAGGCCTTCTTCCAGTCCCGCAGCGTCGGGTCGGCGTAGTTCTGGTACGCCGCACCGGAGGCGTACGGGGCCATCGCCTGGTGGGCCGAGGTCAGCCAGGACTGGGCCGTGCCGCCGGAGGCTCCCGCGCCCCAGGACGCGATGTACTGGGCCAGCATCCGGGAGCGGCGGTGGACGAAGGCCGTCGCCGTGGGGGAGACACGGTTGACCGCGCCGCCGAGGGCAGTGAAGGCGATGCTGCCCGCGCCGCCCCGCACCGAGCCGATCTGCCGCAGCACGGTCTGGATGCCCGCCGCCGACAGCGAGCGGTCGAAGAAGTCCGAGCGGGCCGCGTACGTCTCCCGGCCCAGGCGGCCCTGGGGGGAACGGCCGGGGGTGGAGCCCGGCAGGTGGCACTGGGCGTCCGCGGAGAAGGAGGAGCAGCCGGCGTAGATCTCCATCGCCTCCTCGTAGCCCCGGCGGCGCAGGGTGACGGAGGAGGCGTTCGCGCCGGCCGCGTGGGCCAGGCGGTCCACGGCGTTCTGCAGTTCGCCGTAGGTGCCGAGGGAGAAGCAGGCCACGGAGATGCTGGGGGTGCGGCCCGGTGAGCACTCCAGGTGGAGGGAGGACCAGATCTCGTCCGGCTGGCCGGGGCCCCACTCCTGCCAGGCCTTCAGCACGCCCGCGGCCTTGGACCAGGGCCATGTCATGTACGCCGTCACCGCCTGCGGCGCCGGGTGGGTCTTGAACTGCAGCTCGGTGACGACGCCGAAGTTGCCGTTGCCCGCGCCGCGCAGCGCCCAGAAGAGGTCGGAGTGGGTCGAGGCGTTCGCCGTCACCTGGGTGCCGTCGGCCGTGATGACCGTCGCCTGGGTGAGGCTGTCGCAGGTCAGGCCGTAGGCGCGGGAGGCGACGCCGTGGCCGCCGCCGAGCACCAGGCCGGAGACGCCGACGGTGGGGCAGGAGCCCGCGGGGATGGTCGCGCCCTTCGCGGCCAGCGCCCGGTAGACGTCGATCAGCTTGGAGCCGGCGCCGACGACGGCCTGGCCGCCGGAGACGCGTATGCGGTTCAGCCGGGACACGTCGAGGATCAGGCGGTTGTCGCCGGAGGAGTAGCCCGCGTAGGAGTGGCCGCCGTTGCGTATGGAGACCCGCACGCCGTGGGCCTGGGCGTAGGCGAGGGTCGTACGGATGTCGTCGGCGTGGGCGACGTAGGCCACCGCGGCGGGCTTCAGGGTGTCGAAGCGGGTGTTGTACAGCTGGTGGGCCGTCGTCCAGGTCGCCTCGTCGGGCCGGACCAGGGTGCCGTCCAGGTCATGGGCGAGAGCCGTCCAGTTCGCGGCGGCGTTCTCGCTGGTGGTCTTGAGAGACGTGAGCGAGGATGAGCCCGTGCTCGCCGAGGCGGTGGACCTGCCCGCGCCCGAGCTGCAGCCGGTCAGTGCGGTCGCGGCCAGTACGGCCGTGCCGCCCGCGATGAACGTACGCCGTTCCATGCCCATCGTCCCGTGTCGCCTTTCCGTGGACCCCCTTGGTCCTACGTGGGGTGAGACGGCCGTGCGGGTACGTTGGTTCGTAACAGTTCGCACACAGGGAATCGAACGTCGAAGACGTGTGCGCGTAACCCGGGCGTCGGAACCTCTGCGTGCCCTCCCCGTGAGCATTCCGTGACCTAACCGGGCCGACGGCAGGGGTTCACCCGCCGTTCACTTCCGGCCATCGGCGGCTTCACCTGTTCTGCCTAATTTCGGCCGTGCACGGTGCGGAGCGCGGCCCTATATGCGCTCGCGCTCCTCCATACCTCGCACGCCGCCGGACAGCGGCGGCTCCTGGAAGGAACTCCTGAAAGTGATGCTTCAGCGCAAGAACCGGCTGCGCGCCCTTTCGCTCGGTGCGATCGCCGTGACCGGCACCCTGGCCCTGACGGCGTGCGGCTCCAACGACAACGGTGGCGGTTCGAAGGCGTCGGGCAACCCGTCCGGCTCCACCAACGCCTCCTCCATCAAGTGTGACAACGCCAAGGGCCAGCTGCTCGCAGACGGCTCCTCCGCGCAGAAGAACGCGATCGACGCCTGGGTCAAGGAGTTCTCCCAGGCCTGTGGCGTGCAGATCAACTACAAGGGCGGCGGCTCCGGCGCCGGTGTCACCTCCTTCACCCAGGGCCAGCTGGCCTTCGCCGGTTCCGACTCCGCGCTGAAGCCGGCCGAGGTCACCGCCTCCAAGCAGGTCTGCTCCGGCGGCCAGGGCATCGACCTGCCGATGGTCGGCGGCCCGATCGCCCTCGGCTACAACGTCCCGGGTGTCGACAACCTGGTCCTGGACGCCCCGACCATCGCCAAGATCTTCGACAGCAAGATCACCAACTGGAACGACCCGGCGATCAAGAAGCTGAACCCGTCGGCGAAGCTTCCCGACCTGAAGATCCAGGCGTTCCACCGCTCGGACGAGTCCGGCACCACGGACAACTTCAC
Organism: Streptomyces sp. NPDC001153; assembly: GCF_053598315.1. Classification (NCBI taxonomy): domain Bacteria; kingdom Bacillati; phylum Actinomycetota; class Actinomycetes; order Kitasatosporales; family Streptomycetaceae; genus Streptomyces; species Streptomyces sp. NPDC001153. The sequence goes on from NZ_JBSFJZ010000002.1 coordinate 18,770, forward strand.
CAAGTACCTGATCGCCACCACCCCGGACAACTGGAAGTACTCCGGCGGCAAGGCCTGGCAGGCCAAGGGCGGCCAGTCCGCTCCGCAGTCCGCGGGTGTGGCCCAGCAGGTCAAGCAGACCTCCGGCGCCATCGGCTACTTCGAGCTGTCCTACGTCAAGGACGGCCTGAAGGCGGTCTCCATCAACACCGGTGCCAGCAAGCCGGTCGCGCCCAGCACCGACTCCGCCACCGCCGACATCGCGGCCGCCAAGGTCGTCGGCACCGGCAAGGACCTGTCGCTGAAGCTGGACTACGCCACCAAGGCCGAGGGTGCCTACCCGATTACCCTGGTGACGTACGAGATTGTCTGTGACAAGGGCAACAAGGCGGACACCCTGCCCGCCACCAAGGCCTTCCTGCGCTACATCGCCAGCGAGGACGGCCAGAAGATCCTCTCCACGATCAACTACGCGCCCGTTCCCGACGCGATCATCAGCAAGGTCCGCACCACCGTCGAGGGCCTGAGCTGACCTGATCCGAAAGTGCGGCCCGTGCCCGACAGGGCCCGGGCCGCACCGTCCGGTGCACCGCCGCCAGGAGCCGCCGCCCCGCCAGGGGCGGCCGGCTCAGCAGACCGGAGAACCCGATGGACATATCGACCAAGAAGACGGACACACCTCCTCCCCCCACGCCTCAGCCCACCCTGGCCGAGCAGAAGCGCAACGCCCGCGGCGCGACCCGCGCGGGTGACCGCCTCTTCCTCGGCCTGTCCCGTGGGTCCGGCATCCTGCTGCTGGTGATCATGGCCGCGATCGCGGTCTTCCTCACCTACCGTGCCTCCCTCGCGATCGGCAAGGACCACGGCAACTTCCTGACCACCTCCGAGTGGAACACCAACCTCATCCCGCCGACCTTCGGCATCGCGGTACTGGCCTTCGGCACGATCGTCTCCTCGGTCATCGCCATGCTGCTCGCCGTCCCGGTCGCGGTCTCCATCGCGCTGTTCATCACGCACTACGCACCGCGCCGGCTCGCCGGTCCCGTCGCGTACGTGATCGACCTGCTCGCCGCCGTGCCGTCCATCGTGTACGGCCTGTGGGGCGCGCTGATCCTCGTCCCGCACATGAACGGCCTCTACGGCTGGCTCAACGACTTCTTCGGCTGGACCGGCGTCTTCTCCTGGGACCAGGGCGCCCCGCGCTCGATGCTCACCGTCGGCATCCTGCTCGCGATCATGATCCTGCCGATCATCACCAACGTGAGCCGCGAGGTCTTCCGCCAGGTCCCGCGCATGCACGAGGAGGCCGCCCTGGCCCTCGGCGCCACGCGCTGGGAGGTCATCCGCATGTCCGTGCTGCCCTTCGGCCGCTCCGGCGTGATCTCCGCGTCGATGCTCGGCCTCGGCCGCGCGCTCGGCGAGACGATGGCCGTGGCCACCGTGCTCTCCCCCGACTTCATCATCCACGCCAGCCTGCTCAACCCGGGCGGCGGCACCTTCGCCCAGAACATCGCCAGCAAGTTCAGCGAGGCGACGGAGTTCGGCCGGGACGCGCTCATCGCCTCCGGTCTGGTCCTGTTCGTCATCACCCTGCTGGTCAACGGCGCGGCCCGGCTCATCATCGCCCGCCGTGCGGAGTACTCGGGGGCCAACGCATGAGCACCGCAGCCGTCACCGACAAGCGCCCCAGCACCCTGCGCGGCGCCAGCCTGCCCAAGTGGTCGCCCTGGGCGATCGCCGCGGGCTCCCTCGCCCTGGGCGTCGGCATCTCCCTGGCCGCCGGCCTGGACAGCAAGATCCAGTGGGGTCTGATCGCCGCGGTCCTGTTCGTCCTCGGTACGTACGTGATCGCCGCGCGCGTCGAGGGCCGCCGGCAGGCCAAGGACCGCATCGCGACCAGCCTCGTCTGGGTCGCCTTCGTGCTCGCCGTGGTGCCGCTGGTCTCCCTGATCTGGGTGACCGTCGCACGCGGTGTGAAGGTCCTGAACGTCTACTTCCTCACCCACTCCATGGGTGTCGTCGCCGACACCGAGCCCGGCGGCGGCATCTACCACGCCATCATCGGCAGCCTGGAGCAGGTCGGCCTCGCCACCCTGATCGGCGCCCCGATCGGCGTGCTGACCGCGATCTACCTGGTGGAGTACGGCCGCGGCCGGCTCGCCAAGGCCGTCACCTTCTTCGTCGACGTGATGACCGGTATCCCGTCGATCGTCGCGGGTCTGTTCATCCTGTCGCTGATGCTCATCTTCAAGATGCAGCCGTTCGGCTTCGCCGGTTCGCTGGCCCTGGCCATCCTGATGATGCCGGTCGTCGTCCGGTCCACCGAGGAGATGCTCAAGCTCGTCCCGAACGAGCTGCGTGAGGCGTCCCTGGCGCTCGGCGTGCCGAAGTGGCGCACCATCCTGAAGGTGGTCCTGCCGACCTCCCTCGGTGGCATCACCACCGGCATCATGCTGGCGATCGCCCGCATCGCCGGTGAGACCGCGCCGGTTCTGCTGCTGGTCTTCGGCAACCCGTTCATCAACAACAACCCCTTCGAGGGTGCGCAGGCGTCGCTGCCGCTGTACATCTACCAGCAGTTCGCCAACAGCGCGGGTTCCGGAGCGGCGTACGACCGTGCGTGGGCGGCCTCCCTGACGCTGATCGCCTTCGTGATGATCCTCAACCTGGTGGCCCGCAGCATCGCTCGCTGGAAGGCTCCGAAGACCGGTCGCTGACCGTATCGATTTGCGGCTACCGCCGCGTGGCGGCCAACCCCGGCGGCTGACAAGACTTATCTGGAAGTGAAGTAGACATGGCCAAGCGAATCGACGTAAGCGGACTGACCGCCTACTACGGCTCCCACAAGGCGATCGAGGACATCTCGATGACCGTCGAGCCGCGTTCGGTGACGGCGTTCATCGGCCCCTCCGGCTGCGGCAAGTCGACGTTCCTGCGCACGCTGAACCGTATGCACGAGGTCACCCCCGGTGGCCGCGTCGAGGGCAAGGTGCTGCTGGACGACGAGGACCTGTACGGCGCCGGGATCGACCCGGTGTCCGTCCGCCGCGAGGTGGGCATGGTCTTCCAGCGCCCGAACCCGTTCCCGACGATGTCGATCTTCGACAACGTGGCGGCGGGCCTGCGCCTGAACGGCAAGTACAAGAAGAGCGAGCTGAACGACGTCGTCGAGAAGTCGCTCAAGGGCGCGAACCTCTGGAACGAGGTCAAGGACCGCCTGAACAAGCCGGGCTCCGGGCTCTCGGGCGGCCAGCAGCAGCGTCTGTGCATCGCGCGCGCGATCGCGGTCGAGCCGAAGGTCCTCCTGATGGACGAGCCCTGCTCCGCCCTGGACCCGATCTCCACCCTCGCCATCGAGGACCTGATCGGGGAGCTGAAGGAGCGCTTCACGATCGTCATCGTGACGCACAACATGCAGCAGGCGGCGCGTGTCTCGGACCGTACGGCGTTCTTCAACCTCGCTGCGGTGGGCCAGCCCGGCCGCCTGATCGAGATCGACGACACCGAGCGCATCTTCTCCAACCCGTCCGTCCAGGCGACCGAGGACTACATCTCGGGCCGCTTCGGCTGACCGGCGCGCCGGCTTCGGCTGAGCCGAGGCCGGTGTCCCAGGACCCCTCGCGGTGCTGCATGGCGGTGCCACCGCGAGGACGCAGGAAGGGCCCGCCCCTGGCTTCCGGGGGCGGGCCCACTGCGTTCGGCCGCTACGGATTGAGGTCCAGCACACGCACCGGCTCGCCGATCCACCGGTCCGGGGTGGTGGTGGCGACGATCGCCCCGTCGGGACGGTCCGGGGTGGGCTGAGCAGCGTACTGACAGTGCGCCGCGGCCCACGTGTTCTGCCGGGCGACCGCCAGGGCGGCGGGCAGGTCCAGGTCCAGGACGATGATGCCGGGAAGGGCGGCGAGATGTTCTGCCGTGCCGGGGCGGGACCGGTCGCCTTCGACCAGTGCGCACGCCGGGGCGTACAGGTACCAGCCGGTCTCCACGTGGGCGCGGTGGATCAACCCGCCGTCCGGGCCAATCGGCGGTCCAGCTCGCTGTCGAGGTCCCGTTCCTCCGCGGGACTGGGCGCGTAGCCGGTCCACTCCGTCAAGGCGGCGCGGGCCTGCTCGGCCCGCTCGGCCCGCTCGGCGGGCGTGAGCAGGGTTTCGGCCAGCCGCACCAGGTAGGCGCGCAGCGACATCCCTTCGGCTGCCGCTATGGCGGCGAGCCGGTCCCGGGCCTCCTCAGGGATACGGATGTTGGCGTCGGACATCTCGGACTCCTCTGCACACCACGGGTACGGGTACGTACCCGTGCCCCACCAAGGGCTACAGCACCGTCAGTTTCAGCACGCCGAAAGCCAGCGCAGCGACCAGCCCTGCTGCCGGCATCGTGATGAACCAGCCCAGGACGATGTTCTTGGCCACGCCCCAGCGGACGGCGTTGACGCGCCTGGTCGCGCCGACGCCCATGATCGCGGAGGTGATGACGTGGGTCGTGGAGATCGGCGCCTTGAAGAGGAACGCGGTGCCGAACATGATCGAGGCGCCGGTGGCCTCGGCCGCGAAGCCCTGCGGCGGGTCCAGCTCGATGATCTTGCGGCCCAGGGTGCGCATGATGCGCCAACCGCCCGCGTACGTGCCGAGGGACAGCATCACCGCCGAGACGATCTTCACCCAGACCGGGATCGGCTCGCCGAACGTCTCGTGGCCGGAAATCACCAGTGCCATCACGACCACACCCATGGTCTTCTGGGCGTCCTGGAGGCCGTGCCCGAGGGCCATGCCCGCCGCCGAGACCGTCTGCGCCATACGGAAGCCGCGCTTGGCCTTGTGCGGGTTGGCCCGGCGGAACAGCCACATGATCGCCAGCATGACGAGGTAACCGACGATCAGACCGACCACCGGGGACAGGAACATCGGGATGATGACCTTGTCCAGCACGCCGTTCCAGTACACCGCCGTACCGCCCGCCAGGGCCGCGCCGACGAGGCCGCCGAACAGGGCGTGGGAGGACGAGGACGGCAGGCCGAAGTACCAGGTGATCAGGTTCCAGGTGATCGCGCCCAGCAGGGCCGCGAAGAGGATGCCCATCCCCGTCGAGCCCGAGGGGGTCTCGATCAGGCCCTCGCTGACGGTCTTGGCGACCCCGGTGCCGAAGAAGGCACCGGCCATGTTCATGACCGCGGCCATGGCGAGCGCCGCCCGCGGGGTCAGCGCCCGTGTCGACACCGACGTCGCGATCGCGTTCGCCGAGTCGTGGAAGCCGTTGGTGTACGTGAAGAAGAGCGCGACCGCGATGGTCACGACCAGGGCGAAGGTGTCCATCGACGCCTCAGGACTCCTTGACGGCGATGGTCTCCACCGTGTTCGCCACGTGCTCGAACGCGTCCGCGGCCTCTTCCAGGACGTCCACGATCTGCTTGAGCTTGAGCACCTCGATCGCGTCGTACTTGCCGTTGAAGAGGTGGGCCAGCAGCTTGCGGTGGATCTGGTCGGCCTGGTTCTCCAGCCGGTTGACCTCGATCCAGTACTCGGTGAGGTTGTCCATCGTGCGGAGGTTGGGCATGGCCTCGGCGGTGAGCTCCGCCGCCCGGGCCAGAACCTCGATCTGCTGCTCGACGCCCTTCGGCAGTTCCTCGACGTTGTAGAGGACGACCAGGTCGACGGCCTCCTCCATGAAGTCCATGATGTCGTCGAGGGACCCGGCGAGGGAGTAGATGTCCTCGCGGTCGAACGGCGTGATGAACGAGGAGTTCAGCTGGTGGAAGATCGCGTGTGTGGCGTCGTCACCCGCGTGTTCCGCGGCCCGCATACGCTCTGCGATCTCGGCCCGGGCAGGTCCGTCCGCCCCGAGCAGTTCCATCAGGAGTTTCGAGCCGGTGACGATGTTGTCCGCGGAGGCGGCGAACATGTCGTAGAAGCTCGTCTCCCTGGGGGTCAGACGAAAGCGCACGTGGGGTCCTCGGGGTGCTTCGGTTTCGGTCAGGCTGATGCTAGGCGCATCATCCGGCCACGGCTAATGGGCCGCATCCCAGTGTCGCCCATCGGGCAGAGTGATCAGCACGGGGGCGTACCAACGGCTCCTTACCCCGGAAAGTTGGTTACCATATACCCAGTAGGGGTATGTATCCCCGGTTGTGTCCGTAGCTAGTCCGCAGCTCGTCCCGAGATGGAGGCCCGCGATGACGACGACCGAGGCCGGCGCCACGCACGGCTACCACAAGCAGAAGGACGAGCACCTCAAGCGGCTGCGCCGGATCGAGGGGCAGATCCGCGGCCTGCAGCGGATGGTGGACGAGGACACGTACTGCATCGACATACTCACGCAGGTCTCCGCCTCCACCAAGGCCCTGCAGTCCTTCGCGCTGCAGCTGCTGGAGGAGCATCTGCGGCACTGTGTCGCCGACGCGGCCTTGAAGGGCGGCGACGAGATCGACGCGAAGGTCGACGAGGCGACGAAGGCGATCGGCCGGCTCCTGCGCACCTGAGCCCGGCTCCCTGCGCACCTGAGCCCGGCTCTCCCGCGCACCTGAACCCGGGGCGCTGAGACCCGTCGCCGGGTGGCTCAATCCGACTGCCGCTCCTCGGCCACCCGCAGCACCGCGTCGATGCTCTCCAGGCTGAGCCGGTCCTCGGCAGCGGAGGCCGCGATGATCAGCTCTCCGCACAGCTCGATCTCGGCGAGGGCCACGTGGTCCTGCACCGCCGTACCGCCGACCGGAGCCACCCGCCTCACCTCTTCCCTGCCGTCACCGACTTCCTAGAGTAGGCAGCGCTCTACACACCGCGCATGGCACGGACGGGCTACTTACGGGGTGGTGCCGCGGACTAGTTGCCGTCCTCGGCGATACGGCCCGCGTAGATGTCCGCCGAGCGCGGCAGCCCTACGTCGGCGGGGGCGCCGAAGTCGTAGAGGAGGGTGGTCGAGGCGACCGCCACGGGGGTCTTCTGCCGGCCGTTGACGAAGCTGAAGCGCTGCCTGAGCTTGCGGATGCGGCCCTGGTCGTCGAGGTAGGCGTCGAACGGCACTTCGGCCGTGGCGAACCCTTTCGCCGCCGCGGCCAGGGGTGCCCTGTTCTCGGCGGAGGCCCGGTGGGCCGCGCTGCTCAGATCCGCCGTGCCCCGGTAGTGCCGCACCGCGGTCCCGCCGACCTCGGTCCTGCCGACGTAGCTCGCCGTCCGCGTCCCGCGCAGCACCTCGGCCGCCGCGTACGGGTCGGTCGCGCCGCCGGTGACCAGGTTGCCGTCGGACAGTGTGGCGGTGTCCACCCGGACCCATTTGTCGGGGGGCACGCCCGCGCCCCGGTTCTTCATGAACAGGGCGCCGGGGGCGAGGAGTTCGGTGATCGGCTGGTGCTCGGAGGTGCCCGCCGGGTCCTCGGGCAGGACGACGGTGAGCCGGCCGAGCCGGTGCCGGTAGTCGTAGACGCCCTGGCCGCGGATGGTGACCCGGGTGCCGCCCGTGGCCATCTCCATGGAGGTGGTCGCCTTCGAACTGCCCGCGCCGCCCAGGGTGTCGGCGGCCCGTTGCAGCACGGCGACCGGATCGCCCCCGCCCTTGACGTCCTCGGCGGCGGCCCCGCTGCCGGAACAGCCCGTGGCACCCGCCCCGAGACCGAGCATGATGCCCACCGCGACGACCGTCCTGCCCGCGTTCCTGTGCTGCCGCCGAAACATCGCCTGCCTACCCCCAGCCGGTACGTCCGTCACGGGCCCCCTACACGTCCGGTTAACGACGGGTAGGGGGCGTCGTCACGCGCCGCCGGGGGTGGGGGAAGACAGACGAGCCCTTTTCGACCGCGGTGTCGGTAACGTTGTCGGTGTGGCGCAGCAGGAGGGGCCGGAGCGAGTCCGGCAGGGGCAGGAGCACCTCACCTCTACGACGGAACAGGGCCGCTTCTGTGTGGCCCGCTGTACCTGCGGCTGGCGCGGTCCGGCCCGCCGGGCCCGCAGTCAGGCCCGTACGGACGCGGAGGCTCACGCGGCGGATCTGTGAAGCGCGTCGACCAGCTCGCGGTCGCGGGGCTGGGTGAGGCGGCTGCGGGCCGCGGCGGGGGAGAGCCACAGGATCCGGTCCACCTCGGCGCTCGGCACGAAGTGCCCGCGGACCGCCTCGGCCGCCCAGTAACGCACCTGCTTGGGGCGGCCGTTCGCCATATACCGCAGGGTCGGCAGCTCCTCGCCGGGCGCGGCCGTGTACCCGGTCTCCTCCGCGACCTCCCGAAGGGCGCCCGCGAGCGCGTCCTCGCCGCGCTTGAGCTTGCCCTTCGGGTGCGACCAGTCGTCGTACTTCGGCCGGTGGACCAGACAGATCTCCAGGTCACCGGAGACCGGCGAGCGGCGCCACAGCACGCAGCCGGCCGCCCGCACCAACGTCTCGCTCACACCGCCTCCTCGGCAGAACTCAGGGTGTGCTGACGGTCTGCTTCTGCCAGGCCTGCTGGAAGGCGAACCTGGCGGCCTCCACCTCGTGCCGCTGGTCGGCGTGGAGCACGCCGAGCGCGTACGCCGTCGCCGGGGCGATCCGGGGCGTACGGGCGGCCTGGGCCGCCGCCGCTGCCGCCTCCGAGGCGTCCCGGTGCCGGTTCAGGGCCTGGCCGGCCGCCGACAGCCGTGCGTCCACGGCTGCTCCTCCAGGCTCTCGGCTCGGCTCGAGCTGGGAGCTGCCCCCGTCGGCGTGCAGCGCCTCCTGGGCGTACCGGTGCAGGCGCAGCAGCAGCCGGACCTGGTGCCAGGGGCCGTCCTGGGGGTGCGGGGACGGGTCCGGGGACAGTCCGTGCACCAGGGCCTCCGCGTTGTACGGGTGGCCCGCGACGACCAGCGGGAGCGCCGCGATCGCGTCTGTCAGCCGTTCCTCCGCAGCGGCTGCCAGGGGGCGCAGATCGGTGGTGGGCGCGGTGGGCGTGAGGGGGACCTCGCTGGCGAGTACGGCGACCTTGTCCGCGACGGCGTGGAAGCGGGACGAGCCGAGGGCTTGCAGCGCCGTGGAGTGGGCCCGGGTCCGGGCCAGGGTCAGCTGGCGTTCGAGCAGGGCGCCCGCTTTGGCCGCGCCCACCGTGAGGTTGCCGCGTTCCTGAGTCGCCGTCGGGTCGGCCGGGCCGCTGGAGTGGGAAGGTGCCGCTTTCAGCGGGACGGGCGCCGCCCCGGCGGCACGGCTGCCCGCGCCCACGGCGCCGACCGCCTGGGCGGGCAGGACCGTCGCCCCCGACAGCCGGTGCAACGCCAGCAACAGCCGTTCCAGCCGGGCCTCGTACGCGTGCTCCAGGCCCAACGTGCCGGACAGCCACGCCAGTTCGGGGCGCATCTCCTCGGACCAGCCGGGGTCGAGCAGCGGGCGGAAGGTGTGCAGGCTGCCGCTGATGCGGCGGGCCGAGCGGCGCAGCAGGCGTGCCGCGTCGACGGACTCCTCCGCGCCGCCCTCCCGCACGCTCGCGTACTCCCCCGCTCTCGGCTTCGCTCGGGCGGGGGCGCCCCCATGCGCGGGGGCACCGCCGCCGTTGCCGCCGGTCTCGCGGTGCAGGCGCAGGGCGCGGAGGAACTCCGTGGCCTGGGCGCGCAGATACGCCGCGAGGGCGTCCCCCGTCACCACCTCGGCCGTGGGGTCCGTCGGGTCAAGGTGTTGCTGTGCCACGCCGGCGCCTCCGGGCGTCTATGAGCATCTCCTGGACGTTGCGCAGGGGTTGGCCGTCCGCGTCGGTCGCGTGTCGCGTCCACTCGCCGTCCGGACCGAGGTGCCAGGAGGAGGTCGAATCGGACATGCCGGTGTCGAGCAGCCGGTTGAGGGCAGCCCGGTGTGCGGGGTCGACGACCCGCACCAGGGCCTCTATCCGGCGGTCGAGGTTGCGGTGCATCATGTCGGCGCTGCCGATCCACACCTCGGGCTCGCCGCCGTTGCCGAAGGCGAACACCCGGGAGTGCTCCAGGAAGCGGCCGAGGACCGAGCGGACCCGGATGTTCTCGGACAGGCCGGTGACGCCGGGGCGGACGGCGCAGATGCCGCGCACCCAGATGTCCACCGGCACGCCCGCCTGGGACGCGCGGTAGAGGGCGTCGATGACCGCCTCGTCGACCATCGAGTTGACCTTGAACCGGATGAACGCCGGCCGGCCCGCGCGGTGGTGCTGGACCTCCTTGTCTATCCGCGCTATCAGGCCGTCGCGCAGGGACTTGGGGGCCACCAGCAGGCGGCGGTAGGTCTCCCGGCGGGAGTAGCCCGACAGACGGTTGAAGAGGTCGGAGAGGTCCGCGCCGACCTGCTGGTCGGCGGTGAGCAGGCCCAGGTCCTCGTACAGGCGTGCCGTCTTCGGGTGGTAGTTGCCCGTGCCGACGTGGCTGTAGCGGCGCAGGGTCTCGCCCTCCTGGCGGACCACCAGGGACAGCTTGCAGTGCGTCTTCAGGCCGACCAGGCCGTAGACGACATGGCAGCCGGCCTCCTCCAGCTTGCGCGCCCACTTGATGTTGGCGTGCTCGTCGAAGCGGGCCTTGATCTCGACGAGGACGAGAACCTGCTTGCCGGACTCGGCGGCGTCGATGAGCGCGTCGACTATCGGGGAGTCGCCGGAGGTGCGGTACAGGGTCTGCTTGATCGCGAGGACGTCCGGGTCGGCCGCCGCCTGCTCCAGGAAGGCCTGCACCGAGGTGGAGAAGCTGTCGTACGGGTGGTGCAGCAGCACGTCCCGGGTGCGCAGGGCGGCGAAGATGTCCGGCGCGGACGCCGACTCGACCTCGGCGAGGTCACGGTGGGTGCCGGCGATGAACTTCGGGTATTTCAGCTCGGGCCGGTCGAGGCTGTGGATGCGGAAGAGGCCGGTGAGGTCGAGCGGGCCCGGCAGCGGGTACACCTCGGCCTCGGAGATCTTCAGCTCGCGGACCAGCAGGTCCAGCACCTCGCGGTCGATGGACTCCTCGACCTCCAGGCGCACCGGCGGGCCGAAGCGGCGCCGCATGAGCTCCTTCTCCAGGGCCTGGAGCAGGTTCTCGGCGTCGTCCTCCTCGACCTCCAGGTCCTCGTTGCGGGTGAGGCGGAAGGTGTGGTGCTCCAGCACCTCCATGCCCGGGAACAGCTCCTCCAGGTGCGCGGCGATGACGTCCTCGATGGGGACGTACCGGCCGGGGCTGCTCTCCAGGAAGCGGGACAGCAGCGGCGGCACCTTCACGCGGGCGAAGTGCTTGTGGCCGCTGACCGGGTTGCGTACGACGACGGCCAGGTTCAGGGAGAGGCCGGAGATGTACGGGAAGGGGTGCGCGGGGTCGACGGCCAGCGGGGTGAGGACCGGGAAGATCTGGTGCCGGAAGAGCGTGAACAGGCGCGCCTGCTCCTTGTCGGTCAGCTCGCTCCAGCGGACCAGGTGGATGCCCTCCTCCGCGAGCGCGGGGGCGACGTCCTCGTGGTAGCAGGCGGCGTGCCGGGCCATGAGCTCGCGCGAGCGGGCCCAGATCATCTCCAGCACCTCGCGCGGCTGCAGCCCCGAGGCGGAGCGCGTCGCGACCCCGGTGGCGATACGGCGCTTCAGACCGGCCACCCGGACCATGAAGAACTCGTCCAGGTTGCTGGCGAAGATCGCGAGGAAGTTCGCGCGCTCCAGCAGCGGCGTGTTCGGGTCCTCGGCCAGCTCCAGAACGCGTTCGTTGAAGGCCAGCCAGCTGCGCTCACGGTCGAGGAATCGGCCCTGCGGCAGGGGGGTGCCCTCGGCCTTCGACTCTTCGTACGCGTCCAGGTCCGCGTCGAGGTCGGGTTCGAGGTCGGACACCGCGCCCTGCGCGACATGCGTGCGGTGCGCGGCTATGGAGCCCACGTCGGGCTGGATGCGCTGGACCTCTGCCTGGGTGTCTGGCTGACTCATGACCCCATTCTTCCGCGCCACGGGCATGACGGGCGCGTCGGAACGTGCGGGCGGGAGCGTCACGGCCCCGTTCCCCGCGGGCCCCTCGGGGGGCGGCGAAGGCTCTGGCACGACGGGCTTCATTGGCCGAGCGTCGCAAGTCTGGCTGAATCAATGGTTACGGAGACATGACGTGCGGGATAGCGCGGGGCGGCTCCCGGGGGACGTGCCCCGCGCCTGAACGGGCGCGGGGGCCGGAAATCCAGCGGTGATCAGGGGGTGACGAGGGAGCCCTTCGCCTCCCCGGCCGTCCCGGCCGTCCGCAGCGCTCCGGTCTGCCGGCGCAGCGCCAGGCAGGAGGCGAGCGCGAGCAGCGCGGTGACCGCCAGCAGCAGCGCGCTGGTGGTGAGCTGGAGCGGCCAGTAGTGGGAGTAGGGGTGGTAGACGCTGTAGTAGCCGGAGGCCTTCGCGAAGGCCGCGTCGCACGCCGCCTCGCTGGTGCAGTTCGGCATGGGCAGGTGGGCGCCGGACCTGGACACCAGCCCCTGGTCGAGCACGATGGCCGCGCCGATGCCGCCCTGCTTCAGCGTGGTGACCTGGGTGACCGTGGGCCACAGGTGGGGCATCAGTTGCTGGGCCAGGACCGCCACGCCGGTGGTGACCAGCGCGCCGAGGACCAGCGCGGGCAGTGTACGGCGCAGCAGCAGGCCCGCCAGGGTGCCGGCCGCGAGCCCGGCGAGGGCCAGGGCGGCGATGGTGGGGCCGTTGGCGTGGAAGGTGACGAGGTCGTACCAGCGCGGGGCGGTGTCGATGCGGCCCTGGGCCGCCGCCCAGGCGCGGTGGTGCAGCCAGACCAGCAGACAGGTGGCGGCGGTGACGAGGGCCGCGGGGAGGACCAGGCGGACCGTGAGCCAGCGGGCCGGGGATATGCCCTGGGTCCAGGACAGGCGGGCGGTGCCGGTCTCCAGCTCCCGGCCGGTCAGGGCGGCGCCGGCCCAGGCGGCCAGCAGGAAGGGCAGGGCGTCCAGGGCGAAGGTGGCGTAGTTGTAGTAGTCCTTGTAGCGCAGGATCGCGGCCTGGTCGTAGGAGCAGACGCTCGTGTGGCAGGCGTTGAACTGTCGCCAGCCCTCGGCCGCCGCATCGGCCAGCGGGCCGGCCAGGGCCAGCTCCAGGCCGACCAGGACGATCACCAGGGCGGCGAATCCGTACACCGCCGGGCGGTGCAGGCGCAGCAGCCAGCGGACCGTGCGCGGCCGGACGGCGGTCGGGGCGGTGATGGCGAGGGTCACGCGGCACTCTCCTGGGTGACGGCCGGAGTGGTGGTGAGGGCGGGGGCTCCGGGATTGCGCAGGTGGGCGAGGACCAGTTCCTCCAGCGTGGGCGCCGTGGCGCGCCAGTCGGCGGGGAGCGGTCCGGCCGGGCGGATCAGCGCGGTCAGCTGGCGGCCGGTGACCCGGGACTCGACCACGGCGTGCGCGTCGAGCCCGGCGGAGTCGGCGGCGCCGGTGACCCGGACGTGGGCGGCGAGCAGGTCGTCGATCTCGCCGGCCAGCCGGATCCGGCCGCCGCCGACGAGCAGCAGATGGTCGCAGGAGTCCTCCAGTTCGGCGACGACGTGGGAGGACATCACGATGGTGGTGCCGTACTGGGCGGCCTGGGCCATCAGCGTGCCCATCAGTTCGTGCCGGGCGAGGGGATCGAGGTCGGCCATCGGCTCGTCCAGGAGCAGCAGGTCGGGCCGCTTGCCGAGGGCGAGGGCGAGCGCGACCCGGGTGCGCTGACCGCCGGAGAGGGAGCGGATGCGCGCCCTGGGGTCCAGGTCGCCGCCCGCGACGACGTGCTCGGCGGCGGCCGGGTCCCAGTGCCCGGGGTTGAGGTCGGCGCCCATGCGCAGCATCTCGGCGATCGTGAGCTGTGTGTAGAGGGGCTTGTCCTGGGCGACGTAGCCGACCCGTGGGCGGGCCGTGGCCGGGCCGGTGCCGAGCACCCGCACCTGGCCCTCGGTGGGCGGGAGCAGTCCGGCGGCGAGGGTGAGCAGCGTCGACTTGCCGGCGCCGTTGGGTCCGACGAGGGCGCACACCCGCCCGGCGGGCAGCCGGAAGGCACAGTCGCGCAGCGCCCAGCCTCCCCGGCGCCCGAAGCGCTTGCCGAGGCCGGTCGCCTCGATCGCCGTGTCGCTCATGAACGTTCTCCCTGGAAGTGCGTGTCGAGTACGGCGGTGAAGAGTGCGGCCACGTCGTCCCGTGCCAGCCCGGCTTCGCGTGCCCTTGCGGCCCATGCCTCCAGTTCGGTACGGAGGGAGGGGTCGGCCGGGGTGGTGCCGAGCGAGCGCCGCACGAAGGTGCCGAGCCCGCGGCGGGCCTCCACCAGCCCCTCCCGCTCCAGCTCCCGGTACGCCTTCAGGACGGTGTTGGGGTTGATCGCGGTGGCCTCCACGACCTCACGTGCGGTGGGCAGCCGGTCTCCCGGCTCGAGCAGGCCCATGCGCAGGGCCTGCTTGGTCTGCTGGACGATCTGGACGTAGGTGGCGACCCCGCTGTGCCGGTCGATGCGGTATTCGACCACGCGTTGAACCACCCTTTCACTAATTGAGTAGTGAAAGGGTGGTGCAAGGAAGGGGCGGTCGTCAAGCCGACCGCCCCTCGTCCCGGCGTGGGTCAGGTTTCCGTGCGGTACATCAGGTCCGTCTCGTACGTCGTGAAGCCCAGCCGCTCGTACACCGACACCGCCGCCTGGTTGTCGGCGTCGACGTAGAGCATCGCGGTCGGCAGCTGCTGGCCGGCCAGGTGGCGCAGGCCGATCGTGGTGAGGGCCTTGCCGAGGCCGCCGCCCTGTTCGCCGGGGCGGACCCCGAGGACGTACACCTCGCCCAGGCCCTCCTCGGCGTGCACCTTCGTCCAGTGGAAGCCGACCAACTCCCCGCGCCTCTCGGCGAGGAAGAACCCGGCCGGGTCGAACCACGGCTCGGCCTTGCGGTCGTCGAGGTCCCGCTGGGTCAGCGAGCCCTGCTCGGGATGGTGGGCGAAGGCGGCCGAGTTGACCGCGAGCCAGGCGGCGTCGTCCTTGCCGGGCACGAAGGTGCGCACGCTCACGCCCTCCGGCAGCATCGGGTCGGGCAGCTGCAGACCGGTCAACGGCCGCCGCATCTGCCGCAGTTCGCGGAACAGGGTCAGGCCGAGCACCTGGGCGAGATGCCGGGCGGCGGCATGCCCGCCGTGCGCCCACACCCGAAGCCGTTTGCCGGAGGCGGCGAGCAGCGCCGCGCCGAGCGCCCGGCCGTGGCCGTGCCCGCGGTGTGCGGGGTGGACGGCGAGTTCGGCGGCCGGTGCCTCCACCGGGTCGGTGTCCTCCAGCTGGGCGTAGCCGACGAGTTCGCCGTCGACGGTCAGCAGCAGATGCGAGACGCCCTCGCGGGCACCGCCGCGCAGTTGCAGCCGGCCCTGCTCGGACACCGGCTGCTGTCCGTCGACCGCGGCGGCCTCGGCGAGCAGGGCCCGCACGGCATCGGCCTGGTCCGGGGTGAGCGCGGAGTGGGTCTCGATGGAGCGGGAGGGGAAGGCCCGTACGGTGTCGTCGCTGCTCATGCGTAGAGGGTACGGCAGCCGTCCCGTAAAACCCATGTGAATGGCGCCGCGGTTTCCGAAATCACCTGTGAATTACCCACGGCGCTCTTCAATTCAGGCGGCGCTGGAATTGACTTTTTCCTGGCTCCGGAATGCCGTCATGCATTCGGTGTCGGGATTCACCGGAGAAAACCGAAGGGGACGGAATGCCGCCGTGCCCACGGCTGTGGTAAGTCCGCCGGTTCTGGCCGCTGACCCGCGCGGGACCGCAGGTGGCTCGGCGTGATCACCGTCTGCGTGGTCGTGGCCGCGCTCGCCGCGCCGGTCGGTTTTCTCGGGTATTTCCTGGCCACCTGGACCGCCGAGAGATTCGTGCCGCGAGTGCGCGCGGCCGTATTCCGGCATGTGCGGGACCTGCCCCGCACCTCGCGCCGGCCGGCTTCGTACTCGCGCCCCTCTTCCCGCTCGCCGCGCGCCGCTTCTCCGGAGCCGCTCGGCAATGCCGTCCTCACCCAGGCGTACTACAGAGATCTGACGTCCGCCACCCCGACGCCCCCGGCGCATCCCTCCTCCGGAACCACCGAATTCACCGCGCTCCCCGACGGCTACGACACCCTGATCGCCCCCGGTGCCGACGGGCGACGACACGCTGATGCTGCGCCGGTGAGGCCTTAGCGCGGCAGTCGCAGGGCGCGGGTGGCGCAGTACCGGGCGAGCAGGAGCCCGAGCAGGGCGAAAGTGGTCAGCGGTATCACCAGGAGCAGCAGGCAGAGGTTGGCCGGCGTCCCGGCGACGTCCTCCGCCAGCGCGACCACGAGCATGGCGGCGAACACCACCACGGCCGCGACGCTTGCCCACTGCCAGCCCTGTCGCCGCCCGGCCTGCCGCAGGATCCGTTCCTCGGTCTCGGCCCGCAGGCCGTAGGGCATCCCGTACCGCCAGGCGGCCTCGCGCAGGGCCGCGACCTCGGCGTAGGGATCGTCCAGCTGCCACTCGTTGATCTGCGGGAGCAGGAAGCGGCGGCCTTCGGAGTCGTACAGGTGGGCGGGCCACCGGGGATGGACGTTGAGGCGCTGGTTGCCGGTGTTCTCGATCCGGATGTCGTACACGGTGGACCAGGCCCAGGTGCGCGCCCGCAGGGGGCCCTGGCGGGTGATTCCCCGGGCCGTCACCACGGTGTGCGCCCGCCACTCCGACAGGGCGCCCCAGACGCCGACCGCCACGAGAGCGGCGAGGGCGACGGGGGCCCACCAGATCGGCAGGTCGTGTCGGGTGCGGATGGTCTGCAGCACGGCGTTGCCCAGGAAGAGGAACGGCAGCAGCGCGGCCTGCCGGGGCCGTCTTCGCTGCCTGCGGTACACCCGTGCCGACCCGCCCTCGTCCATGGAGATCCCCTCCCCGGCGCACCGGAAGGGCGCGCGACCGAGGAGAGGCTAGACCTCGTGTGCGGGGCGGTGCGGAGGGGGTGGTCCTGATCGCGGCCTTCAGCGAGGTGCCGCGGTACTCGTCCGCCGGTGTCCCGGTCGTGGACGGCTTTCATGCGGGGGCTCCGTCGATGCGGGCTGCGCTCAGCAGGGCGGGCCAGTCCTGCCCGGCCGCCCAGCCCGCGAAGGTGTGCCAGCCGACCTCGGGATACGTGCGGCGCACGGCCTGGGCGTCGACGTCGAGGCCGGTGGTGGTGAAGTAGGCGAACATGGCCGCGAGGTCCGCGGAGTGGGTGCGGACGACGTCGAGGCCGACCTCGTGGTGGCTGATCGGACAGCCGGTGGCGGTGGTGAGCGCGGCCGCGATCTGCTCGGGGGTGCGGGTGTCGGAGGCGATGTCGATACGGCGGCCCAGGAATGTGCTCCGGCGGGTGAGGGCGAGTGCGGCGAACGCGCCGATGTCGGCGGCGGGGATCAGGGCGAAGGGGCGGTCGGCGGGCATGGGCCAGCCGAAGACACCCTCGCGCAGGCCGGAGAGGGTCCAGCCGTCGGCGTGGTTGTCCATGAACGCGGCCGGTGCGATCACCGTCCAGGGCAGGCCGGACGCGTACAGGTACCGTTCGACCTGGTGCTTGCTGTCGTAGTGCGGGACGCCGGTGCCGCGGTCGGCGTGGGCGGCGGAGGTGAGGACGACGTGTCCGAGGCGGGCGGCCGCGGCGGCGTCGACGAGGGTCCTGCCCTGGCGTACCTCGGTGTCGGTGTCGGTGCCGAAGGGGGTGGTGACCGCGAAGAGCGCGTCCGCGCCGGTGAGGGCCGCGTCGAGGGAGGCGGGGTCGTCGAAGTCGGCGTGGCGGATCTCGGCGCCGAGGGTGTGCAGGGCCCTGGCGGCCGGTGAGTCCGGGCGGCGGGTCAGGGCGCGTACGCGGTGGCCGGCGGTCAGGAGGGCGCGGGCGGTGGCTCCGCCCTGGGCGCCGGTGGCGCCGGTGACGGCGACGGTGAGCACGGGTGTCCCCCGGTGGATAGGATGGCCGGCAGATGATTACTGTGTGACGCAATGGTTGCGCCACGCAGGAGACTAGCGAGACTAGCCGAGTTTTGCTGCGCCGTGCAGTGTTTTTTGGGAGGCGAGCCACGTGACGGACGCGACCGACCCGCGCCGGGCCCGGCTGTACGAGGAGTTGTCGACGGAGTCGCGGCGCTACCACGCGGCGTACGTGCTGTTCAACCAGGCCGTCGCCGACCACCTCGGCCTGCACCCCACCGATGTGCAGGCCCTGAGCCTGCTGACGATCGAGCCCGAGCCGCTCACGGTCCGCCAGATCGCCGACCTGACCGGCCTCACCACGGGCTCGGCCACCCGGCTGGTGGACCGGCTCGAATGCGGCGGCTATGTGGCCCGTACGCCGGATGCGCGGGATCGCCGGCGGGTGCTGGTCACCCCGGTGCCGGAGCGCATCGCCCGCGTCACCGCGGTGTGGGACGAGCTCGGCCGTACCTGGCAGACCCTGCTCGACGACCACAGCGAGGACGAGCTGCGGGCGATCACCCGCCACATGCGCCGCGCGAACGAGCTGAGCCGCACCCAGATCCAGCGTCTGCGCGCCCTGCCGAAGCGGGACTGAGCCGGGGTCCAGACCGGCCGCTTCCGGGAACCCCCGCTCAGCCGGCCGGCGTCTCCGGCGTCTCCGGTGTCTCCGGTGTCTCCGGTGGTGGTGTCGGTGCGCCCGGCAGGCGTACGGTCGCCACCGTGCCGCCGCCCTCCGCGCGGGACAGGGTGACCTCGCCGCCCGCCTGCCGGACCGTGCGGGCCACGATGGACAGACCGAGGCCGGAGCCGGGGAGGGCGCGGGCACTGGGGGAGCGCCAGAAGCGGTCGAAGACGTGCGGGAGTTCGTGCTCCGGGACGCCGGGGCCGTGGTCGCGGACGGTCAGGACGCCGTTGCTCAGCTGTACCTCGACCGTGCCGCCCTCGGGGCTGAACTTCACCGCGTTGTCGAGGACGTTGACGACCGCCCGCTCCAGCGCGGAGGGCTCCGCCCGGACGTACCAGGGTTTCAGGTCCGACGTGATCGTCAGCTCCGGACCGCGCAGGCGGGCGCGGCGCAGCGCCGCCTCGACCGTGTCCTCGAACGACACCACCTGGACCCGCTCACCGTGCTGCCCCTCCGAGCGGGACAGCTCCTGCAGGTCGCCGATCAGCGTGGCCAGTTCGGTCATCTGCGCCTTCACCGAGGCGAGCAGCGCCTTGCGGTCCTCCGGCGGGAGTGGACGGCCCGTCTCCTCGCTGCGGGTGAGGAGTTCGATGTTCGTGCGCAACGACGTCAGGGGCGTACGGAGTTCATGGCCGGCGTCGGCGATCAGCTGCTGCTGGAGATCGCGGGAGCTGGCCAGGGAGGCGGTCATGGAGTTGAAGGACCGGGAGAGCCGGGCGATCTCGTCCTCGCTGTCGTCCTCCACGGGGATGCGGATGGTCAGGTCTTCTGTCCGGGCCACGTGCTCCACGGCCTCCGTGAGCTTGTCGACCGGACGCAGGCCGGCCCGGGCGACGGCCAGGCCGGCGGCGCCGGCGCCGACGACTCCTATGCCGGAGACGAGGAGGAGGATGAGGGCGAGGTCGTTGAGGGTGTCCTGGGTGGTCTTGAGAGGTGAGGCCACCAGCAGGGCGGTGTTCGGGTACAGCTGGGGCGGGGTGGCCACGCCCTCGTTGACCACCAAGGGCATGGTCAGCACGCGAACGGCGTCTCCGTTGCTGTCCGTCCCGTTGCGGAGGAGGCCCTTGCGGCTGTCCACCGTTCTCGCCACCTCCTGGTCGCTGGAGACGGTCTTCACGGCGCCCGCGGAGTTCGAGAAGACGCAGGCGGTGCCGTCCGCCTTGACCAGCTCGAAGTAGTAGTTGCCGCGCGCCCGGAACCCGAAGGCCGACTCCGACGGGGCGTGGGGGCAGGTGGACAGCAGCGTGGTGACGTCGTCCGCCATCTGGGGCCCATGGGTCGCCTTCTGCAGGTCGGTGTCGACCTGGTCGTACAGCTTCCCCTGCACGATGAACCAGCACGTCACCGACACCGCCGCCACCGCGAACGCCACCGCCGCCGCGACCAGCATCGCCAGCCGGGCCCTGATCGGGAGGGCGTGGTAACGCCGTACGAGCCTGCTCACTCCGCGCCGCCCTGCCGCAGGACGTACCCCACGCCCCGCACCGTGTGCACGAGGCGTGGCTCGCCGCCGGCCTCGGTCTTGCGGCGCAGGTACATGACGTAGACGTCGAGGGAGTTGGAGGAGGGCTCGAAGTCGAAGCCCCAGACCGCCTTCAGGATCTGCTCGCGGGTGAGGACCTGGCGCGGGTGCGCCATGAACATCTCCAGGAGGGTGAACTCCGTGCGGGTCAGTTCCACCTGCCGGCCGCCGCGGGTCACCTCACGGGTCGCGAGGTCCATGCGCAGATCGCCGAAGGTCAGCGCCTCGTCCTCCTGGGCCTCGGCCGACACCGCGACCGCGTACGAGCTGCGGCGCAGGAGGGCGCGGATACGGGCGAAGAGTTCGTCCAGCTCGAAGGGTTTGACCAGGTAGTCGTCGGCGCCGGCGTCGAGGCCGGTCACCCGGTCGCCGACGGTGTCGCGGGCCGTGAGCATGAGGATCGGGGTGGTGTCGCCCGCCCCGCGGATGCGGCGGGCCGCGGTCAGGCCGTCCATGCGCGGCATCTGGATGTCCAGGACGACCAGGTCGGGCTTGTAGGCGGTCGCCTTCTCGAGCGCGTCCGCGCCGTCGACCGCCACCTCCGTGTCGTACCCGTCGAAGGCGAGGCTGCGCTGGAGCGCTTCGCGTACGGCCGGCTCGTCGTCGACGATCAGGATGCGCTGGGGGTCACGGTCGCCTTCGGCGGGGCTCATGGCTCGCGGTTCCTCGGGGTGCGGTGGTTGGGCTGGCGGGGGTGTCTGTCTCTCGGCTGCGTCTCGGCTGCGTCGCGGCTGCTTCTCAGCCTGCCACGACGGGCGGGCCGGAAGGCAGATCCGCCGACGGTCGGCCCGGCCGCCCGGAGCGCCTTGGGAGGCGCTCCGGGCTCGGCCCCGGAGGGGTCAGCCCCGCCCCGGGAGGTCAGTCCCACCCGGCGGGGTCAGGCCCGACCCGGAGGGGTCAGTCCCACCCGGGGTCAGGCCCGACCCGGAGGGGTCAGCCCCAACCCGGGAGGTCAGGCCCAACTCACAGGGTCAGGCCCAACCCACGGGGTCAGGCCCAACCCCGGCCGTCAGGCCCGTACCGCGGTGAGCCGGTTCAGTGGGACCTTGCGGCGGTGGGTGCGGACGGGGGCGGTGCGCAGGCCCATCAGTTCGGGGACCGGTGTGACGACCACCTCGGGTGCGCGGGGCGCCGGCTCGGGCTTGCGGGGTGCCGGGATGGGCACGTGCAGGTCCTGGGACACCGTGAGGGCCAGGGCCAGGTCGGCGGGACCGTGGTCGGCGATCTGGTGCGAGACCTTGGTGATCATGACGTACTCCCTGCTGACTGGTGCTGTGCGGTGCGGACGGCCGGCTGCCTAGCTGTGGTTGCCCGCCCGCAGCTTGGCCAGGTCGGACTTGACGGTGTTGACGGGGATCGCGAAACCGAGGCCGATGCTGCCCGCGTCCGAGGACGACGAGGACTGCTGACTCGACGAGTACATCGCGGAGTTGATCCCGATGACGTTGCCGCTCGCGTCGATCAGCGCGCCGCCGGAGTTGCCGGGGTTGAGCGAGGCGTCCGTCTGGATCGCCTTGTACGTCGTCGTGGACGACCCCGTGTCGCCGTTGAACTGACGGCCGCCGAACTGGAACGGCCACTGTCCGTCGCCGCCCTGCCCCTGGCCCTGGTTCTCGTCGGTCGAGACGGTCACGTCACGGTTGAGCGCGGAGACGATGCCGCTGGTGACGGTGCCGGTCAGGCCCTCGGGGGAGCCGATCGCGACGACCGTGTCACCGACCTGGACGCCGGAGGAGTTGCCGAGGGAGGCGCGCTTCAGACCCGACGCGCCGCGCAGCTTGATCAGCGCGAGGTCCTTGGAGCTGTCGGTGCCGACGACATCGGCGGTGTAGCTCCTGCCGTCGCTCGTGCGCACCTTGATCGACTGCGCGCCGGCGATGACGTGGTTGTTGGTGACGATCTCGCCGTTCGACGTGATGACCACGCCGGAGCCGGTGGAGGAGCCGTTGCCGAGGCTCGCGTTTATCTCGACCACGCTCGGGCTGACCGCGGCGGCGATCGCGGCGACGTCACCCCTCTTGCCGGTCGGCACCACGTTCGTGGTCGTACCGGCGGAGGAGACCGTGTCCTTGCCGGTCAGCTCCTGGAAGCCGTACGCCGTGGCGCCGCCGACCGCCGCCGCCACGATCGCGACGGCCGCGAGGAGGGCGACCGGACCCCGGTTGCGCCTCTTCTCCCGCTCGGGTGCCACTGCCGTCACCGGCTCGTACGGCGGCGGGGGCGGCCACTCGGGGTTCACGGGAGCGGAGTAGCTGCTGCTGGGCTGCTGGGGGTGGGACCCCTGGCTCTCGGTCATGACTAGAAGCCTCCCCTGTCACCATGAGAGCTTCCTGAGTGCTCGCTGAGAAGCCCGGCAGAACCTCGTTTGCCGGATATAAAGACCCCTTCGGTGAGGCTCAGGCCCTCAGGTCCCACAACCGCAGCTCGTCCGTACCACCAGCCGGGACGGGAACGTCTTCAGCCGCTCGCGCCGCGACCCCGCCACCCGCAGCCCGTCGTCCAGCACCAGGTCGACCGCCGACCGGGCCATCGCCGAGCGGTCGGAGGCGACCGTGGTCAGCGGCGGGTCGGCCAGCGCGGCCTCCTTGATGTCGTCGAAGCCGGCCACCGCCAGCTTGCCGGGCACGTCGATGCGCAGCTCGCGTGCGGCCCGCAGCAGGCCGATCGCCTGGTCGTCGGTGGAGCAGAAGATCGCCGGCGGCCGGTCGGGGCCGGAGAGGATGTCCAGGGCGACCTGGTAGGCGTCGTAGCGGTTGTACGGCGCCTCGAACAGCCGGCCCTCGGTGGACAGGCCCGCCTCGTCCATGGCCCGCTTCCAGCCCTCGACGTGGTCGGAGACCGGGTCGCCGACGGCCGGGGTCTGGGCCGTGCCGCCCATACAGGCGACGTACTCGTAGCCGTGCTCCAGCAGGTGGCGTACGGCGAGCTGGGCGCCGCCGAGGTCGTCCGTGACCACGGCGACGTCGTCGATGGCCTCGGGGCGCTCGTGCAGCAGCACCACCCGGGCGTCCCAGGCGTCGATCTCGGCGGCGGCGAGGTCGTTCAGCGCGTGGGAGACGAGGATCAGGCCCGAGACGCGCATGCCGAGGAAGGCGCGCAGATAGTGGACCTCGCGTTCACCGATGTAGTCGGTGTTGCCGACCAGGACCATCTTTCCGCGCTCGGAGGCGGCCTGCTCGACCGCGTGCGCCATCTCGCCGAAGAAGGGCTGGCGGGCGTCCGGGATGATCAGGCCTATGAGATCCGTGCGCCGGGACGCCATCGCCTGGGCGACCCGGTCGGGGCGGTACCCCAGTTCCTTGATCGCAGCGAGGACACGCTCGCGCGTGGCCGGGGCGACCGGCCGGGGTCCGTTGTTGATGACATAACTGACGACGGCGGTGGAGGTTCCAGCCAGCCGTGCCACGTCATCCCGAGTCACCTTGGCCACGCGCGGAGTCTACGCGGATTGACCCGTTCTGGGCAGGGCGTATCGGTGCTTGGATGTGCGGAAGCAATGCCCCGGCCGGGCGGCCGTCACACCTGCCCGGCTGGAACCCGTCGGTAACTTCCCGGGAACTAGGCGTCCGCGTGGACCTCGGAGCCGTCACGGACGGCGGACGCATCCGCATCCTCCGCCTTTGCCCGCTCCGCCCCGGCCTTGGCCTCCTGGCCGGCCCGGTCGGTCTTGTCGGCCTTCTCGGGCGTAACGAATCGATAACCGACGTTCCGGACGGTGCCGATCAGCGACTCGTGCTCCGGGCCGAGCTTGGCGCGCAGCCGCCGTACGTGGACGTCGACCGTCCGGGTGCCGCCGAAGTAGTCGTAGCCCCACACCTCCTGCAGCAGCTGGGCGCGGGTGAAGACCCGGCCCGGGTGCTGGGCGAGGTACTTCAGCAGCTCGAACTCCTTGAAGGTCAGGTCCAGGACCCGGCCCTTGAGCTTGGCGGAGTAGGTGGCCTCGTCCACGGACAGGTCGCCGTTGCGGATCTCCATGGGGGAGTCGTCGTTGACGATCTGCTGGCGGCCCATGGCCAGCCGCAGCCGGGCCTCGACCTCGGCCGGGCCCGCGGTGTCCAGCAGCACGTCGTCGATGCCCCAGTCGGCGGTGACGGCGGCGAGGCCGCCCTCGGTGACGACGAGGATCAGCGGACAACCCGGACCGGTGGAGCGCAGCAGCTGGCACAGGCTGCGCACCTGGGGCAGGTCGCGGCGGCCGTCGACGAGGATGACGTCGGCGCCCGGGGTGTCGACCAGGGCGGGGCCTTCCGCCGGGGCCACCCGCACGTTGTGCAGGAGCAGGCCGAGGGCGGGCAGCACCTCCGTCGAGGGCTGGAGGGCGTTGGTCAGGAGCAGCAGAGAACTCATATGTCTGGTTCCTCCTCGGTCCCTGCGCGGCTGTGCGGACGGGCACTGCTCTGCGATCCCGAAGGCCCCGTACACCGTGGTCCCTCCCCGGCGCCTTCACCTGGGGTTTCCCACTTCGTATACAACGCTTCCGAAAGCACAAAAGGACCCGGGGGCTGCGCTGCCCGAGTCCTCATGCCCAGCAGAATAGCCCACATGAGGAACCGTTCGGCAGGTCAAGTGGCGCATTCCACCGTTCGTCCGAATCGCGAGACGCGCAGACGGGCGCCTATCCGGACGTTTCTGTGCACCGCCGACGGAATTCCGATCGATTCCGTATACGATCCCGGCGCCGTTGTATACGAAACCTCCGGATCCGATCCGGATGCCCGCCGTTCGCCTGCCCGTGACCTGGTGTTCGTCGTCGCCCACGGGTTCACGGGGGACGCGGACCGGCCGCATGTGCGACGGGTGGCGGGCGTGCTGCGCGGTTACGGCGCGGTCGTCACCTTCTCCTTCCGTGGCCACGGGCGCTCCGGCGGCCGGTCCACGGTCGGCGACAGGGAGGTCCTGGACCTCGCCGCGGCCGTCGAGTGGGCCCGCGGCCTCGGGCACGCGCGCGTGGCGACCGTCGGCTTCTCCATGGGCGGCTCGGTGGTCCTGCGGCACGCCGCCCTGAACCCCGGCACGCTCGGCGCGGTGGTCTCGGTCAGCGCCCCGGCCCGCTGGTACTACCGGGGCACGGCCCCCATGCGCCGCCTGCACTGGCTGGTCACCCGCCCCGAGGGCCGCCTGGTCGGCCGCTACGGCCTGCGCACCCGCATCCACCACCGCGACTGGGACCCGGTCCCGCTCTCCCCGACGGAAGCCGTCCCGGCGATCGCCCCCACGCCCCTGCTGATCGTGCACGGCGACCGCGACGGCTACTTCCCCCTCGACCACCCCCGGATGCTCGCCGAGGCGGCCGGTGACCACGGCGAACTCTGGGTGGAGGCGGGCATGGGCCACGCCGAGCACGCGGCGGGCGACGCACTGCTGCACCGGATCGGGGAATGGGCGGCCGCCAGGGCGGGCTAGCCTGACAGCACTCTTGATTTCTTTCTTGCCGTCGATAGAGGAAACAGATGCCCAAGGTCACGGTGCGCTATTGGGCCGCCGCCAAGGCCGCGGCCGGTGTCGCCGAGGAGCCGTACGACGCGGAGACGCTCACCGACGCGCTGGCCGCCGTGCGTGCGCGACACCCCGGTGAACTCACGCGCGTGCTGCGGCGATGTTCCTTCATCGTCGACGGTGACCCCGTCGGGACCCGCGCGCATGAGACGGTACGGCTGGCCGAGGGCGGCACGGTCGAGGTGCTCCCGCCGTTCGCAGGAGGGTGAGATGAGCGACCAGCCGTATCAGGGCCACGGGCCCCACGAGGGCTATGAGGGCTACGAGGGCTACGACCCCTATCAGCAGCAGTGGCCCCAGCAGGACCCGTACGCCGGGTACGGGCAGCAGCCCGGCCACGACCCCCAGCACACCCAGCAGTGGCAGGGGCAGACCTGGGACTCGCAGACGCACGCGTCGCTGCAGATGCCCGCGCAGGCGGCGCAGGCGGCCCAGGCCGCGTATCCGCCGCAGCAGACGTACGAGGGGCAGTACCAGCAGCAGTACGCGGCCGCTCCGCAACCGGAGCCGCACGCCGCACCCGCGCCCGCGCCCGCGCACGCCCACGCCCCGGAAGCCGGAGCCGGGTCCGCGTCGGAGTCCGAGCCGGACTACGGCCCCGCCACCGTCGCCGGGAACGCCCGGATCACGGATGCCCAGCGAGCGCGTCTGGAGGGCCGTTCGCCGATCATCGAGCCCGGTATGCAGCCGGCGCTGCTGACCGCGCTGCTCGGCCTGCTGCTGGCCGCGACGGCGCCGGTCGCCTCGTACGCGCTCCTCGTGCCGCTCGTGGTGCTCCAGGGTGTGACGGCGGCGGGCTGGTTCCGGCTGAACGGCATGTGGCCGGCCCGGCAGGGCATCGCGCTGGCCTTCCTGGGCGGGTTGACGGCCGACGTGGCGGTCCTGGCCGCCGGCCGCGACCACGCCCCCGCGGCCATCCTCGGCCCGCTCGGCGTCTGGGTCCTGCTGGCCCTGGTCCTGCAGCTGCGCTCGCACGCCTCGCCGGACGAGCGGATGTACGGCCTGATGGCGACGGTCGTCTCGTCGGCCCTGTCGGTGCTGGCCACCGGGTACCTGGGCGCCGACGCGCACGCGGTGTCCGTGGGCGCCGCGGCGGTGGCCGTGGCGGTCCTGGCCCGTGCCCTGCCGCTGCCGACCGCGGCCTCGGCCGTGGTGTCGCTGCTGGCGGCGGCGGGTGCGGGGATCGCCGTGGGCGGGATGACCGGGCTGGGCGCGAAGGGCGCGCTGCTCGGCGCGGCCGCGGGCGCGTGCGCGCTGATCGGTCACCGCGTGGCCAGTTACGACTACCCGTCCCGGTTCGTGCACTTCACGGCCGGCGTGGCGTTGCCGCTGTCGGCGGCGGCGCCGGTGGTGTGGGTGCTGGGGCGGGCGCTCGGTTAGAGCTGTTCTCACGACGGACAAGCCGGAGCCCCGGCCCGATTCCGGCGGGCCGGGGCTCCATTCCTGCAAGGGGTTGTGGGTTACCGGCCGCCGCCGTCGCCACCCCAGCCGCCGTCGCCGCCGCCCCAGCCGCCGTCGCCGCCCCGGCCGCCGTCGCCGCCGAAGCCGCCGTCGCCGCCGCCCCAGCCCCAGCCCCAGCCTTCGGGGCACACCACGCGGAAGCTGCCGACCACGCCGTCCTTGACGTGGATGCCTTCCGTGCGGTGGACGCGCACGCCGTCGCTCTGGCTGTGGGGGCCGACGGTGGCCACGGGGGCGCCGTTGTCGCAGACCGCCCCGCGGAACACCTCGACGACCTTGTGGCTGTCGTTGCGGATGTTCAGGGTCTTGGCGCCCAGGCCGCTGACCACGGTGATGCAGTCACCGGGGTGTGCGGAGTAGGACCGCTCGTTGATCTGGATCCGGCCCTCCCAGCCGCCGCGGAACCCGCCGCGGCCGCCCTCACGGCCCTCGTTTCCCTTGCCGTTGTTGCCGTTGTTGAAGTTGTTGTTGCCGTTGTTGTTGCCGTTACCGTTGCCGTTGTTGTTGCCGGCGCCGCCGGTCGGTGCGGCGGCTGCCGGGGCCGCCGCGGGGGCGGCAGCGGCCGGGGCGGCCGCCGGCGCTGCCTCCGGCGCGGAGGCGGCCGAGGCGTAGGTAACGCCGGTCGCCACCAGAGCCGCGGCTGCTGCGCCGGCGGCGGTGACGACAGTCGAACGGTTGATCTTCATGGTGCTTCTCCAGTCTCTGAGACACCGACGCGTTGGCCGGTCGTTTGGAACGTATTCGCCGATCTCCATGGCTGTCATGTCGGGAATGGCATGAGACTGGGTTTTTGTGCACCAATTGGGGGATTTATGGGATGCGTCCCCTGCGCTTCGTTCCTCGAGAGGATGTCAAATCGGCGCGAAAAAAGGGGAATTGACGCACCGCTAGACCTTTTGGATGATCTTATGACAAGTAGCTACCCCAGCGGCAAGCGTGTCGTTGCTGGCGCAATGCGGCGAGGCGCGCTAGGAGCGGCCGCCGCGCATGCCGAAGGGCCGCACCCCCACTGGCGTCCAACCCCAGGGGTGCGGCCCTTCGACCGTCACTGTGCCGCTGTTTCGCGCAGGCCGGCTCAGACCGCGATGGCGACCTCGGCCAGCGCGCCCTTCTCCGCCACGACGACCGTACGGTCGGCCGTCGCGCCCGGGACGAGCGCCCGGACCGTCCACGTGCCCTCGGCCGCGTAGAAGCGGAACTGGCCGGTCGCCGAGGTGGGAACCTCGGCGGTGAACTCGCCGGTCGAGTCCAGCAGACGGACGTAGCCCGTCACCGGCTCGCCGTCGCGGGTCACCTGACCCTGGATCGTGGTCTCACCGGGCTTGATCGTCGAGGCGTCCGGGCCGCCGGCCTTCGCTCCGCACATGCTGTTTCTCCAGAGGGGTCTGACCGGAAGGCCGGTCGGGATGGGGTACCTGTTGGCTTACTTGTTCGCGCCGAGCTCGATCGGCACGCCGACGAGGGAGCCGTACTCGGTCCAGGAGCCGTCGTAGTTCTTGACGTTCTCCACGCCGAGCAGCTCGTGCAGCACGAACCAGGTCAGGGCCGAGCGCTCACCGATGCGGCAGTAGGCGATCGTGTCCTTGGCGAGGTCCACGTTCTCCTCGGCGTAGAGCTCCTTGAGCTCCTCGTCCGACTTGAAGGTGCCGTCGTCGTTGGCGTTCTTCGACCACGGGATGTTGCGCGCGCTCGGGACGTGGCCCGGACGCTGCGACTGCTCCTGCGGCAGGTGCGCCGGGGCGAGCAGCTTGCCGGAGAACTCGTCGGGCGAGCGCACGTCGACCAGGTTGTGCGAGCCGATCGCGGCGACCACGTCGTCACGGAAGGCGCGGATCGAGGTGTCCTGCGGCTTGGCCTTGTAGTCGGTCGCGGCCCGCTCGGGCACCTCGGTGCCGTCGACCAGCTCGCGGGCGTCCAGCTCCCACTTCTTGCGGCCGCCGTCGAGGAGCTTGACGTTCTCGTGGCCGTAGAGCTTGAAGTACCAGTAGGCGTAGGAGGCGAACCAGTTGTTGTTGCCGCCGTAGAGGACCACAAGGGTGTCGTTGGCGATGCCCTTCTTCGACAGGAGCTTCTCGAAGCCCTCCTGGTCGATGAAGTCGCGGCGGACCGGGTCCTGCAGGTCCTTGGTCCAGTCGATGCGGATCGCGTTCTTGATGTGGTTCTTCTCGTAGGCGGATGTGTCCTCGTCCACCTCGACGATGGCGATGGCCGGGTCGTCCAGGTGCTCCTGCAGCCAGTCTGCGTCGACCAGGACGTCGGTGCGGCTCATGCTCTTTCTCCTCCGGGGCAGTTGCGGCGGGGCGTGCGGGTACGGGGGTGCGCGCGCTCGGGGACCGGGTGGCGCACGGGTGCCCTTCCAGCAGGGCGGCGGTGAGATGCGGAAGTCGCGGACTTTCGCTCAGAAGGGGCGACAGAGCATGGCGGCAACGCGGCACAGGTCCACTGCCCGCCGCTTCGTGAGATCCGCCTGTCGCTTCATGGGCTCGATCGTAGGGACGTCCGGGCGGGCGTGTCACCGGTGTGTCACATGACGAGACACGATCGTCCGTATGGCGGGATGAAAGAAGCGCCCGGTGGCCGCCGAACGGCCTTCCGGGCGCTCCCGCGGGTCTCCGCATCTGCCGTGCGGACTACCCGTCTCGCCAGTCGGACGTTCCCCGTCCGTCCGGCCGTGGTCCTACCCCGCCAGCCTGACGTCCGAACCCTTCACACTGATCTGCACGCCGTCCTGCGCGGCCTGCACCTTGTCCAGCTTGACGCCGCCGGGCAGCTGGTTGATGGCCTGCTGGAAGTCGGTGATCTCCCGGATGCGGTTCTCGGCGATCGCGGCGGCGGCGAGCTTGGGCAGGGAGTCGGCGTGGACCTGCACCCTGTCGTTCTCCACGGTCACGGTGCTGAGCACGGACACCGTCTGGTCGACCGGCAGGGGGCCGAGCGAGCCGGTCAGCCTGGCCGTGACCTTGATCTTGCCGTTGCCGCCGTCGGAGAGACTGACGACCCGGGCCTTGATGCCGGGGACGACCTCGGTCGGCTCGGGCTTGGCGGTCTTCAGCAGTTCGGCGTAGGAGATCGTCGCGGTGCCGGTGGCGCTGGTCGCGGTGGCGGAGCTGTAGTCGCCGGAGAAGGAGACGCCCTTCATGTCGGCCTGCAGGTGGTCGATCCGGATCGTCTTCCCGGCGGTGCCGGTCGCGGCGTCGTAGTCCTTGATACCGACCTCGACGTCGTCGAGCGATCCGCCCGCGACCTGGGTGAGGAACGGGAACCCCTTGATGTTCACGTCCGGCGTCGAGGCCAGGTTCTCCCTCGACTTCAGCTTGTCGGCGGCCTGCCCCTCGGCGAAGTGCACAGCCACCCGGTCCGCGATCAGGAACAGCCCACCCAGGATCACGACGAGGATCAGGAGTATTCGCAGGGCGCGCATGTGGTGTTTCCCCCGGGACGAGAGCGGTCTTCGGCTACGTCACGGTAACCCCACGGGCGCCGGGCGGGCGGCGATTGTGGATCAGTTGTGACAGGTACGACGGCGCCTACCCTGGACCTATGTACGCGCGGCGGCGGCACATCTACTTCGCCATGATGGGGACGTGCATCGGTCTCTTCGTCCTGGCGTGGGGAGTCGTGCGCCTCTGGTCGGTGCCGGCGGCCGTCGGCATGTGCGTCGTGGCGATGATCATCCCGCCGGTGGCCGCGATGATCGCCAACCGGCGGGGCCCCGAGGACCGCTGGTGGGACGACCCCTCCGGCGATCCCCAGTCGGACGAGTGGTGGGACGAGCTGGACGGCAAGAAGCGCCCCAGGCAGTGAGCCGTCAGTACACGAGGGCCTGAGCCTCGTCCGCCAGCGTCTCCTGTACGAACACCTGGGCGCCCGCGATGCGCACGCCCTCGAGGACGTCATTCTCGGTGATGTCGCGCCGGGCGGCACACTGTGTGCACAGCGTGATGCGCCCGCCGGCCAGGATCGACTCGATCAGGTCCGGCAGCGGGGCCGCGTGCGGCAGCTCGAACTCCGCCGCCCGCCCCGGCAGCGCGAACCAGGACGACTCCCCGGTCAGCCACAGCGAGACCTCGACGCCACTGGCCACCGCCACCGCCGCCACGGTGAACGCCTGTGAGCAGCGCTCGGGCGCGTCGGCCCCGGCCGTCACCTTGATCACGAGCTTCTTGGTCATACGGGAAGCGTAGCCGTGAGCACGATCGTCGCGATCAGCGTGGCCACACACAGGGCGGTGAGTACGCCGCTGACGGTGGCGCCGTCGACCGGCCGCCGCGGGCGCCGTCGTTCCCGGGCCTGCTCCGCGAAGTACGGGTGGAAGGGCGGGAGCGCATACCCCGGGGAGATCGGTGTCCGGTCGCCCGGCGGGGCCTGCTCCCGCCGCCGCCTGCATTCCTCGTACGGCAGTCCCTCGCCCCTCATGCGCCGTGCTCCTGCCGCCGGTGCTGGCGGAGCAGCACGTTGGCGTCGGTCTCCGCGCTCCGGTCGTACGCCGCCCGCGCCGCGTCCCGCAGCTCGGCGAGCGTCAGGCAGACCGAGCAGCCGGGGACGGGCCGGGGCGGCCGGCTGAGGTCCTCGGGATCGGGAGGCAGGGCCTGGGCGCGCTGGTTCGCGGCGCGGACGTCGGCGCGGAGGCGTGCGGGGTCGTACAGCGGGGTGGCCGGATCCGTTCCCATGAGGTTTGTTCCCTTCCTCCAAAATCTATACGGAATGCGACAGTCGCACTACTCTGCGTGCTCCTGGGCTGATACGAGGATGGCCCAGCGCGGAGGCGGATACGAGCGGAACGGCCGCAAGTTCCACAGTGGGCGCTCCAAATTCCACAAATTCCACAACCTGGGGAGGGTGCGGTGCCGCAGCGGAGGGTGATCACGGGGCGGAGCCAGGAGCCGAGGGCTCGTTTCGCCGAGGAGCTGCGGTTGCTGCGGGCCGAGCGCGGGGTGAGCCTGCGGGCTCTGGCGGAGGTGGCGGGCTGGGACGCGTCCCTGTTCGGAAAGATGGAGAACGGCCAGACGCTGGGCGGACCGGAGGTGGTGCAGGCGCTGGACCAGTACTACGGCACGCGGAGGTTGCTGCTCACCGTCTGGGAGCTGGCCGTGGCCGACCTGACTCAGTTCAAGGAGCAGTACCGGCGGTACATGATGTTGGAGGCCGAGGCGGTGAGCCTGTGGCAGTACTCAGTGAGTCGACCGCCGGGGCTGCTTCAGGCGGCTGGGTACGCGCGAGAAGCACTTGCTGCGGGAGGCCTCAGCGGGGAGGAGCTGGATCAACAGGTCGGTGCGCGCATCGGACGCCGCCACGTGCTGGAGGGTGACTGTGCACCGTCGTTTCGCGTCATTCTCTCGGAGGCTGTGCTGCGCAACTCGCTGCGTGATCCCGACGGGTGGCGCGAGCAGCTCGAGTACCTCTCGGAGGCTGCGGAGCGCCCGAACATCACCCTTCATGTGCTGCCATTCGGCACCGGCCTGCATGGCATGGACAGCACCGACACCATGTTCCTCCGGCTCCCGGACGGCCGTACCGTGGCTTACGCGGAGAACGATGTGCGGGGCGAACTCATCGAAGAAACAAGCAAGGTTGAGCGTCTGCAGCGCACCTATGATGAGGTGCGTGACCTGGCATTGAGCCCCGCCGAGTCGAGGACGTACATCTTGCGGATGTTGGAGGAAGCGCCATGCGAGTCATCGACCTGAGCACCGTGACGTGGCGCAAGAGCAGCTACAGCAACTCGGACGGCGGCAACTGCCTCGAGGTCTCCGACGACCTCCTCCGTACCGCCGACTGGCGCAAGAGCTCGTACAGCAACCAGGACGGCGGCAACTGCCTCGAGATCGCAGGCAACGTGCCCCCCCTCGTCCCCGTCCGGGACAGCAAGGACACCACCCGCACCCCCCTGCTGTTCGGCGCCGTCGCCTGGGCCGCCTTCGTCGACGAAGTCAAGCGCTGAATCGTTATCAGCTCTCCTACAACTCCATTCTCATGCCATGAGTCTCCTGTGAAACACGTAGGGAGACGTCTTGGAATCACCTGAGAGACCTGAAAGACCCGAGACGCCGGGCCGGGGCCGGACCGCCGCGCTGATCGCGGGGGCCGCCGTGCTCGGTGTCGTCGCGGGCGTCTGCACGGGCTATGTCGTCCAGGCCGGCCGCCCACCCACCGCGTTGCCCTCTCTGTCGCAG
Organism: Streptomyces sp. NPDC001153; assembly: GCF_053598315.1. Lineage (NCBI taxonomy): Bacteria > Bacillati > Actinomycetota > Actinomycetes > Kitasatosporales > Streptomycetaceae > Streptomyces > Streptomyces sp. NPDC001153. The sequence goes on from NZ_JBSFJZ010000002.1 coordinate 51,909, forward strand.
CCCGTCGTCCCTCAGGCAAAGGGTGATGTCGAGCCCCTGTCGGCGGCGCAGGACCGCCGGGTGAAGACCGACGGCGACCTGCGCAAGCTGCTGCTGACGCGGCCCAGGGGCGCACAGGACGCCGACTCCGCGGGCGTCGACGGCTGGATGGATCTGGCCGACTACTCGGACACCTTCGAGCAGCCGGCCTCGGCCTTCGGTTACGAGCTGAAAAGCGAGTTCCGGCGTGCGGCCGACGCCAGTTGGCGGATCGGCAGCACGTACGTCGTCGAGACACGGCTCGTCCAGTACCACCAGGTGGCGGACGAGGCGGCCTCGGAGCATGTGCAGGATCAGCGCGCGTTCGCCGAGAAGAAGCCGGACACCAGCAGCCGGCCCCTGCCCGGTACGGGCGACGGCATGGTGTACGTGCACCACACACCCCGGACCAGGAGCGGCTACCTGCCCGAATACGTGGCCGAGGCGATGGCTTCACGCGGTGATCTGGTCATGGAGATCTGGATCACCGACACCAAGCCGGTCCCCGAGGCGGACATCATGGAACTGGCGAAGCGACAGGCGGCCCGGCTGTGAACGAGTTCTCCATACCCGCCGAACCCGCCGAACCCGCCGAACCCGCCGAACCCACCGAATCCGCCTATGCACCCATCCCCCGGCGTAAGAGGCGGATGCTCGCGTTCGGGTTGCTGGCCGTCGCGGTCGTCGGCGGCGTCGGGTTCACCGGTATGCGCGTCGACGGTGCCGACCGTGATCCCGGAAACCCCGTCTGGAGGTTCCCCTCGTACTCCGAGAAGGACCAGGCGGCCCAGGGAAGCAAGGACGCTTCGGGACTGCGTGGACTGCTGCTGCCGTACGACACGATCTCGCGCGGGTACGGCCGGGGGCCCGACATCGGCGAGTTCGGTTCCGATGCCGAGCTCAGCGGGCGCGAGGCCACCGCCCTGCGGAAGGAGGAGATCCGCGACCTGCCGCCCCAGACCCGGCAGAAACTGGAAGGGCTGATCGACAAGGAGCGGATCAAGGGCATGGCGATGCGGAGCTATGCGCCTTTCAACGGCTACGAGGGCGTCCAGCAGCCCTTCACCCTCACCCTCGAACTGGTCCGGATGGAGAACAGCGCCTCCGTGCGCGACATCGCGACCGCCCGGGACGAGTTCTTCCAGGCCCTCCGGATCTTTCCCAAGGGCCCGGCGATCGCGGGCCACAAGAACGCGGCCTGCTTCCTGACGCCCAAGGTGGGCGGCGAGAAGCTCGGCCGCATGTTCTGTTCCGCCTACGTGGGTGACGTACTGGTCACCGTCAACGTGTCCGGAACCCTCCCGCTCGCCACGCATGACATCGCCGACTTCATCGGCAGACAGCTCGACCGCATCAAGGACCCGGGGAAGGCCGTATGACCGAGCAGCAGATTCCCGCACCGGGAGCCGCGCCCGACACGGAGCCCATGCCCGAGGCGGCGCCCCTCACGGTCACTCCCGCCGGTCCCATGGGAGCCCCGGGCTCCGCAGCGCCCACGGACCGCCGGGTCCTGCGGACCGTCCTGCGCTGGACCGCGGCCCTCGTGGTCTTCGCGGCGACCGGCGCGTCCACGGCGTACGGCGTCACACGGATGGAGCGCACCGACCTGCCCGGCCTGGCCACCCGCGCGGACGGCCGCTGGGACTACCCGCAGATCGTCCGGCCGCCGCTGGCCGCGGGCAGCCCGGCCCCGTTCGCCGACGGCAACCCGGCCATGGTCCACTACGCCGACCTGCGCAAACTGGTACTGCCCGCGCCGAAGGGCGCCACGGCTGATCCGGCGCTCGCGGGCGACCACGGATGGGTGAAGCCGGAGGTGTTCCTCGCGGAATACGCGAGCAAGGACGACCGGGACAGTCTCCAGGGAGAGCTCATCGACCGCGGCCTGAGGCATGTCGCCGCGCGCGGCTGGACCATGCCGGACGGCACCCGGACCCGGATCTACCTGCTCCAGTTCGAGACCGGCCTGATCGCCGGCCAGGTCCAGAGGGACGAGTTCTCCGGCTACGACGACCCGTCTCACGTCCTGCGCGGGGCGCCCTACAACAAGAGGGACGACTCGTTCCCCGACGCCGGCACCCTGGGGCACAGCGAGCTGAACGCCTACGCGGAACAGAAGCCGTACGGCGCCGAGCAGGTCCGGCAGGCCTATATCAACTCCGGCGACGTCGTGGGGATCGTCGTGCAGTCCCGCAAGGGCGGCGCGAAGGAGATCCCGTTCCAGCAGACGGTGGTCCTGCAGGTGCAGCTGCTCGACTGAGATTGCGGGGGCCGGAAGGGTGAGCTCCTGACGGCCCACCTCGTCAAGAGCGTCGGCGCCCGGCCGCGTAAGCTGGGCCCCGGCCCTGTCGTATGCCCACCCTCGCTCAAGGAGCACCCGTGGAGATCTTCTTCGAAACCCTGCTGGTCCTGGTCTGCGTCGGCGTGCTCGCCTTCGCCGGTCTGACCGTGAAGAAGCTGTACCAGGGCCAGCGCTGAACCACCTCTAGGAAGTTTCCCTCATGATCGAGATCCCGTCCGACCTGCACAAGGACCTGGTCCCGCTCGCCTTTCTGCTGGGCAACTGGGCCGGTGCGGGCGTGCACGACTTCCCCGGCTCGCAGAAGTGCAACTTCGGGCAGGAGGTCAGCTTCACCCACGACGGCCGGGACTTCCTGGAGTACCACTCGCACACCTGGGTGCTGGACCAGGACGGCAACAAGGTCCGCCCGCTGGAGTCGGAGTCCGGCTTCTGGCGGATCGACGCCGACCGCAAGGTCGAGGTGACGATGACCCGCGACGACGGTGTCATCGAGATCTGGTACGGCGAGATGGCCGACAAGAAGCCGCAGATCGACCTGGTCACGGACGCCGTCGCCCGGACGGCCGCCTCGCAGGCGTACAGCGGTGGCAAGCGGCTGTACGGGTATGTGAAGAGCGACCTGATGTGGGTCGGCGAGAAGCAGACCCCCGAGGTCGAGCTGCGCCCCTACATGTCGGCCCACCTGAAGAAGGTCGTCACCCCGGAGGACGTCGAGCGCTGGGCCAAGGCCCTGCCCGACGACATGCCCGACGACGGCATCGCCTTCTTCAGGTGAGCCGGACGTGAGCCGGCCGGTGCCCCGCCGGAAGGCGTACGGCGCCTAGGAATCCGTGGGACCCACCCGGCCCAGGAGTTCACCCGCGAGACCTCCGATGAGACCTTCTTCCGGGTCCATCTCGTCTTCGGCAGCCTTTCTTTGAGCCTCGGCGTGCCTGCTGGGTCTGCTGTGCCTGCTGTCAGCGGCAGGCGCAGGCAGGTCGGCCGTAGGGGCCGACCGGTCGGCCGTGGGGCCGGGCCGGTCGGCGACGGGTCCGGGCCGGGTCGCCGCGGATGCGCCGCTCATGCCGATCGCGGCGAGCAGGATCGGGGTGGTGATCGCGATGGCCAGGGCTCTGCGTGCGCGCATGGCTTCCTCCTCAGCTGGGACAACGAGTCGCGGCCAAGCTACCCCGGCATTCCCCCCGAATAACCGCTTATCGAACCAACCGCACGTACGGCAGAAAAACTGTCAGATTATCCCTTGAACTCAAGGCGCCCAGGCGAGTCCGGACCCGTCGGTCCTAGACTTGGCCACGTGGTGAGCACCGACTGGAAGAGCGACCTCAGGCAGCGCGGCTACCGGCTGACGCCGCAGCGCCAGCTTGTCCTCGAAGCCGTCGACACCCTTGAGCACGCGACCCCCGACGACATCCTCGGCGAAGTGAGGAAGACGGCGTCGGGGGTCAACATTTCCACGGTCTACCGGACGCTGGAGCTGCTGGAGGAGCTGGGCCTGGTCAGCCACGCCCACCTCGGGCACGGTGCGCCGACGTACCACCTCGCCGACCGCCACCACCATCTGCACCTGGTGTGCCGCGACTGCGAGAACGTGATCGAGGCCGACGTGGACGTGGCCGCCGAGTTCACCGCCAAGCTGCGGCAGCGGTTCGGGTTCGACACCGACATGAAGCACTTCGCGATCTTCGGCCGGTGTAAGGACTGTTCGCTGAAGAGTTCAACTACCACGTCGTAGGCTGGCGGTATGAAGAGCCCTCTGCTGTCCCTGCCCGGCGCCGTCCCCGCCGAGGGTGTGGACGAAGGTGTCGCCGCCCACTACGGCGACCTGTTCCGCGAGCAGCGCGCCCTCGCCGACGGCACCGGTTTCGTCGACCTGTCCCATCGGGGTGTCGTCACCGTCAGCGGTGAGGACCGGCTGAGCTGGCTGCACCTCCTGCTCACCCAGCACGTCAGCGAGCTGCCGCCCGGTGAGGCCACCGAGGCGCTGATCCTCTCCGCGCACGGGCACATCGAGCACGCGCTGTACCTGGTGGACGACGGCACGACCGTCTGGGCGCACGTGGAGCCCGGTACGCAGGACGCGCTGATCGCCTACCTGGAGTCGATGAAGTTCTTCTACCGCGTGGAGGTCGCCGACCGGACGGCCGACTTCGCGGTGGTCCACCTGCCCGCCGGGTCCATCGCCGAGGTGCCGGAGGGCGTCGTCGTACGCGAGACGCCGTACGGCCGTGATCTCTTCCTGCCGCGCGAGGATCTGGAGTCCTTCGCGGCCGCGCACGGGCCCGCCGCCGGCCTCCTCGCCCATGAGGCGCTGCGCGTCGAGCAGCACCGGCCCCGGCTCGGCTTCGAGACCGACCACCGGACGATCCCGCACGAGCTCGGCTGGATCGGCACGGCGGTGCACCTCCAGAAGGGCTGCTACCGGGGCCAGGAGACGGTCGCCCGCGTCCAGAACCTGGGCAAGCCGCCGCGCCGGCTGGTCTTCCTCCACCTGGACGGCAGCGACGTCCATCTGCCGGTGCCGGGCACGGAGATCCGGCTCGCGGACGAGGGCCCGGAGGGCCGCAAGATCGGCTTCGTGACGACGTCGGTACGCCACCACGAGCTGGGGCCGGTGGCACTGGCCCTGGTCAAGCGGAACGTGCCGCTCGATGCGCGGCTCCTGGCCGGAGAGACGGCGGCGGCGCAGGAGGTCGTGGTCGAGCCCTAGCCGGGGCGTGTCTCCTGGGTGCGCCGACCGCGCCCTAGATCTCCAGCAGCACCGTGAACGGGCCGTCGTTCGTCAAGGACACCCGCATCCTCGCGCCGAACCGCCCCGTCGCCACCGTCGCGCCCAGCGCCCGCAGCTGGGCCACCACCTCGTCGACCAGCGGCTCGGCGACATCGCCCGGCGCCGCCGCGTTCCAGGTCGGGCGGCGCCCCTTGCGGGCGTCGCCGTACAGCGTGAACTGGCTGATGACGAGCAGCGGGGCGTCGATGTCGCTGCACGACTTCTCGTCCTGCAGCATGCGGATCGACCAGAGCTTGCGGGCCAGCTGCGCCGCCTTCTCCTTGGTGTCCTCATGGGTCACCCCGACCAGGACGCACAGCCCCTCGCCCTCGATCGAGCCGACCGTCTCTCCGTCCACGACGACGCTCGCGCCGTCCACCCTCTGCACCACCGCACGCATGCGAACCATCATGCCGGGTGCCCGGTACGCGGACACAGAGCGCCCATCATAGATCCCTTATGGATCCCTTAACGCCCATCTGGGGCCGTTCGGGGGCACTCGGTCACATAGTGGCCAGTTGGGGTGGCACGATGCTTCCACACGCCGGTCGAGGGGACGGTCAGAAGCACATGAGCACACCGAGTATCAGCGGGCCGGTGGGGACACAGGGGACGTACCGGCCGCCGGCCCAGCGCGCCGACACCCCGCCGGCGCCACCGGCCCCGGCGGGCACCGCGCTGCCCGCCGAGCCGCCCGAGCCCGAACTGGCCCGGCTGAGCCTGCCCGAACTGCGCACCCTGCGCCGCGACGCCCAGCGCGACGAGGCGGACCTCAGCTATGTGCGGCGGTTGCTGCAGGGGCGGATCGACATCCTGCGCGCGGAGCTGTGCCGGCGCGGCCGCGCGTCCCTGCCGGCGCCCGCGGACGCCTCCGTGGTCGACCGGCTCCCGGAGATCCTCAAGGACGCCCCGGCCCGGCACCGCTCCTCGGCCCGCCATGTCACGCTCGGCACCCCGCACAACGAGGAGTACCGGCAGCTGGCCGCCGAGATGCTCGCCGAGGTCGAGCTGTCGGACCTCCAGGCGCGAACGGATCTCGAACTGACCACGGCCATGGGGCGCCTGGTCCGCTACGAGCAGGAGGTCTCCGAGCGCCGTCAGCGCCTGCAGCGCACGACCGACGACTGCAGCGCGGAGATCGCCCGCCGGTACCGGGAGGGCGAGGCGCAGGTGGACGACCTGCTGATCTGATCCGCTCCGAGCCGCTCCGGCGGGAAAACGGGAGGACGCCCGGTGGGTGGGTCACCTACCGTGGCCCCATGAGCGACGTCCGGATCGTCACCGAGGCCGACTTCGAGGACTGGCAGCGCGCGCTGGCCACCGGCTTCACCCGCCCACCGGTCCTGGCGCGCGAGCAACTCGACGCCCGGCGGCGGCTGTTCCGGCCGGGGCGCTGGCGGGGTGCCGTCGACGGCGACCGGTGGGTGGCCACCTTCCGTTCCTTCCCTCAGGAGCTGACCGCGGTGGGCGGCGGCCTGGTGCCCGCCGACGCCATCTCCGGCGTCACTGTGTCCCCCACCCACCGCCGCCGTGGGCTGCTCAGCCGCATGATGGCGCAGGACCTGGCGGCGGCGAAGGAGCGCGGTGACGTCGTCGCCACGCTGATCGCGGCCGAGTACCCGATCTACGGGCGGTACGGCTTCGGTCCGGCCACCTGGTCGACCGAGTGGACGATCGAGGTGCCCCGTGCGGGCCTCGACCCGCGCTGGTCGGGCCCCAAAGACGGCGGCCGGATCGATCTGGTGGACGGCGAGGACGTGCGCAAGCTGGGTCCGGAGCTGTTCGAGCGGTTCCGTCGCGCCCAGCCCGGCGCGATCGACCGGGACGAGCTGTGGTGGCAGGTGGCCACCGGTGTGGTCCGCATCCACGCCGACTGGACCGAGCCGTTCCACGCCGTCTACCGCGCGGCCTCCGGCGAGGTCGAGGGCCTGGTGACGTACACGTGCGACGACAGGTGGGACGGCAAGCAGCCCGACCAGACCGCCACCGTGCGGGGGCTCATCGCCACCACGCCGGCCGCCGAGCGCGCCCTGTGGCACTACCTGTGCTCGATCGACTGGATCACGAAGGTCAGGACCGGCTTCCGCGGCCCCGACGACCTGCTTCCCCTCCACCTCCCGGACCCGCGCGCGGCCCGGGTCACCGGGCACGGGGACTGGCTGTGGGTGCGGATCCTGGACGTCGTACGGGCCCTGGAGGCGCGGACGTACGAGGGGTCGGGGGTGCTCGTCCTTCACGTCGTGGACGGCGCCGGGACGGCCGGCGGACGGTTCCGGCTGGAGGCCTCGCCGGAGGGGGCGTCCTGTGTGCCGACGGGCACCGGGAGCGCCGATCTGACGCTGGACATCGGCGACCTGGCCTCGGTCTGGCTCGGTGGTGAGTCGCTGCTGCGGCTCGCGGCGCTCGGCCGGGTCCAGGAAGAACGAGAGGGCGCCGCCCGGAAGGCCGACGCCCTGTTCCGCTCGCCCGGGCTTCCCTGGTGCCCGGACATGTTCTGAAGTCTCCTCTCTCTTCGGCGACACCGACTGTGCATCCGTAGCGAGCTGTTCAGTTGTGGCTGTGCTGACGGTGTTCAGTTGTGGCTGTGCGATGACGTGTTCAGTTGTGACTGTGCGCTTTCGTCGGCCGTCCCCTGTCCGGGCTCCCGGCTCCCCTCCGGAAGGGAGCCCGGTCGGCCAACCACCGGGAAGCTTGACCATGTCATGCAAGTTGGCAGCCAACTTCACTGTACTTATCTCCGTTGGGAAGCGGCTCATAACCAGCTGTCGACGAACTGCCGCAACTTGGCGGGAAGTTGTAGTGTTTGTCCGTGGACCTGGAGCACGCCTCCGCCAGTGGACGGACGAGGCCACAGCGGCCCCACACGTCCCATCGCGACATCGCCGACGAACTGCGCAGCCGGATCAGGACCGGTGTGCTGCGGCCGGGCCAGCGCATGCCCACGCAGGCGGAGCTGGCCGTGGAGTTCGGCGTCGAACGCGGCGCCGTGCGCCAGGCCCTGCGCATCCTGCAGTCGGAGCACCTGCTCACCGGCGTTTCCAAGGGCAGCCCGGCCATCGTGGCGGCGGTGCCGGGGCCGGCCCGGCTGCCGGCCGGACCGGGGGCGCCGCCGCAGCCCACGACGGTCGGCCTCGCACCCCGGATAGCGCAGGCCTTCGCCGCCCCCCACGTGCGGATCGACGCGCTCTGCCTGACCTCGGTCTCGCTCACGCTGGCCGTCGGCGAGCCGCTCAGACAGATCCACGCGGGACGGCTGGAACCGGCCAAGATCGACGTGCGGGTGCTGCTGCCCAGCCGTGACATCGACCTCGCCTTCCCGACCCCGGTGGCCGCCGACGACCACGGCCTGCTGCACCGGCGCTGGCTGGCCCAGCGCAACGCGCAGGGCATGGTGCTGCGGCAGAACCTGCTGGCCCTGCGCACCACGCACGGCGTCGACGTCCGGGTCTCCTTCCGTGCCCTGCCGTTCACCCCGCCGGTCAAGCTGTACCTGCTCAACGGCTCCGAGGCGCTGTTCGCGTACTACACGCTGAAGCGCCGCGAGCGGGAGATCGAGCACGAGCACCTGGAGCTGTACGACGCCGACGGCACGCGCTCGATGCTGTTCGCCTTCGAGCGGCGTGCCGGGCGGCGGGACGCCGCGTTCGTGGAGCAGTCGCGGCGGTGGTTCGACGCGCTCTGGGAGACGATCAGTTCGGATCTGCTGCTGCATTCATAGGGCCGGTCCCCGGCGGGTCACAGCGCCGGGCCCGCGAGGAGCACGGCGAGCAGGACGGCGCCGGCGGAGGTGGCCTTGTGGCTCCTGGTCTCGATGCCGCCCGTGAACAGCAGCATGCCCACGGCGCCGACGACGCCGTACTTCCACTGGACCAGTTGCTCGATGAGGAAAGCGAGGGCAGGCACGGCGGTTCCCCCTAACGAAGATTGGCCAACTCGAAAAAGTTGGCAACCAACTCCACCTAAGTTGTCCCCACTTGGTCCCAGCTCATAAACAACTTCCGGGTAACTCCCCAAAGATGGATCAAAGTTGTAGCGTTTGGTCGTGACTCAGGAGCATGTGGCAGTGAACGGCGGCAGGAGGCTCACGCCCCAGGAGATCGCCGGCACCCTGCGCGAGCGGATCCGCACCGGCGAGCTGCAGCCCGGCGAGCGGCTGCCCACCCAGGCCGAGCTGGCCGGGGAGTTCGGCGTCGAGCGGGGCGCCGTACGCCAGGCGCTGCGGGTGCTCCAGGAGGACGGGCTGCTCGCCGACGTGAGCAAGGGCAGCCCCCCGCGGGTCGCCGAACCGGCGCCCGCACAGGGGGAGCCGCAGCCGACCATGGTGGCGCTCGCGCCCCGGCTGACCGAGGCGTTCTCGGCGCCGCACGTGCGCATCGACGCCGTCTGCCTGACCGCGCAGAGCCTGATCCCCGCGCTCGGCGAGCCGCTGCGCCTGGTGCACGAGGGCCGGCTGCACCCCGAGCGGATCGACGCCCGCGTCCTGCTGCCGTCCCGCGACATCAACCTGGCCTTCCCGGTCTCGGTCGACGCCGGCAGCGAGGAGGACGACGCCGTCCACCAGCGCTGGCTGGCCATGCGCAACGCCCAGGGCCAGGTGCTGCAGTACAACCTCCAGGCGCTGCGCAGCACCCACGACATCGACGTGCATGTCACCTTCCGGGCGCTGCCGTTCACCCCTCCGGTCAAGCTGTACCTGCTCAACGGGGTGGAGGCGCTGTTCGCGCACTACATGATCGCGCGACGGGAGGAGCCCACCGAGAGCGGGACGCTTCAGATGTGGGACACCCTCGGCTCGGAGTCCCTGCTGTTCTCCTTCGAGCAGCGGGCCGGACAGCGGGACGCGGCGTTCGTGGAGCAATCGCAGAAGTGGTTCGACGCCCTCTGGGAAACCATCACCACGGACCTGACACTCTCCTAGTGACTTCTGATGCGACGCAGACTGAGACGACGCAGACCGAACAGAGCGCGAACGAGATCGAGAAGCTCCGTGATCTGATCGAAAATGCCCGGGTGGTCCTGTGGGACTTCGACGGACCGATCTGCCGTCTGTTCGCGCGGCACACGGCGGAACGGGTGGCGGCCGAGCTGGTGGAGTGGCTGGCCGGGCGCGGGCTGCACAACCTGCTCAGCGACTCCGAGCGCGACTCGCTGGACCCGCACGAGGTGCTGCGTGCCGTGGACCTCCGGCACCCCGGCAGCGACCTCGTGACCGAGCTGGAGGAACGTCTCACCCAGGAGGAGCTGCGCGCCGCCGGCTCCGCGTATCCCACCCCGTACGCCGACCCGCTGATACGCACCTGGACCGCGGTGGGCGCCCGCCTGGCCATCACCTCCAACAACTCCCCCAGAGTGGTCCGCGCCTACCTGCGGGACCGCGGTCTCACCGCCTGCTTCGCCCCTCACATCTACGGCCGCACGACCGAGCTGCACCTCCTCAAGCCCGATCCGCACTGCCTCAACCGGGCCCTGGCCGCGATGGGCTCCGCCCCCTCGGCGGCCCTGATGATCGGCGACTCGCCCTCCGACCTCGCCGCCGCCAACGTCGCCGGCGTGCCGTTTCTCGGCTACGCGCGTAACGAACGCAAGGGCAAGCTCTTGCGGGAGGCCGGGGCCGGGTGCGTGGTCGCGTCGCTGGAGCCGCTGCTGCGGACCCTGCGGGGCTGGTGACCGCCCGGAGTCTGCCGCCGGCGCGCGGGAGGTACGTACCGCGTGTGACGGGGGAGCGGGAGGACCGGGCCGGCGGCCGCGCGTTTCTCCGGGTCGCGGAGGAGCTGCGGGCGCGGATGGCCGACGGCAACTACCGTTCGGGATCTCCCGGGACACCGTGCAGCGGGCCCTGCGGGTGCTGCTCGGCGAGGGCTGGACCGAGTCCCGGCAGGGCAGGGGCACGCGGGTGGCGAGAAACCAGCGCATCCAGTCGTCGGTGCCCCGGGCGAGCCGGTCCCGGCGCGGGCTGACCCTGGGCCCGCTCAAGCCGGCTCGGGCCGTTGTCGCCCGCAGTGCGAGATGCCACACGTACCCCCCGTGCGCGCCGTCGGTGCGGGAGGGTGATGCCCGCTGGGCCGCACCCGCACACCAACGGCGCGGCGCAGACGCCCAGTTGAGCCCGGCGCCCAGTTGTCCGGCGGCTGGTTGACCCCGGCGGCCGCCAGGGACCTCGCGGCCTCGATGACCGGGGCGTGCGTGTGCACGACCGCGTCCGCGCCCCGGCTTCTCATCTGCCGGGCGCGTTCCGCCGACGGGGTGTGGCCGAGGAAGGCGGTGCCCGCGGCCCGGGCGGTCTGCAGGTCGGTGAGCTGGTCGCCGATGAGCAGGGCCTCGGCCGCCGGCAGGCGCAGGATCTCCAGGGCGCGGTGCACCGAGTACGGGTCGGGCTTCATGTGCCGCAGTTCCTGCGGATCCCGGCCCACCACGGCCTCGAACCTCGACCGCAGGCCGTTGTTCTCGAGGAACTCCCGCACCAGTCCCGCGGAGTTGTTGCTGACGATCACCAGTCGCAGCCCGAGTCCGGCCAGCGCGTCCACGAGACGTACGACGCCCCGGGTCGGCTCGGCCGCCTTGACCGCGGCGTACTCGTACCGGGTGACGATGGCCTCGGCCTCGGCCGGCGCGCGAGGGTCGCGGGGGTGGGCGGCCGGCCGGTCGGACATGTTTCCGAGAAGCCGGAGGATGCCGTGGGAGTCGTCGCACTCCTCGACATCCCGGTCCAGGCCGCCCCAGATCCCGCGTACGACGTCCTTGATCTCGTGTGCGACGGGCGCGGTGGACTCGTCGCCGAACAGGTCGGTGACCGGTCCGTCGAAGTCGAGCAGCACGGCGCGGGCGGCCACGCTGCCAGCACCGCAGGTCATGCGGGAGCGCGGGCGCGGGGCGCCGTGCGGGGCACAAGTGTGCGTCCGGTAGCTGTCCAGGGCGACCCGGTTCGATCAGTCGACGGCGTCTGACACGATGCACGCCCGTGGAAGGAGTAGCGTGCTGCCACTTCCGCACCCTCCAGCGGTGGCAAGGCGAGAGAAACGGGCAATGTCCCCCCAATCAGCTTCGGTTGCTCGACTGCACGCGGTCGAGGTGAGCGGCGACGAGAGTCTGGTCGAGGGCCCGCTCCACGGGTATCACCACGAGACGTATGTCTTCCCGCTGCTCGGTGAGGCGGGCCGGGTGCAGCCGGGGCGGTGGAAGTGCCGGGAGCCGCGGCCCGATCTGCTGTGGTTCGACCGGCGCTGCTTCGTCTCGGAGGAGCAGCTGCTGCAGGATCTCCAGGGGCGGATCCGCGGCATTCCCGAGATCGCCGAGGTCGGCGGCATCAGCCTGATGCGTTTCATCGAGGGCCGCACGCTCGGCTCCCTCCACACCTCCGGCATGCCCGTTCCGGACGTCTACCACCGTCAGATCGTCGAGCTCTTCCGGCAGCTGGCCGCCGTGGAGCCCACGGGTCTTCGGGCGGCGCGCCGGTGCGATCCGGAGGACCGCCCGGACGACGGCGACACCGAGGGCTTCCTCCAGCGGCTCGTCCATTTCACCGAGCACCGGGTCTACCGGCACAACCTCGACCGGTTCGAGGGGCTGTTCGGCGAGCTGGGTGTGGCCGACGACGCCTTCGCCCACCTGCGCAAGCACGTCTCCGGCCTCACCCGGCGGCCGTTCTGCCTGCTCCACGCCGACCTGCACCGCGAGAACTTCATCGTGGACGCCGAACAACGCCTGTGGACCATCGACTGGGAACTCGCCATGGTCGGTGATCCGCTCTACGAGCTGGCGACCCATCTCCATCTGATGCGCTACCCGGCAGGGCAGGCGCGCAGGGTGGCCGAGCTGTGGCACACCACCGTGGAGGAGGTGCGTCACGGCAGCGGGAACGGCTGGCACGACGATCTGCCGCTGCTGCTCGGCTACAAGCGGGCCCAGTCCGTCATCACCGATGTCATCCGCTGCGCCCTGATGCTGGGTGCCGCACCGGACGTCGGGTGGCGGCGGATGGCTTCCGCGGCGCTGAAGCTGCGCCGCGTCCTCGCCCTGGCCGCCGTACCGCTGGGCCTCGACCCGGTACCGGGTCCGCACCGGATCGCGGCGGCGCTGATGCGCTGGTGCCGCGAGCACGGCACCCGCCCGGAAGCCGTCCTCTGACCGGAAATGCTGCGTACCCTCGCCCCATGGGTGAGATGGGCCTGCGTGAGCGCAAGAAGCAGAAGATGTACCAGGACGTGTCGGACGTCGCCGTGCGGCTGTTCCTGGAGCGGGGCTTCGACGCGGTGTCCGTGGCCGAGGTCGCGGCGGCGGCCGGGATCTCCAAGCCGACGCTCTTCCGGTACTTCCCGGCGAAGGAGGACCTGGTCCTGCACCGGATCGCGGACCACGAGACGGAGGCCGCGCGGGTCGTGGCCGGGGCGGCCGACCCGGTGGACGCCCTGCGCCGGCACTTCCTCGCCGGTCTTGAGCGGCGCGATCCGGTCACCGGGCTGAACGACCACCCCCAGGTGCTCGCCTTCCACACCCTGCTCTACGGCACCCCGGCCCTGGTGGCGCGGGCGCACTCCCATCTGGAGCGGTCGGAGGCGGCGCTCGCCGAGGCGCTCGGCGGCGGGCTGGACGCGCGGCTGGCCGCCGGGCAGATCATCGCCGTACAGCGCATCCTCGCCCAGGAGAACTGGCGGCGGGTCGCGGCGGGGGAGCCCATCGCGGTGGTGGCACCGGACGCCGCACGGGCGGCCGAGCGGGCGTTCCGGCGGCTGGGGGAGGGGCTGACGGAGCTCCGGCGCACGGCCGTGACCGGGGACCGGAAGCATTCGTGAGACTGGGTTAAAAATGTAACTCGGTTACGTTATGGCGGTATGCTGGCGGCATGACGTCACTCGACCCCGCCCTCACGGACGCCCTGCACACCGAGCGCGCCTACCACGACACCTGCCGTACCGCCCTCGCCGCGATGGTCGAGGGCGCCGCCGAACAGGTCGTCACCGGCGAGGACGTCTCCGCCTCCGGAGCCGACGCCGAGGTCCTCGGCCACCGGTTGCGCAGCCAGGCCAAGGCGCTGCGCGAACTGCCGCCCGGCCCCCTCTTCTTCGGCCGCCTGGACTTCACCGGCAGCGACCCGGAGCACGGCGGGCAGAGCTACCACCTGGGGCGCCTGCGCATCACCGAGAACCCCGCCGCCCCACCGCTCGTCGTCGACTGGCGGGCCCCCGTCTCCCGCGCCTTCTACCAGGCGAGCGCCCGCGACCCGCGCGGCGTCGAGGTACGGCGCCGGTTCGGCTGGGCGCCGGGCAGCCGGGGCGGGTCCGCCGACCTCACCGGGCTGGAGGACGAGTACCTGGGCCGTGGCGAGTCCCGGACCGGCGACATCCTCGCCCGCGAGATCGAGCGGCCCCGCGTCGGACCCATGCGGGACATCGCCGCCACCATCCAGCCCGAACAGGACGACCTCGTGCGCGCCGCCCTCGCCGACTCGGTGTGCGTGCAGGGCGCGCCCGGCACCGGCAAGACCGCCGTCGGCCTGCACCGCGCCGCGTACCTGCTGTACACGCATCCCAAGCGGCTCCAGCGCGCCGGACTGCTGATCCTCGGCCCCAACCGCACGTTCCTGCACTACATCGCCGAGGTGCTGCCCTCGCTCGGCGAGACCGGCGTACGGCAGTCGACACTCCTGGAGGAGATCGCCCGGCACCCGGTCACCGGCACCGACCCCGCGGACACGGCGGCGCTCAAGCACGACGCCCGCATGGCCGAGGTGCTGCGCCGGGCGCTGTACGGCAGGGTCACCAGCGACGGCGTGACCGACCTCGCCGTGAAGGACGGCTCCAGCCGGTGGCGGGTGCCCGCCGGGGAACTGGCCGCCATCCTCGAGGTGGTGCGCACCGAGGAGCCGCCGTACGCCATCGGCCGCGAGCGGGTGCGCACCCGGGTCGTACAGCGGCTGCGCGAGCGGGCCGAACGGCGCTCCGGGGTGCTGCCCGCCTCCTGGGTGCGCCGCATCGAACGGGCCGGCCCGCTCACCGAGCACCTCGACCTCGTCTGGCCCAAGGTCCGCCCCGAGGAGGTGCTGGCCCGACTCCTCACCGACCCAAGGGAGTTGGCCCGGTCGGCCGACGGCCTGCTGGACCCGGACGAGCAGGCGGCGCTCCTGTGGTCCCGCCCGCCCCGCTCGTACAAGTCGGCCCGCTGGTCGGCCGCCGACCTGGTCCTGCTGGACGAGCTCTCCGGCCTGATCGAGCACCCGGAGGGGTACGGCCACATCGTCGTCGACGAGGCACAGGACCTCTCGCCCATGGAGTGCCGGGCCATCGCCCGCCGCGCCGCCTTCGGCTCACTGACCGTCCTCGGCGACCTCGCCCAGGGCACCACCGTGTGGGCCGCCCGCGACTGGTCCGTCCAGCTGCGCCACCTCGGCCGGCCGGACGCGGCCGTGGTCCCGCTGACCACCGGCTTCCGGGTGCCCGCGGCCGTCGTGGACCTGGCCAACCGCCTGCTGCCCCGCCTGGGCGTGTCGGTACCCCCGGCCCACTCCCTGCGCGCGGACGGCGAGTTGAGGATGCGCCCGACCGACGACGTGCCGGGCACGGCCGTGACCGCGGTGCGCGAGGCGCTGGCCCACGAGGGCTCGGTGGGCGTGGTGGCGGCCGACGCGGACCTGGACGCCGTGCGATCGGCCCTCACCGCGGCGGGCCTGGACCCGGCCGGCCCGGACGCGCTGGGCGCCCGCCTGACCCTGGTCCCCGCGAGCATGGTCAAGGGCCTGGAGTACGACCATGTCGTGGCGGTGGAACCGGCGGCGGTGGCGGAGGCGGAGGAGCGCGGCGCGCACCGCCTGTACGTGGTCCTGACCCGGGCGGTCTCCCGCCTGGACGTGGTCCACGCCCGCCCGCTCCCCTTCTGACGGGGGACAGCGTGCACGCACGGTGAGCTGCCGGTGCCTCGAAGCCGCGTCGGCTGCGACTTCCCAGGGGCGCGGGGAACTGCGCGACCAGCCCACCACGCACCGGCACCCGGGAGACGATCCTCGGCTCAACGGCGCTTCCCCCTCACGCCCCCACGTACTCGGCCAGGTGCTCGCCGGTCAGGGTCGAGCGCGCCGCGACCAGGTCCGCCGGGGTGCCCTCGAAGACGACGCGGCCGCCGTCGTGGCCGGCGCCGGGGCCGAGGTCGATGATCCAGTCGGCGTGGGCCATGACCGCCTGGTGGTGTTCGACCACGATGACCGACTTGCCGGAGTCGACCAGGCGGTCCAGCAGGGCGAGGAGCTGTTCCACGTCGGCCAGGTGGAGGCCTGTCGTCGGCTCGTCGAGGACGTAGACGCCGCCCTTGTCGGCCATGTGCGTGGCCAGCTTCAGGCGCTGGCGCTCGCCGCCGGAGAGGGTGGTGAGCGGCTGGCCCAGGGTGAGGTAGCCGAGGCCGACGTCGGACATGCGGTCGAGGATCCTGTGGGCCGCCGGGATGTGCGCCTCGCCCGCGGCGAAGAACTCCTCCGCCTCGGTCACCGACATCGCCAGCACCTCCGCGATGTCCCGCCCGCCGAAGGTGTACTCCAGGACGGAGGCCTGGAACCGTTTGCCCTCGCACTCCTCGCACGTCGTGGCGACACCCGCCATCATCGCCAGGTCGGTGTAGATGACACCGGCGCCGTTGCAGGTGGGACAGGCGCCCTCGGAGTTGGCGCTGAACAGCGCCGGCTTGACGCCGTTGGCCTTGGCGAACGCCTTGCGGATCGGCTCCAGCAGCCCGGTGTACGTCGCCGGGTTGCTGCGCCGCGAACCGCGGATCGGAGTCTGGTCGATGGACACGACGTCCGCGCCGGCCGGCATCGACCCGTGCACCAGCGAGCTCTTGCCGGAGCCGGCCACCCCGGTGACGACACAGAGGACGCCCAGCGGGATGTCCACGTCCACGTGCTGCAGGTTGTGCGTCGTCGCGCCCCTGATCTCCAGGGCCCCTGCCGGCTTGCGCACCGTGTCCTTGACCGCCGCCCGGTCGTCCAGGTGCCGGCCGGTCAGGGTGCCGCTGGCCCGCAGCCCCTCCAGCGTGCCCTCGAAGCAGACGGTGCCGCCCGCCGTACCGGCGCCGGGACCGAGGTCGACCACATGGTCGGCGATCGCGATCGCCTCCGGCTTGTGCTCCACGACCAGCACGGTGTTGCCCTTGTCGCGCAGGCGCAGCAGCAGCTCGTTCATCCGCTGGATGTCGTGCGGGTGCAGGCCGATGGTCGGTTCGTCGAAGACGTACGTCACGTCGGTCAGCGACGAGCCGAGGTGGCGGATCATCTTCACGCGCTGGGCCTCGCCGCCCGACAGCGTGCCCGCCGGCCGGTCGAGCGAGAGATAGCCGAGGCCGATCTCCACGAACGAGTCGAGGGTGTGCCGCAGGGAGGCCAGGAGCGGCGCCACCGTCGGCTCGGCCAGCCCCCGCACCCAGTCGGCCAGGTCGCTGATCTGCATCGCGCAGGCGTCGGCGATGCTGACGCCGTCGATCTTCGAGGACCGGGCCGCCGCGGTGAGCCGGGTGCCCTCGCACTCGGGGCAGACGGTGAAGGTGACCGCACGGTCCACGAACGCCCGGATGTGCGGCTGCATGCCCTCCTTGTCCTTGGCGAGCATCGACTTCTGGATCCGCGGGATCAGACCCTCGTAGGTCATGTTGATGCCCGCGATCTTCATCCGGGTCGGCTCGCGGTGGAGGAAGTCGTGCAGCTCCCGCTTGGTGAAGGCGCGGATCGGCTTGTCCGGGTCGTACAGGCCGGACTCGGTGTAGAGGCGGTAGTTCCAGCCGCCCGTCTTGTAGCCGGGGATGGTGAGCGCGCCCTCGTTGAGGGAGAGGGAGTCGTCGTAGAGCTGGGTGAGGTCGAGGTCGGTGACCGTGCCCCGGCCCTCGCAGCGCGGGCACATGCCGCCGGTGATGCTGAAGCTGCGCCGCTCCTTCACCTGCTGCCCGCCGCGCTCCACGGTGACCGCACCGGCACCGCTGATGGAGGCGACGTTGAAGGAGTACGCCTTGGGCGAGCCGATGTGCGGCGTGCCGAGCCGGCTGAACAGGATGCGCAGCATGGCGTTGGCGTCGGTGGCGGTGCCGACCGTGGAGCGGGGGTCGGCGCCCATCCGCTGCTGGTCCACGATGATCGCGGTGGTGATCCCGTCGAGGACGTCGACCTCGGGGCGCGCGAGCGTCGGCATGAAGCCCTGTACGAACGCGCTGTACGTCTCGTTGATCAGCCGCTGGGACTCCGCGGCGATCGTGTCGAACACCAGCGAGCTCTTGCCGGAGCCCGACACGCCGGTGAACACGGTCAGCCGGCGCTTGGGCAGCTCCACGCTGACGTCCTTGAGGTTGTTCTCCCGGGCGCCGTGCACACGGATCAGGTCGTGGCTGTCGGCTGCGTGCGGTGCGGTGGCGTCGTCCATGCCGGTCACGGTAGCGGGGCCGGTCCGCCCGGCGCTTCTCCAATCCTGACGACAGTCGCGACGACCCGACGACCCGACGAGCCGGGTGTCACACCCGGGAGCCCGGCGGTGTCTTCATGGCGAACCGGTCAGCACATGAGGAGGACACCATGACGCTCCGCATACCGAAGGCGGAACTGCCCGCAGAGCTGAGCAAGGCCGTGATCGAGCAGTTCGGCACCGTGCCCGAACCCCTCCAGGCCACCTGGCACAACCCCGAGGTCGCCGAGGCGGGCCAGGAGATGGGGGCCCGGGTGAACGCGTGGGATGTGGCCGACGAGAACCTGAAGTCGTTCGCGCACATGGCCGTCGCCGCACTGGTCGGCTGCAGCTGGTGCCTCGACATCAACTACTTCCAGGTGCAGAACAAGAACCTGGACCTGACCAAGGCCAGCCAGGTGCCGCGCTGGCGGGAGTCGGACGTCTTCACCCCGCTGGAGCGGGACGTGATGGAGTACGCCGAGGCGATGTCGGCCACGCCGCCCACCGTCACCGACGAACTGTCCGCGCGCCTGCTCGACCGGCTCGGCGTGGCGGCGCTGGTCGAGATCACCGCGTCGATCGCCTTCGCCAACTTCGCGACCAGGAACAACACGGCTCTCGGGGTCAGGTCCCAGGGCTTTTCGGACGCCTGTGAGATCCCCCTGGCCACCCGTGCGGAGAAGCCGGCCTCATGACCGAGGATCCCTTCGTCGCCCACCGCGGCCTGCTCTTCACGGTCGCCTACGAGATGCTCGGCTCGGCGGCCGACGCCGAGGACGTGCTGCAGGAGTCCTGGCTGCGGTGGGCCGGCGTCGAACAGGCCGACGTGCGCGACGCGCGGGCGTACGTGGTCCGGATCGTCACCCGGCAGGCGCTCAACCGGCTGCGCAGCCTGTCGCGCAGCCGCGAGGAGTACGTCGGCGAGTGGCTGCCGGAACCGCTGCTGACCAGCCCCGATGTCGCCGAGGACATCGAACTCGCGGAGAGCGTGTCGATCGCGATGCTGACGGTCCTGGAAACCCTCGGGCCCACCGAGCGGGCGGTGTTCGTGCTCCGCGAGGTGTTCGAGCTGTCGTACGGGGAGATCGGCGAGGCGGTCGGGAAGACAGCGGCCACGGTACGGCAGATCGCGCGGCGCGCCCGCGAGCACGTGGCGGCCCGGCGGCCGCGCGTCAGGGTGAGCCGCTCCGAGCAGCAGGCCGTGGTGGACCGCTTCCTGGCCGCACTGCGCACCGGGCAGCTGGGGGAGCTGCTGGAGATCATGGCGCCGGACGTGGTCATGGTCACCGACGGGGGCGGGGTGGTGGCCGCCGCCACGACGCCGTTCCACGGTGCCGCCGTGGTCGCGGACGTGCTCGCGCGCGCACACCGGCTGGTGGACACGCTGGAGACGACGGCGGTGTGGCTCAACGGCGCCCCGGCCGGCCGCGTCGACTTCGACGGCGAGCCCAGCGCGGTGAGCCTCACGGTGGAGGACGGCCGGATCACCCGGATCCACGTGGTGCGCAACCCGCACAAGCTGACCCGCCTGGACGAGCCGGCCGCTCTCACCCGGTGAGCGGGCTCAGGCCGGGTGAGCCGGACGGGAATCGCCTGTGGTGAGGTGCCGCGTGTCGTTGAGCAGCTGCACCGACGCGGCGCCGTCCGCCCGGTAGGCCACCGCCGAGAGCGAGGCCGCCGCCAGTTCCATCCGGAACAGCGACTCGGGCGGTGCGCCCAGTGCCAGCCGTACGAGGGTCCGCAGCGGGACGACGTGCGAGACGACCAGCACGGTCTGCCCGGCGTGCTGGGCCAGGAGCCGGTCGCGTGCCGCGGACACCCGCCCGGCGACCGACTCCAGCGGTTCACCGCCCCCGGTGGGCGGGACCCCGGGGGACGCCAGCCACGCGGCCAGGTCGTCGGGGTGGCGTTCGCGGACCTGGGCGAAGGTCAGCCCCTCCCAGGCGCCGAAGTCCGCCTCCCGCAGCTCGGGGTCGATGCGGGGGTGCAGGCCGAGCCGGGCGGCGACCGTCCGGGCCGTTTCCCGGCAGCGGCGCAGCGGCGAGGTGACGACCGCCCGCACGCCGCCCTGGGCGGCCAGCAGGTCTGCCGCCGCGCGGGCCTGTCGCCGTCCGGCCTGCGACAGGCCCAGGTCCGTGCCGCCGCTTCCGGAGATCCGTTTCTGGGCCGTCAGCGGTGTTTCGCCGTGCCGCAGCAGCAGGAGCGTGGTCGGTGTGCCCGTGCCGGTGGGCCGGCCCGAGGGGGCCACCGCTGCGGCCCCCTCGGTCGTGTTCGTCGCCCGGTTCACCGCCGGCTACTTCTGCGGTGCGGCGAAGTGGTCCCGAACGGAGTCGGTCTGCTTCGCCATCATGGCGATGATCGCCTCGACGACCTCGGGTTCGGCGTCGTCGGCGATCACGAGTTCCCGCGACCAGTCGAAGAAGCTGCGGCCCGGCTCGTTGGTGATCGGCCGGACCCGGATGGTGGCGGCGTAGCTGTCGACGCCCATGGTCGGGGCGACGGCCCGGTAGGTGGAGGAGCGGTCCACCTCGTTGCGTCCGGCGACCTCCTGCTGGACGAGTCCTTCGTTGAACACGAGGGTGAAGTCGTAGCGCGCCGGGACCCGGTCGGCCGAACCGCCCTCGGCCCAGCCGACGTTCTTCACCGCCGGCCCGGACACGATCCTCACGACCTGCATGGGGTCGCGGACGACGGACCAGACGAGGTCGGGGTCGGCGTCGAGAACCGTCGAGTGGTACATGCTGTGTTTCCGCTTGATCTCCACCTGGGGAGCTCCTTGTCAGTAGTCGACGCGGTCGGCCTTGGCCACCCACGCGTCGAACGGTGCGGTCCGGTTGGGCAGGTCCAGCCGTTCGACGGCCATCGGCCACATCGAGGCGGGCTTCTTCTCGAACAGGTCGTAGAACCTGCGGTCGTCGAACCCGGCCACCGCGGCGTCGTGCCGGTCGGCGGCGAACACGACCCGGTCCACGCGCGCCCAGAGCGCGGCGGAAAGACACATCGGGCACGGCTCGCACGAGGTGACGAGGGTGTAGCCCTGCAGCATGAACACGCCGAGTTCCTGGCAGGCGGCGCGTATGGCGCTGACTTCGGCGTGCGCGACCGGGTCCAGGGTCGAGGTGACCCGGTTGTTGCCGGTCGCGATGATCTCGCCGTCCTTGGCGATCAGCGCGCCGAACGGGCCGCCGCCGTTGGCCACGCTGGTGGTGGCCAGCTGGATCGCCTCTGCCAGCCAGGCCTTCTCGAGCTCCTGGACGCCGGTCTCTTGGGTGTACGCGGTCATGACTGCTCCTTCTGGGGAGGGTGGGTGTGGGTGTGGCGGGCCGGGGGCGGGTGCGGCCGCCCCCGGCAGGGGTCGGCCTGTGGGGTCAGGCGACGGCTGTGACCTCCGTCTTGCCGACGAGGTGGTTGCCGAGCATCATGTGGTCGATCTCGGTGGACAGGAAGCAGTTGACGGCGTCGGCGGGGCTGCACACGATCGGTTCGCCCGCGACGTTGAACGAGGTGTTGATCAGGCACGGGACCCCGGTCAGGGCGGTGAAGCGGCGCAGCAGCGCGGCGAGCCGGGGGGTGGCGGAGTCGGTGACGGTCTGCACCCGGGAGGTGCCGTCGACGTGGGTGGCCCCGGGGATGACGTCCCGGTACTCGGGTCGTACGGGGAAGACGAACGTCATGTGGGGCGAGCTGGTCTTGCGGCCCATCTCGAAGACCAGGGACGCGTCCGCTTCGAGGACGAGCGGTGCGAACGGGCGGAACGGCTCGCGGTGCTTGACCCGGGTGTTGATGACGTCCTTGATGTCGGGGAAGCCGGGGTTGGCGAGGAGGCTGCGGTGTCCGAGTGCGCGCGGGCCGTGCTCGAGCCGCCCCTCGAACCAGCCGATGACGACCTTCCCCGTGAGCAACTGCGCGACCTGCTCGACCACTTCGTCGTCCTCGAGCCGGCGCCAGGTGATCCGGTCGCCGGCCTCGCGCAGGGCCTCCTCGATCGCTGTCTCGTCGTATGCCGGTCCGAGGTACGGCGTCACCGCCGGCGCGGCCCGCCTGCCGCTGCGGCCGGTGCTGCCGGACCGCTCGAGCCAGGCGTGCGCCGCGGCGCCGATGGCGATGCCCGTGTCGCTGGCGCCGAAGCTGACGTGCATGTCGGTGAACCGTGAGCTCTCGAACAACGGCGTGTTGTTCAGGCAGTTCAGCGCCACCCCGCCCTCGAACAGCAGACGGTCGCAGTCGGTCCTCGCTTCGAGCGCGCGCAGCTGGTGTCCGGTGACCACGGCCAGCATCTGCTGCGCCGCGGCGGCCACCCGGGCCTTGTACTCGACGGTGTCCCGGACGGGCCCGAAGTGCTGCTCGAACAGGGCGTCCAGGCCGCGCGGGTCGTCCGTGGCCAGCGGCCGGCGGAAGGTGTAGCGGCCGTCGTCGTGGAGTGCGACGAGGTGCTCGAGGAACGGGTTCGGTGTGGGCGGGGCGGCGAATCCGGCCAGTCCCATGACCTTGTACTCGTCGTTGTTCGGTACGAACCCCAGGAAGCGGGTGATCGCCGCGAACAGCAGGCCGATCGAGTGCTCCGCGCCGATGACCGACTCCTCGAACACCGTGATCCGGCCGTCCCGGATCTCACCGGTCAGCGAGGAGTACCGTTCGGCGCGGCCGTCGCTGATCAGGAACGCCGCGTCGGGCATGCCGGCCAGGTAGTAGCCGGTCGTCGCGTGGGCGAGGTGGTGCGGTACGAACACCACCTTGTCCGGGTCGGGTGTGAACCCGGTGCGCGCCGCGAAGTCGGCGAGGATCGCGTCATGGCTGACGGCCCCGGTGTACAGGGCGCCGATTGCGCCGATGAGGTCGAGCTTCGCCGCGGGCGGCACCGGCGCGGCCGTGATGTCGGACAGCATCCCGTCGAAGACGCCGGTGGAGAAGTCCCACGGGACGGCGATCAGGTCGACGTCGGCGAGCTTCACCCCCGCCTCGGCGAGACACCACTCGATGGCGGCCGAGGGGAAGTCGGTGGTCTTCTTCTCCCGGTTCAGGCGTTCCTCCTCCACGGCCGCGACCAGTTCGCCGTCGACGAGGAGCGCCGCGCCCGCGTCGTGGCCGAGGAGGTAGTGCCGTTCGGTGCCGACCGCACCGAAGCGCTCGGCGAAGATCCGGGAGACGCCGCTGAAACCGTTGCACCCCAGAACAATCACGGTCGGTTCCCTTCTGTCCGGGGCTGCTTGCCGGTCACGAGATCACGGACGGTCTCTCCTGCCGCGGGCGCCTGGCACAGGCCCTGGCCGGAGAACCCCGCCGCGTACACGAAGGGGCGGGCGGGATGCCGGCCGATGATCGCCGCGCCGTCCGGGCTGCCGTCGAACGGTCCGCTCCACCCCCGGTGCACACGGATGCCGTCGAGCGCCGGGTAGGTGGTGCCGAGCTGCTGCGACAGCCGCTTCAGCCACGCCCGGCGCGACTCGTCCGGGCGGGGGCGGCCCATGCCGATCAGGATGCGGTCCTTCCAGGACCTGATCCGCAGGCCCGACGCGGCGTGCAGGGTCATCGGCAGCGTGCCCGGATGCGGGGCGGGCGGGTCGGTCAGCAGCAGCTCGATCGGGTACGAGGTGACGGGCAGGTGCACGTCGGCCATGGCGGCGACCTGCCCCGCCCACGGCCCGGCCGCGCACACGATCGTGTCGGCGGCGATGCTGCCCAGGGGGGTGTGCACCCGCCCGGCGGGCTCGATCCCGGTCACCGGGGCCTCCGTGCACAGCACGGCACCGGCCTCCTGCGCGGCGGCGGCGTAGCCCCGCACGATCGCGGCCGGATCGCAGGCGTACGCCTGCGGCGACCACGCGGCGGCGAGGATGCTCCGCTCGCAGAGCAGCGGGTTGTGCCGCACCGCCTCGGCCGGGCCGATCAGCTCGACCTCCACCCCCGCCGCACGCTGCGCGGGCCGGGTGCGGTGGAACTCCTCCACCTGCTCCTCTTCCGTGAACAGGACCAGGAAGCCGACACGCTCCAGACCGAGGGGCGTTCCGGTCCGCTCGGCGAACGTCCGGTACGCGGCCATGCTGCGCACGGCCAGGCCGCCGGTGTGCGGGTCGCCGGGGAAGTAGGTGCGCAGCACGCCCGCCGTCGCCGCCGACGCCCCGGAGCCGAGCGTGCCGCGCTCCAGCAGGACGGTGCCGACGCCGGCCTCCGCGAGATGGCATGCGATCGACGTGCCGACGACTCCCCCGCCGATCACGACGACGTCGGTGCGCGGTGGCAGCCCGCTCACGGCCGGCCACCCGTGGTGGCGGGCCGCTGCTGCCGCAGGTGGTCGCCGGTGTCCCAGGGGAACAGGTGCAGGTTCCATCCGCCCAGGCAGTTGATGTAGAGCGCCATCTGGTGGGCCACCGCGTGGAAGTCGTCGCGGTCGAGCCGGTCGAGGCAGTCGAGGAAGCGCTGCGTGAACGCCCACAGCTTCTCCAGCCCGCAGTAGCCGAGGAACTCGGCCGGGACACCGACCAGCAGCCGGGCCATCTGGCGCAGCGACTCGGTCGGCATGCCGGTGTGCACGGCGCGGACCAGGCCGCCGTAGGAGGCGTAGCCGAGCGGGCGGGTCTCGCCGTTGACGAACAGCAGCGTGGGCAGAACCGTCTCCAGGGTTCCGGCGCCGGACGGGATCAGGCCCCGGTGCAGGTCGCCCAGCTCGGCGGGTTCGGCGAGCCAGATCCGCTCCGTCTCGGCGTGGAGGTCGGCGATCAGCCGCCTGGCGTCCGCGTCGGTGGCCGCCAGCCGCGGGATGCGGTGGCCGCCCGGCTCGCCCGCCCTGCGGACCTCGGCCAGGATCGGCTTCTTCGTGGAGTACACCGCGTCCCACACGGCGCGCCCGGCCTCGTTCAGGGCGGGCAGGTCCGCCTCGCGGATCTGTCCCACGGGGGAGGCGTACATCGGCTCGGTCAGGGTGCCGTACTTGATGCCCAGGTGCTGGAGCGCGGAGCAGAACACGGTGCCGTCGGGGGCCTCGCGCCGGTCGATGCGCGTGGCACCGTGCAGGTGCAGCAGCGAGGGTATCGGCGCCGCGTGATAGAGGTGATGGCCGGCGACCAGCGCGTGCCCCTGAAGGCTCTGGTAGGGCAGCGACTCCCACAGGGCGTCGGCCAGCACGGTGTTGCGGTCGTCGAGTTCGGCGGTGACGGTGATGTCCAGGCCGGGCCAGGCGATCTCGATACGACGACCGGTCAACGACTTGCTCAAGGCTCTTCTCCCTCGTTTGACGAAAGGTCAGGGGGTCGAGCGCAGTGGTCGGCCGACCGTGGTCCATGTCGGTGGCAGCCCTCACGCCGGTACAGCCCGCGATGCAACACCGCGTGCCATGCCGGGCCCTCGCCTCCAGCGGCCCGTCGAAGGGCATGGCTGGAGGCGGCGCGCGGCAGCGATCCCCCGTTCGCTGCAACTCGCCTTGCTCCGTCGCAACTTGTTACGAGGAGTACACAGGCAGCCCGGTGCGGTCAGCTAGGAATGGAAGATATGAAAGGCTCCGCAGGCTACGGCCGGGTCTTTGTCGGTTCCTACGAGAGCCGGTCGCTCACGCTGCGTCAGGAAACTCCGAGGGGCCCCGAGTCGCTCCAGCCACCCGGCACACTTTTGCAAGCGGGTGCTTGCAATTGTTAGCGAAGGTGAGGCATGGTGGAGCCATGGCATCGCTGAACGTCGGCAATCTCGGTGAGTATCTGCGCGAGCAGCGGCGGAACGCGCAGCTGTCGCTGCGGCAGCTCGCCGACGCCGCCGGCGTGTCCAATCCCTACCTGAGCCAGATCGAGCGCGGGCTGCGCAAGCCCAGCGCGGAGGTGCTCCAGCAGGTCGCCAAGGCCCTGCGCATCTCCGCCGAGACGCTGTACGTCCGCGCCGGGATCCTCGACGCCGAGCGGGACCGGGACGACGTGGAGACCAGGGCGGTCATCCTCGCCGACCCCTCGCTCAACGAGCGGCAGAAGCAGGTGCTGCTCCAGATCTACGAGTCCTTCCGCAAGGAGAACGGATTCGGGATCGGCGAGCCCGCCGACGACGAGGACGGCGCACAGGGAGCGGACACCGACGGCACCGCCGTGCCCGGCACCGGCACGGCCGGCGGACACGATGCCGATGCAGGCCCGCGGCGGACGGCCGGATAACCGGACCAGGGCGCCGGCTCCCACCGCGGACCACACCAACCTCAGCCGAACGCGAATCCGGGAGGACCAGATCACCATGGCCATCACCGACGACCTGCGCAAGACCCTCAGCGACCCGACTCCGCTCTACTTCGCCGCCGGCACCGCCGACCTCGCCCTCCAGCAGGCCAAGAAGGTGCCCGCCCTGGTCGAGCAGCTGCGCGCCGAGGCGCCGGC
This sequence comes from Streptomyces sp. NPDC001153, assembly GCF_053598315.1. Lineage (NCBI taxonomy): Bacteria > Bacillati > Actinomycetota > Actinomycetes > Kitasatosporales > Streptomycetaceae > Streptomyces > Streptomyces sp. NPDC001153. Next base: position 78,747 of record NZ_JBSFJZ010000002.1, read on the forward strand.
CCGCATCGAGGCCGTGCGCAACACCGACCCCAAGGCCGTGCAGGAGAAGGCCGCCGCCCGGGCCAAGGAGGCGCAGGAGACCCTCCAGACCAAGGTCAACGAGTTCATCGGCACCCTCGACGTCGACCTGAAGAAGCTGGGCGAGCAGGCCCAGGACCTCGCCCTGCGCGGTGTCGGCGTCGCCGCCGAGTACGCCGTCAAGGCCCGCGAGACCTACGAGAAGGTCGCCGAGCACGGCGAGCAGGCCGTGAAGAGCTGGCGCGGCGAGGCCGCTGAGGAGATCGAGGACTTCGCGATCGCCGTCGAGGGCAAGCCCGAGCCGGCCGAGGCCGCGGACGAGCCGAAGCCGGCCGGGGCCGCGGCCGAGCCCGCCGAGAAGAAGCCGGTGGCGAAGAAGGCGCCGGCCCCCCGCAAGTCCACCCCCGCGAAGAAGACGACCCCGCCGGCCAAGTGACCGGCGGCGGGATCGCGACGAGATGACAGCGGGCCGGGCACCTTGGGGGTGTCCGGCCCGTTGTACGGGTACGGTGGCTTTACGGAGGACTCGACTCGGGTGGTGGGCATTGTGCTGATGACGGCAGTCGGCGGAGTGATGTGGCTGATCTTCACCGCCATGCTGGCGCTCGCCATCGTGGCGTTCGTGATGGCGGCGATCTTCCGCGAGGACGCGTACCGCGCCGCGGACAAGCAGAACAAGGGCTTCTGGCTGATCATCCTGGGCATCGCGGTCGCCGTGAACCTGTTCGTGCCCATGCTGTTCCTGCAGCTCGCGGGCCTGGTCGCCTCGATCGTCTTCTTCGTGGACGTACGGCCCGCGCTCCAGCAGGTCTCGGGCGGGAAGGGCTTCCGTCGCCGGGGACGCGGGAGCAGCAGCGACGGTCCGTACGGGCCGTACAACGGAGGCCGCTGAACCGCCCCGAAGGAGTGCGGGGGCCGTATCGACCTGCGGCTCCGCCGCGTGGGCGCGAGCGGCCGCAAACGCACCCGCACCCGGCGACGGCGAAGAACCCCGGCGGTGAGACCCCGGACTACGGCATCCGGTCCAGCAGCACAACCGCCACGTCGTCGGTCAGTTCCCCGCCGTTGAGGTGCCGCACCTCACTGACCGCGGCCCGCAGCAGCTCCTCCCCGCGCAGCCCCTCGGAGAGCTGCCGGCGGATCATCGAGACCATCCCGTCCTGGCCCAGCCGCTCGCCGCCCTCGCCGACCCGGCCTTCGATCAGGCCGTCGGTGTAGAGCATCAGGCTCCACTCGGAACCCAGCTCCACCTGCATCCGCGGCCAGCGGGCGCCGGGCAGCAGACCGAGGGCGGGGCCGTTGTTGTCGTACGGCAGCAGACGGGCCTGCCGGCCGGGGCGGGCGAGCAGCGGGGCCGGATGGCCGGCCAGGCACAGGCCCGCGCGGCGGCCGTCGGGCGCGATGTCCACCGTGCACAGGGTCGCGAAGATCTCCTCGTCGGCCCGCTCGTGCTCCAGCACCTCCTGGAGGGTGCCGAGCAGCTCGTCCCCGCACAGCCCGGCCAGCGTCAGTGCCCGCCAGGCGATGCGCAGCTCCACGCCGAGCGCGGCCTCGTCCGGGCCGTGGCCGCAGACGTCGCCGATCATGGCGTGCACGGTGCCGTCCGGGGTGCGGACGGCGTCGTAGAAGTCGCCGCCGAGCAGCGCGCGGGAGCGGCCGGGGCGGTAGCGGGCGGCGAAGCGCAGCGAGGAGCCCTCCAGCAGGGGCGTGGGCAGCAGCCCGCGCTCCAGCCGGCGGTTCTCCTGCGCGCGCAGCCGGCCCTCGGCCAGCCGCCGCTCGGCCGTGTCGGAACGTTTCCGCTCCACCGCGTACCGGATGGCACGGCTCAGCAGCCGGCCGTCCAGCTCGTCCCGGAAGAGGTAGTCCTGCGCGCCGACGCGCACGGCCTCGGCACCGCGCTCGGCGTCGGCGGAGGCGGTCAGCGCGAGCACGGCATGCCGGGGCGCGAGCTTCAGCACGTGCTTGAGCACGGCCAGCTCGTCGTCGGCGTCGCTGCCGCCCGGCGCCGACAGGGCCAGGTCCAGCAGGATGCAGTGGACGTCGTCGGTGAGCAGCCGCTCGGCCTCGGTGAGGTTGCGGGCGGTACGCACACGGATCGGCTTGCCGGCCGAGTCCAGCAGGTCGGGCACGATCGGCGAACCGGCCGGATCGTCCTCGATCAGCAGCAGGGTGAGAGTGGCGCCGGTGCCGGTCGTGGGCGCGGCGTCGCGGTGGGCCTCTTCCTTGAGGGGGCCGCCGCCTGTGGTGGCGGCCTGCGCCTGACCGCTCTCCACGGCCGGGATCGCTCTCTGCCGCGGTACGGGTACGGGCATCTCTTGGGTTCCTTCCCTCCCCCCGAGGGCATGGTGGCGCCGAGGGTCTCGATGCCACCGACGGGGACCATAGCGGGTGCTCCCGCCCCGATGGAATGGTGTGAGCCGCGTCGCTGAGGCGCAGGCCGTCGTCATATGCCGCGTTCTATGGCGCAGTTGGACAGGCCGCCGGGCGAGCGGGAATGACGAAGCTCACGTCCGGCCCGGGTTTGGGCGGGGGTTGATGGTGGAGTGGGTCACATGGCGCACATCACGCCGGCATGGCCGGAGATGACCTGGCTCACGCGTCCGGGCGTACGACCCCCAGGATCGGCATCGAGCCGGCGCCCGCGACCGTCACCGTCCGCCCGGGGCGCGGGGCCTGGATGATCGCGCCGTCGCCGACGTAGATGGCGACATGGCTGGCGTCGTCGAAGTAGATGATGAGGTCGCCGGGGCGCATGTCCTGGATGTCCACGTGCTTGAGCTGCTGCCACTGCTCCTGCGAGGTGCGCGGGATGGGGTGGCCGGCCGCCGCCCAGGCCTGGGAGGTCAGGCCGGAGCAGTCGTAGGACTTCGGGCCCTCGGCGCCCCACACATAGGGCTTGCCGAGCTGGGCGGCGGCGAACGCGACCGCCTTCTCGCCCTGGGCGGACGCCGTGCCGTGGATCTTCTTGAGGATGCCGGTGTCCAGCCAGTTGGTCTGTGCCTTCAGCGCGGCCTGGTCCTCCAGCCTGGCGAGCCGCTCCCGGTCCTTCTTCTCCAGCTCGGACTCCAGCTTCTCGGCGGCCGCGATCTGCTGCTGGATCTTCTTCTTGGCGGTCGCCTTGGCCGTGCTCTCGGCGTCCAGCTTCTGCCACTGCGCGGCCGCGTCGTCGGCGTAGGCCTGCAACTGCTGCTGGGTGCTGGTCAGTTCGCTCATCAGCGACTTCGTCGCCCGCTGGCCCTGGAGCAGCAGTCCGGCCCCGTCCAGGACCTGTCCGGGGTCGTCGCTGAGCAGGAACTGGGCGGTGGGCGGGATGCCGCCGGTGCGGTACTGGGCGCGGGCGGCGGCGCCCGCCTGGTCCTGGAGTCTCGCGAGCCTCTGCTGCCCCTGGTCGATCTTCCTGGCCAGCGCGACGATCTGGGCGGACTGCTGCTTCGTCTTCTCCTCGGCCGCGTTGTAGGCGTCGGTGGCGACGGCCGCGGCGTGGTACAGCTGGTCGAGCTTCTCGCGGACCTTCTCGAGGTCCTTGCTCGGCGGGGGAGTCGGGGACGTGCTCGGGGTGGGCGCCGGGTCGGCGAAGGCCGTGCCGGGCGCCGCCAGCACGGTCACCGCGCAGACCACGGTCACGGCGGCCGAGAGGATGCTGCGCTTGCCCCAGCCCATCACAGATGCCCCCAAAGCTGATTTACCGTCAGTAACTTACGGTGCCCCGGGGATGGTGCCATGTCACGACGAAAAACGACAGAGGCAGGTGTTCCCCCCTGCGTCCGCCCCGCTATGACGCTCTCCCCGCCGGTGTGACGAACGAAGCGCGGAGATCGTTCCGTTCCGGCTTCCCCGAACGGGTGAACTCAGCCGCGCGGCGCCAACGCCTCCCACGCCACCGTCACTTCGCCCTGCCGCCAGCGGGCGGGGGAGTCCGTCACCGGCCAGTCGGTCCTCAGCTCCCGTACCGTGCGCAGCCAGCGCTGCCGGGCGCCGTAGGAGGCGTAGGGCGCGGCGGCGGCCCAGGCGCGGTCGAAGTCGCGCAGGAACGCGTGCACCGGCTCGCCGGGGACGTTCCGGTGGATCAGTGCCTTCGGCAGCCGTTCGGCGAGGTCGGAGGGCCGCTCCAGGGAACCCAGCCGCGTGGCGAAGGTGACGCTCCGCGGCCCCTCCGGGCCGAGCGCCACCCACACGTGCCGCCGCCCGATCTCGTCGCACGTGCCCTCGACCAGCAGACCGCCGCGCGAGCCGCCGCCGGCCGGGGCGAGTCGCGCGCACAGCCGCTCCCAGACGGCGGCGACCTCGGCCTCGTCGTACTGGCGCAGCACGTTGGCGGCGCGGATGAGCATCGGCCGCTCCGGCACGGGCACCTCGAAACCCCCGTGCCGGAAGGTCAGCCCCTCCCGCTCGTACGGCCGCGCGGCCGCGACCCGCTCCGGTTCGATCTCGATGCCGACGACCCGGGCGCGCGGAGCGGCCGTCCGCAGCCGGCCGAGCAGTTCGACGGCCGTCCACGGGGCGGCGCCGTAGCCGAGGTCGATCGCCAGCGGCTCCCCGGCGCGCCGCAGCTCGGCACCGTGCGTCGCCGCGATCCAGCGGTCCATGCGGCGCAGCCGATTGGGATTGGTCGTCCCGCGCGTCACCGTTCCCACGACGGGGCTCCCCCCGCTCGAGCGAAGCCGAGAGCGGGGGAGGGAGGCTGCGCGGGCTGTCATGCCTACGAGGGTAAGCGGGCACCGGGCGGCGCCGACCCGGGCGGGGCCGGGCGCGGGCGGGGCCGGGCGCCGGGCGCGGGCGGTGGTGGCGGGTGACCGGGGGAGCGCGAGTGGCGGGTTGGGCGGCGGTGTCGGTGGCGGGTGTTGATCGGGCCGGGCGGCCGGTCAGGGCGGGCGCGGGTGTTGGGCGGCGGGGGTGTGGGTGTCGGGCGTCGGCTGGGCGGGGTGGTGGTGTCGGTGGCGGGGTCGGCCGGGTGCGGCGGGCCGGTCGGCGCGGGGGTCAGGCGGGGCGGTGGTGGCGGGTGACCGGGGGAGCGCGAGTGGCGGGTTGGGCGGCGGTGTCGGTGGCGGGTGTTGATCGGGCCGGGCGGCCGGTCAGGGCGGGCGCGGGTGTTGGGCGGCGGGGGTGTGGGTGTCGGGCGTCGGCTGGGCGGGGTGGTGGTGTCGGTGGCGGGGTCGGCCGGGTGCGGCGGGCCGGTCGGCGCGGGGGTCAGGCGGGGCGGTGGTGGCGGGTGACCGGGGGAGCGCGAGTGGCGGGCTGGACGGTGGCCTGGTCGGCAGCGGTGTCAGGGGCGGGCGGCTGGTGCGGTGGCCACGGCCGTTCACCAGGTTGGCCGGGGTCTGCTTCAGGGCCTGCTCGGCGGTCAGTCCGTCCGGACGGCGTGGTTTCCGATTCCCGGCGTCGCCGCCGGGCAGTTCCTCGAAGTGGATCGCCAGGGAGCCCCGGCGGCGCATCCGGGAGCCGGGGGCCGGACGCCGGGCGGTGACCACCCAGGCTCCCGGCCAGGTCGGCGTCGCTGGGCCCCTCCAGGTCATGTCACCCTCCGGCGGCCGGTCGAGCGGAGGTCATGATTGAGTAAAGCGGCCTGGTGCGGAAATGGCACGGCCCCCTCCCGCTGTTGCACCTGCGTGGAGGGCGAGGTCGGTCCTCCGTCCGGCATGCCCGCAGCAAGGAGAGGACCGCCAGGTGAGCCAGTACGTCAGCAGGCTCGGGCGACGCTCCCCGTCAACCGCGTCACGGCTACGACTGCACCGCCGCCCCCGCCGCGTCGCCATGCTCTCCGTCCACACCTCCCCGCTCCATCAGCCCGGCACCGGCGACGCCGGCGGCATGAACGTCTACATCGTGGAGCTGGCCCAGCGGCTCGCCGCCCTGGGCATCGAGGTCGAGATCTTTACCCGGGCCACGGCCGGCGGACTGCCCCCGACGGTCGAGCTGGCCCCCGGTGTCCTCGTCCGGCACGTCGACGCCGGCCCCTACGAGGGTCTCGCCAAGGAGGACCTCCCGGCCCAGCTGTGCGCCTTCACGCACGGCGTCATGCAGGCCTGGGCCGGTCACCGCCCCGGCCACTACGACCTCGTCCACTCCCACTACTGGCTCTCCGGCCACGTCGGCTGGCTCGCCGCCCAGCGCTGGGGCGTCCCCCTGGTGCACGCCATGCACACCATGGCCAAGGTCAAGAACGCCAACCTGGCCGAGGGCGACACCCCCGAGCCCGCCGCCCGCGTCATCGGCGAGACCCAGATCGTGGCCGCCGCCGACCGGCTCATCGCCAACACGGCGGAGGAGGCCGACGAGCTGGTACGGCACTACGCCGCCGACCCCGAGAAGGTCGCCGTCGTCCACCCGGGCGTCAACCTCGACCGCTTCCGCCCCGCCGACGGCCGCGCGGCGGCCCGCGCCCGCCTGGGGCTGCCTCCGGACGCCCTGATCCCGCTCTTCGCGGGCCGCATCCAGCCCCTGAAGGCCCCGGACATCCTGCTGCGCGCGGTGGCGGTGCTGCTGGACGAGCGCCCGGAGCTCCGCTCGCGCATCCTCGTCCCGGTCGTCGGCGGCCCAAGCGGCAGCGGGCTCGCCAAGCCGGAGGGGCTGCAGAAGCTCGCCGCCCGGCTCGGCATCGCGGACGTCGTACGGTTCCGCCCGCCGGTCGGCCAGGAACAGCTCGCGGACTGGTTCCGGGCCGCGTCCGTGCTGGTCATGCCGTCCTACAGCGAGTCCTTCGGCCTGGTCGCCATAGAGGCGCAGGCGGCCGGCACGCCGGTGCTCGCGGCCTCGGTCGGCGGACTGCCGGTGGCCGTGCGCGACGGCGAGACCGGCTTCCTGGTCCAAGGCCACTGTCCCGCCGACTACGCGCGCGTGCTGAGCCGTTTCGTCGACGAGCCGTCACTCCCGGCGAGCATGGGCGCGGCCGCCGCCCGGCACGCGCAGTCCTTCGGCTGGGACCGGGCGGCCGCCGAGACCGCGGACGTCTACACGGCCGCGACCCAGTCCCACCGCCGTCGCGTACGCTCCCACCATGGGTGATGTCGAGAAGGCCGGGCAGGTCCTGGAAGGTGTCCTGAAGGACGCCGAACTGGAGTGGGAGAGCCCCGAGCCCGGGAACTACGTGGTCAAGCTCCCCGGCACCCGCAAGCTCTCCACGACGGTCTCCTTCCTCGTGGGCCGCCACTCCCTGTCGCTCAACGCCTTCGTCGTCCGCCACCCCGACGAGAACGAGGCGGGCGTCCACCGCTGGCTCCTGGAGCGCAACCTCAAGCTGTACGGCGTGAGTTACGCCGTCGACCGTCTCGGCGACATCTACGTCACCGCCCGCCTGCCCCTCGCCTCCGTCACCCCCGACGTGATCGACCGCCTCCTCGGCCAGGTCCTGGAAGCGGCCGACGGCGCCTTCAACACCCTCCTGGAACTGGGCTTCGCCTCCTCCATCCGCAAGGAGTACGCCTGGCGGGTGTCCCGGGGCGAGTCCACGCGCAACCTGGACGCGTTCAGGCATCTGATCGACCGTCCCGCTGACTGACTTACGGTACGACCCCTTCCCTCTGCTGCCGGGGCGGTGGCATGCTCACCGCCGAGGCGATCCTGAACGTCGTTCATATGCGTGAATATGAAGGGGCGGATGGGCATGAGCAGTACGCATCTCACGAGACGGACCCTGCTGACCGCCGCCACGGCCGCGGCGCTCGGCGCGGCCACGGCCGGGACGGCGGTCAGGGCGGCAGCCGCCGAAGAGGGCGAAGTCCCGGAAATCTGGGGTGAGTTCGTCCGCTCGCCCGTCACCCACCCCCAGATCCCCTACGTCGGCCGTGCCGGCTGCCGAGGCGGAGCCCCGCGCTTCCCCCGCCCCCGCCACTTCGCCGACGTCACCGACCACGGCGCCGTACCCGACGGCACCACCGACTGCGCCCCCGCGATCAACCGTGCCATCGCCGCCGCCGGAAGGGCCGGCGGTGGCACGGTCACCATCCCGCCCGGCACCTTCCGCATCGACGACCTGATCCGCATCGGCGACTCGGGCGTCGTCCTGCGCGGCGCCGGCAGCGGCCGTACGACGCTGTACGCGACGAAGTCCCTCACCGAACTGATCGGCGTCTACGGCTCCCGCTACGGCGGCGACAAGTCGGCGTGGTCCTGGGCCGGCGGCCTGATCTGGCTCGCGCCCAGGGCGCGTTGGGACTCCCTGGTGGCGGCGATCCGGTCCCGGGCCTGGCCCTTCGAGGGCTGGACCGGCAACAGGCGGGACGAGTGGGCGCCGCTGACGGCGGTGGAACCGGCCCGGCAGGGCTCGTGGACGGTCACCGTCGCCGATCCGGAGGGGCTGCACCCCGGCCGGCTCGTCCTCCTCCGCCTCTCCGACGACCCCGCGCACACCCTGCTCCAGCACATGGCGGGCGGCGGCCCGGGCCCGGCGTCGTACTCCTGGGACGACAAGACCAAGCTGCTGTCGTACGTCCCCTACGAGTGGCCGGTGCGCATCGCCCGCGTCCGGGGCCGCCGGATCACCCTCGAACGCCCTCTCCCGCTCGACATACGCCCCGAGTGGAACCCCCAACTGACGACCCACGTCCCCGAGCTGACCGGATCGGGAGTCGAGGGCCTCACCCTGCGGGCGGTCGAGACCCCGCAGTCCCCGCACCTGCTCGACAAGGGCTACAACGGTGTGGTCCTGCAGTGCGCCTACGACTGCTGGGTGGACGACGTCACGGTGACCGACGTGGACAACGGCTTCGGCCTGGTCGCCGCCTCCGCCTGCACCCTGCGCCGCACCCGGGTGGCCGGCCGCGGCTCGCACCACCCGTACTTCTGCCGCGAGGGCTCCCACGACAACCTGATCGAGGACTTCACCGTCGAACAGCGCACGGTCCCGGCCCCGCCGAACACCCAGCTGCACGGCATCAACGTCGAAGGACTCTCCTCCCACAACGTCTGGTCGCGCGGCGAGATGCAGATGGGCACCTTCGACAGCCACCGCGGCCTGCCCTTCGCCGACGTCCGCACGGACATCACGGTGAACAACAACGGCCGCCACGGCGGAGACGCCAACGCGGGCCCGCTGTTCGGCGCCCGGTTCACGCACTGGAACATCCGGGTCACCAACGGCCGCGCGGGCCTGATGAAGATCGACGGCCTGGCCCCGTACTCGGCGACCGTCGGCCTGAACACGGTGACCGAGTTCGACCAGACCGACGTCCCGGACTTCCCCGGCGACCTGCACTCCCGCCTGGAGCTGTACGGCACCACGGACGCCGTACGCCCGCGCAATCTGTACGAGGCTCAGCGTGAGCTGCTGCGATAGCGCCCCGGGGGCACTCCGACCAGCTTCTTGAAGTGCCGGGTGAGATGGGCCTGGTCGTAGAACCCCGCGGCCGAGGCCACCTCGCCCGGCGCCAGCCCGTCCAGCAGCAGCCGCCGCGCCTGCCCGACCCGGCGCGACATCAGGTACTGGTGCGGGGCGATGCCGTACGCCCCGCTGAACGCCCGCACCAGATGGGCGGGATGGGCGTGCAGCAGGCCCGCGGCCTCCTCCAGCGAGACGCCGTCGACGACACGGGCGTCGAGCAGCTCCCGCAGCGAACGGGCGAGCACGGGATCCGGGCGGGGAGCCGTGCCGGCCGTCCGCCGCAGATGGCCGCGCAGCCGCTCCCCGACGAGGGTCAGCCTGCTCTCCGCCTCCAGTTCGTCTCCCGGCCGGGCGAGCGCGGCGTGCAACTGACCGACGCGCCGCCGCAGCACCGGATCCCGCAGATCGGGCGTGTCGACGGCGCGCCCGATGAGATCCTCGCCGAGACGGCTGCTGTCGAGGTAGACGACCCGCTTGCGGAAGCCGTCCGGGGTGGCCGGGGAGCCGTTGTGCGGCACGTGCGGCGGGAGCAGCGTGACGGTGTCGTGCGGGGTGCCGTGCTCGTGCCGCTCGAGGTCGTACCGCACGGCCCCGTCGTCCACGATGAGCAGCGTCCAGGCGTCGTGGACGTGCATCGGATAGGCGTACTCGGTGAAGCGGGCGTGGAAGACCTCGGTGACGCCCGGCACGCGGGGGCGCCACGCGCTGACCTCCTGCCGGGTGTCCTCGCGCCGGGTGCCTTCCCGCCGGACCGCCATGCAAAGAACGTACAAGACGGCGTCGTACGGCGGTCGGCAGTCTCGTTCCATGAGCGCTGAACCCATCCGTTTCGACACGAAGATCGCCGTGCTGCTGCGCGAGGACCTGGAGCCCTGGCAGCGGCTCAACGTCACCGCGTTCCTGGTCAGCGGCCTGGGCGCGACGGTCCCCGAGGTGATCGGCGAGCCGTACGAGGACGCGGACGGGGTGTCGTACCTGCCCATGTTCCGCCAGCCGGTGCTGGTCTTCGAGGGCTCCAAGGAGACCCTGAAGGCGGCCCACGGCAGGGCACTGAGCCGTGCCCTGCCCCGTGCCGTCTTCACCTCGGACCTGTTCGCCACGGGCAACGACCGCGACAACCGCGCGGCGGTCCGCGCCGTCCCGACGGCGGAGCTGGACCTGGCGGGGCTGGCGGTGTACGGCCCCCGCAACGGCGTGGACAAGGTCCTCAGGGGTGCACGGATGCACCCCTGAGGACCTTGTCGCGGCTCAGTCGAACATGCCGGGCTGGTAGTCGCCGGCGGGCTGCTGGACGATGACGTTGACGCGGTTGTAGGCGTTGATCAGGGCGATCAGCGCGACGAGCGCGGCGAGCTGGTCCTCGTCGTAGTGCTTGGCGGCGTTCGCCCAGACCTCGTCCGGGACGCCGCCGGCCGCGTCGGCGATGCGGGTGCCCTGCTCGGTCAGCTCCAGCGCGGCGCGCTCGGCCTCGCTGAACACCTTGGCCTCCCGCCAGGCGGCGACCAGGTGCAGCCGCTGCGCCGTCTCCCCGGCGGCCGTGGCGTCCTTGGTGTGCATGTCGGTGCACATCGCGCACCCGTTGATCTGGCTGGCCCGGATCTTCACCAGTTCCTGCGTCGCGGCGGGGAGGGCGGAGTCCGAGACGATCTTCCCCGCCGAGTTGATGTGCTTGAAGAACCTGCCGGTGACCGGGTTGGTGAAGAGGTTCAGGCGAGCGTCCATGGTGTGCTCCCGTGTGGTCTGCGCGTGGTTTCCGATGGCTACACCTCCCTGACGGATCGCTCCGGGGAGATGTGACGGGGCCGTGTGTGACCTGGGTCACCGGCTGGTCGGGGCGGGCTCGCCCAGGTGCCCGCCGCGACCCGGCCCGAGGGGCGAATTCATCTGTGAACCGAATCTGCACAGCGCGTCCGCAACCGCGCGCCCGGCGGATTCCGTTGGTGTGGAGTTGTCCTGGTCGGCGTGGCGCCGGCAAGAGCTGTGCCCTCCCTGTGTGGCGCCGCATGTGGAGGAACTGGCCCCAACGCGTGACCGTACCCGCACGGATGAGTCACCTGCCGGGGCCAACTGGACCGGGGCGAGCGATGGTTGACTGGATGCCCGGCAGGCTCCGTGGTTTGATCGCTCGCACCGCCGGGATCGCGCCACGTGTCCTGAAAAGGATGGCGCACGCCTGCGGCCGCGGCCCGCCGTCTGTCCCCCAGCGGGGCCGCTTCCCCTTGTGGTCCACCCATGCGAAGGGCAGTTTCACCATGAACGCCGCTCACCAGATCCAGACCCTCGAGATCTCCGACGCCGAGCTCGACACCGTCTCCGGTGGCCTGAGCCCCGAGGCCAGCCTCACCGCCGACTCCACCACCCTGAGCAGCGCCGACGCGCTGTCCCAGCTCGGCGCCGTCCAGGGCGTGGTGCTGGGCGCCCTTGGCCAGCCCCACCAGATCGGCGTCAACCTCGCCTTCTGAGGGTTCTGATCGCTCCGATCCTTCCGATCGCTGCACGAGCCCCCTGCCGGTGGAGAAGTCCAGGTGGGGGGCTCGGCCATATCCCGGCTTCTCCCCGGCCGGGGGCTCCGACACGGCTGGGCGCCATGTGCGCCGCCTGTTCGAGTGCTTGTATGCACGGCACCGCTTCTCGGACGGGGGCCGGCGGCATACCTCTGGCGACCGCAAACCGACCGAAGGAGACGCTTATGCGTGCACGTACCGTGCCGGCCGCCATCGCTCTAGCCGGAACCGTTCTGCTCGGAGGCGCGGCCCAGGCCCTCGCCGACGACAACGACGGCATGGGGAACGTCGGAGGGACGAGCAGCGCCGGAGGTGAATTCGGGAACACCTCGCACGGCTCGTCCGATCCCGGCCAGGGCATGTCTCCCGGCAAGGGTTCGTCCGGTTTCGGCCAGGGCATGTCTCCTGGCCAGGGTTCGTCCGGTTTCGGCCAGGTCGGATCCATTTTCGACCGGACCGACGCCCGCTGACGGCCACGCCGCGCCCCACTCCCCGCTCCGCCCCGGTGCGGGGCGGGGCGGGGAGTGGCGGGGATTCCCATGGACAGGCCGTGAGCCCGGCCCGGTGGAGGTGCTGGGGCCGGAGGCTGGGCGTTGGCCGCCCGAGCCCTCAAGGCGGTACGGGCGCTCTCCAGGCGGTAGGGACGAGTCTGCCGGGCGGTACGGACGCTCTCAGGCGGTACGGAGGAGTCTGTCAGGCGGTACGGACCTCGGGGCTCCCGGTGTCCGCCCGCGGGGCCGCCATCGCCGGGCTCTCCGCCGGCAGCCCCCGCATGAGCACCCCGTACCCCACCCCCGCGACCGTCCCCACCATCGCGCACATCCCCCACAGCCACTCCGCCCCCCAGCGGTCGATCACCGCGCCGGACATCAGCGGGGCGACCAGCGCGGCGACGGACCAGGACAGCGTGTACACGCCCTGATAGCGGCCGCGCCCGTGCACGGGGGACAGGCGGACCACGAGTCCGGTCTGGGTCGGCGCGCTGACGATCTCGGCGAGGGTCCAGACGCAGACGGTGACCATGAAGACGCCGACCGAGCCGGCGAAGGCCGTGAGCCCGAAGCCGTAGCCGGCGAGCAGCGAGGAGACGACCAGCAGGGTGCGCGGGTCGCGGTGCTCGATGAACCGGGTGACCGGGATCTGCAGAGCGACGATCAGGATGCCGTTGACGGCGATGGCGACACCGTAGTCGGCGGGTGAGAACCCGGCCCGCCCCATGGCCACCGGCAGCCCCACGGACCCCTGCTGGAAGACGAGGGCGACCAGGAAGGACAGCCCGACGACGGCCATGTACCGGCCGTCCCGCAGCACGGTGCCGAGGCTGACGGCGGCGTCCTTCTCCTTCACGTGTGCCGACGGCCGGGACTCGGGCACCTTGAGGAAGACGACGAGCGCACAGGCCAGGGTCATCCCGGCCTCGATGAGGAAGCCGGCCAGATAGCTGTACTCGGCGATGAACCCGGCGGCCATGGAGGAGACGGCGAACCCGAGGTTGATGGCCCAGTAGTTGAGGGAGAAGGCCCGGACCCGGTCCTCGGGCCGGACGATGTCGGCCATCATCGCCTGTACGGCGGGCCGGGAGGCGTTGGAGGCCATGCCCACGAGGAAGGCGACGGCGGCGATGGCGACGGGGTTCGCCATGAAGCCGAGCACCGCGACGGAGACGGCCGTGGCCGACTGGGCGATGAGCAGCGTCGGCCGCCTGCCGAGCCGGTCGGCCATCACCCCGCCCCCCAGCGAGGAGACGACCCCGCCCAGCCCGTGCAGCGAGGCGACGAGACCGGCGTACGAGGCGGAGTAGCCGCGGTCGAGGGTGAGGTAGAGGGCCATGAACGTGGCCACGAAGGCGCCGAGCCGGTTGACGAGGGTGCTGGTCCACAGCCACCAGAACTCACGGGGTAGCCCGGACACGCTCTCCCGGGCGGCACGTCGGAGACGGGTGGCGAACATGACAAGACCCCCAGTGGTAAGTGGCTTGCGCGGCAGGCACAACTTACAGGCGGGGTGTTTCGCCGGCCGCTCAATTAACAGATGCCGTCAACGGTCCACCCACCGGTCGGCCGGGACGGCGCCCCGAACGCGTGGATTACGCTCTGACTCATGGCCGACGCACCGTACAAGCTGATCCTCCTCCGCCACGGCGAGAGCGAGTGGAACGCGAAGAACCTGTTCACCGGCTGGGTGGACGTCAACCTCAACGAGAAGGGCGAGAAGGAGGCGGTCCGCGGTGGCGAGCTCCTGAAGGACGCCGATCTCCTCCCCGACGTGGTCCACACGTCCCTCCAGAAGCGCGCGATCCGCACGGCCCAGCTGGCCCTCGAGGCCGCGGACCGCCACTGGATCCCGGTCCACCGCAGCTGGCGCCTGAACGAACGCCATTACGGTGCCCTCCAGGGCAAGGACAAGGCGGCCACGCTGGCCGAGTTCGGCGAGGAGCAGTTCATGCTCTGGCGCCGCTCCTACGACACCCCGCCGCCCCCGCTCGCGGACGACTCCGAGTTCTCCCAGTTCGACGACGCGCGCTACGCCACGCTCCCGCCGGAGCTGCGCCCGAGGACGGAGTGCCTCAAGGACGTCGTCCACCGGATGCTTCCGTACTGGTTCGACGACATCATCCCCGACCTCCTGACCGGCCGCACGGTCCTGGTCGCGGCCCACGGCAACTCGCTGCGCGCCCTGGTCAAGCACCTGGACGGCATCTCCGACGCCGACATCGCGGGCCTGAACATCCCGACGGGCATCCCGCTGTACTACGAGCTGGACGAGAACTTCAAGCCGGTCACCCCCGGCGGCAAGTACCTCGACCCGGAGGCGGCCGCAGCGGCGATCGAGGCGGTCAAGAACCAGGGCAAGAAGAAGTAGGTTTTGTGATCATGCCTCCCACCTGCGCATATAGCGCGAGTGGGAGGCATTTTCGTGCCCCTTCGGCGTCAGCCCCGGGTCCGAGTGTCCGGGGTACTCCGCGAGGGCGTCGGGCTGCTTGTCGGCCCGTGGCCATCGGGCCATTGAATGCCGCGAGCCCGGGGGCATGTCACGAAACCGGTAACCGGGGGCCCCTTATCGTTCGGCACGTGTGACGCCCCCACGCGACCTGCGGAGACGCCGCGGTCACTCCGTCCTTGGTCTTCCAACTCTCCCCGGACAAAGTGAAGTTGATCAGCTAGAGTGGGGTGCGGCGAGGGGATCAGTGTGCCCTCGTGACGACATAGCTCCTGTCCTGCCGGACGGGAGCTTTTTCATGCCCACGAAGGCCCTGCGCTCCTCAGCGCGGGGCCTTTTGTGTTTTCCGCACCGAGGAGTCCCGTGTCCGTCCTGCTGTCATCGCTCGATCCGCACGTGCTGCTGCTGGTCATGAGCGGCCTGCTGGGCATCACCCTGATCAAGGCATGCCTGAAGTACGCCATCACCCGGATGGTGCTCAAGAAATTCACCGACGGTCAGGACCTGGCGCGCGTTCTCATCGCACTCGCCCAGCTCTTCGGCGTTCCCGCCCAGCCGGATCCCCTGCCGCCGACGTCGTCGGCGGAGCAGAGTGAGAACCAGGACGGGACTTCTGGAGGTGCGGCATGACCCGGCGCAGGGCAGTGCCCGACACGTTCGCGGAGGACCGGGCCGTACGGATCCTGTTGGCCGAGCAACTCGACTCGGTGCTCGACACGCTCAGCGAACGCGAGGCGCACGTGGTCACCGCCCATGTCGCGTTGTGCGTCCTGGCCCATGTGATCGCCCAGGAACTGGGCCTCACCGTCCACCGCGTCCTGCAGATCAGCTCGAAGACGATGTCGAAACTGCGGCACAGGTCCCGCAGCCAGGTGCTCGCGGATTATGACCTTGGAGGCGGGGGCGACGGCCCCCTCTCCGCACCCTCCGGAAAGGTGCAGGAGATCGCCGGTACCTACGGCGAGAAAGCCCTCATCCCCTGTGCGTATGGACCCTGCAGGATGCGGTTTCTCGGACGGCCGCCGGGACAGGTCGGCCGCCCCAGAAAGTACTGCTCGGACGCCTGCCGCCAGAACGCATGCCGAGCCAGGAGGCGAGCCGGAGGACAGGAACCGTGACGGGGGGTGACGATCCATGGAAGCGTCCCCTTCGCTCAACTGCGGTGTCGTTTAGGTATGTTCAGGTGATCACCCTGAGAAGGGGCATGGAGAACGAGGGGGAGCATGGACACGGCAACCGTCATCGCGCGGCTGGAGGGGGCACGTACAGCCGATTCCAGAACGCGCGACCGCATCTGCGATGAGACGGCCGCGGAGTTGCTGGCAGCGGGAACCGCGCCGTTCTTCGAGGTGTCTTCCGCCGACCTTCGTACCGATCCCTACTTCATGTGTGCCGACCGCTACTGGCGCGGCCGCTTCCTGGAGCGGCCGACAGCCAGGACAGCCTTTGAGTGCGCACGATGGATGTCGGACCACGTGAGGGACGAGAGCTGGGGCGTCGTCGCCGAGCAGTGGGCACTCGGCAACGGCTTCCTCAACCGGGGCACCGTGGAGGCCGCGGATGCCTTCGCGGAGGCGGTGGGAGAGAGCGGTGCGGACGCCGCAACAGAGCGCACCGCCTTCTTCTTCACCCTGTTCCACGCGGGCAAGCTGCGGGCGAACTTCTGCTTCGACGAGTTGCATGCCTTCCTTACGTTCTCGCCCTCGTCCGTGGCTTCCGGTTCCCTCCGCAAAGAACCCGTCTTCGTGGCACTTCAGTCGTTCGCCGCCTTCGGCAGCAGGACGTTGACCGTCACGTACGCTTGCGAGCTGCTCGAGCAGGCTTGGTCCGCGGCGGGCCGGACCCGGCACACGACGGACATCTGCCTCAACGGGGTTGCGTTCGCCCCTCCCTTCGAAGGGCAGGGAGAACTCCTGCGCAGCTACGCGGAGGAGGCTGTCGAGGCCTATCCGGACGACCACATGTTTCACGCGCGCCTGGCCACGGGGTTGCACATGTGCAGCCGGCACGACGCGGCGCTGGAGAGCATCGACACTGCTCTTGCCTTGCTCGCCGCCAGTCCCACGGCCAGCCTCGGCATTCTGCAGAACCAGTACCTGACGAAGCGGGACGCAATCCAGGAAGGACGTCTGCGGGCCCTGCGAGAGGCTGAGCAGCAACGCCGCTGGGAACAACAGGCGGAGGCCAACAGGCAGTTGGAACGCTCCTTGCATACGTCCTCGGTCCGCGCCGTCGAAGTCGTCGCCGTCTTCACGGCCGCCATCGCCTTCGCCGTCGGATCCCTTCAGGTCACCCTCACCGGCAGACTCCCGCTGTCCGATCGTCTGTGGCTCCTGGCCGCACAAGGCGCAGGCCTGGCTCTCTTCGCGCTGCTGATAGTCGGCGGGACATGGCTGATCACCCGGAGCCATCGCCCACAAGATCGTGGGACCCAGTGACGTGCGGAGACACGACTCGGTCTCACCGGCCGGAGCCGGCGGCCTCGCACCGCGGCCGGCTCAAGCCCCCTGCCTGCCGTTGTCATCGTGGCCGACCGTTGTAGGCTGAGGTTCTTGCCGCAGCGAAACCCCAGGTCAGTGGCAGAATCGGGTGTTCCCGTACGGATCTGTGCCGACGGCCACAGCCAAGGGGGATGCGCGTAGGCTCATACTGAGTCATGACAAAGCCTGCTGCGCCGAAGCGTCATCTGCCCACCAGCCCCTTCAAAGCCCCGGTCACACCGCCTCTCAAGCACTTCGCCGTGGGCGACCAGGTCACACACGACATGTACGGCCTCGGCCGAGTGATCGGGATCGAGGACGGAGTCGCGGCGCTCGTGGACTTCGGCTCGGCGCAAAAGCGGATCTTGAGCCCGTACGCCAAGATGACCAAGCTGTAGGACCGCTGTGCCCGGTCACGGCACACCAGGCCCCATCTCAGGGACCTGTAACGAAAGAGAGTCCTCCCATCGATCTGACGTCACTGTTCTCTGCCCTGGAGGGGCAACCCCGCTGCTCCACCGCGGCATCCCCGCCTCCGGCGACCAACCCCTTCCGCGCCCCCGACTTCGGGGAAGACGAGACCTTCCCGCTCGAGGACGCACAGGAGCCCGCCTCGGGCATGCGTGCGGCGCGGCCCAAGGGAGCTCGGCTCCCTGAATGACGGAACGCAGGTGAACGGCGCTGCCCGGACCTGGCACTCGGCTCAGGTCCGGGCAGGGCTCTGAGGGCGCTCAGCTGGCGCTCGGCCCGCCGGTGTTCGCACCACCGGTGTTCGCGCCGCCAGTGTTCGCGCCACCGGTGTTCGCACCCCCGGTCCCCGGCGCGCTGGGCGCTCCGGTCTCCGTGGCGCCACCGGTCGGTGCGCTGGTGGTCGCCCCACCGGAGGTCTGCCCGGTGGTCGGCGTCCCGGTGGTCGGTGCGGCGGAGCCCGAGGTGGGGCTCGAGGTGGGGCTCGAGGTGGGGCTCGTCGTCGGCGGCGTGGAGCCTGTCGTGGGTGAAGCCGTGGTCGGTTTCGGCGAGGTCGTGGTCGGCGCCGGCGACGTCGTGGTCGGGTTCGGCAGCGACGGTACGACGATCACCGTCGGGGGATTCTTCGGCGTGGGAACCTGCACGAGGACGATCACGATGAAGTCGCCACCGTTGTGGTGGACATGCCGCTTCCTGACCTCGTAGCAGACGATTTTCTTCGGATTCTTGTGCGTTCGGTAGCACTTGATGACCTTGGCGGTGGGTGTGCGGGCGGGTGCCTTCGACGCCGCACCGGCGTCCGTCGCCGAAATGCCCCAGGCGCCCGCCGCAAGGCAGGACGAGGCCGTCACCGCGACACAGATGTTCCTGAGTTTGTTGTCCATTTTTCCAAACCCTGGTTTCGGTTCACACGGGACGTACACGAGGATCGCTGCCGGTCCGTGGAACCTCCAGAGGCAGAACAACCCAGCCGGTGTGGGGAGAACTACCCCTCCTCGGCCGGTTCCACGGCCGCCATCCCCCGCCTCAGCGCTAGCCGCGTGAGATCGGCCCGGCGGCGGTAACCGGTCTTGCTGCACAACCGGTCCAGATGGGAATGCACGGTGTGTTCGCTGATATTCAATTCGGCGGCGATTTCCCGGTCGGTGGCACCGTTCGCGACGAGTCGCAGGATCTCTTGCTCCCGGTCGGTGATGCGCGGCGCATTTCTGCGCACATCGAAGTCACCGAAAAAGTTGGTGGAGAAATAGCTGCGGCCGGAGGCGACCGTACGCAGCGCGGCCAGCAGCTCCTCCTCCTCCGCCCACTGACTCACGTACCCCCTCGCCCCGGCCTCGAGGAGCAGCACGAGGTCGGTCTGCGTCGCGGCGGCCGACAGCACGACCACCCTGCGGCCCTTCTCGTGCAGCCGGACCACCTGGTCGCAGATCTCCCGGACGGGGACCCGCAGATTGAGCAGGACCACCTCCGCCTCGCCGACCTCGTGCGGCGGTGCGCCGCCGGTGCCCGCCCCGAGCAGTCGCCGCAGCTCCGGCGCACCGTCGACGACGCGGATCAGGCCGTGCAGAAGGAGCGGGCAGTCGGAGACGACCGCCACACACGTCGGTTCTCGGCTCATCCAGGTCCCCGTGGTCAGGGGGCCGGCCACGGGCGGACGCCGGCTGGGCAACCGGGTGGCAGGCCACGGTCATCCCCAGCATCCGGGGCCGGGACCGCCCCCGCCCGCCGGACTGACCCAACCGGAGGCCCGTACCGGGTGGTTTCTCCCAGGGGTGGGAACCCGGAGTGTGGAGCAGTCGGTCCGGGGGTGGCGGACGGGATACTGGTGGGTCATGTGTGCTGAGGCGCGCCGCGACGGGGGTGATGACCATGGCGCCCGAGCGGTCGGAACAGCCGGCCGGTGACGGTGTGCCGCCGGACGGCAGGGCACCGCTGTGGGTCCGTGAGACGCTGGCCGCCGCGGCGAGGGGCACCGATGACCCGCACGCGATACCGGGCGCGCTGTGCCAGGCGTGCGTACGGCTGCTGCCCATCAGCGGTTCCTCGGTGTCGATCTCCGGAGGGAGAGGCGTACGCGTCACCTGGTGCGCCAGCGACCGGGTCGCCGCCCGGCTCGCCGAGCTGCAGTACACCGTGGGGGACGGGCCCTGCCAGACCGCTCTCGACCGGGGCGCTCCCGTCGTCGCGGCCGACCTCGGCGACGGCCCCGACGCCCGCCGCTGGCCGATCTTCGCGCACGAGGCCGTGGCCCTCGGCGTCCGGGCCGTCTTCTCGCTGCCGCTCGGTGTCAGCGGTGCCGCCATCGGCACCCTCGACCTGTACAGCGAACGGGCCGGCGGGCTGACCGAGCAGGACATGCGGACCGCGCTGTGGGTGCGCGACGCGGTCACCTATGCGCTGGTGAGCCTGCAGGAAGTCGGCCACGACATCGCCGAGGCGGACACGGAGGACGGGGTGGCGTCCTGGGTGGCGGCCTCCGAGGCCGACCACACCGAGGTCTACCAGGCGGTCGGCATGGTGATGGTGCAGCTGGACCTGGACCCCGAGCAGGCCCTGGACCGGCTGCGGGCCCGCGCCTACGCCGAGGGTCGCACGGTCAGCCAGGTGTCCCGCGAGGTCCTGGCGCGCAAGCTCCGGTTCCAGGAGGAGACGGAGGCGGACGACGGTGCCCGGAGGAACTACGCGGGCGAGGACGGCCGCGACGGCGGGGACGAGGGAAGGGAGGGTGAACGGTGATGGGCCGTGAACAACAGCTCGCCGAGGCGCTCGTCGGGCTGGCCGACTCCCTGGCCGACGACATCGACCCGGTGGTGCTGCTCGAGCGCCTGGCACGCAACTGCATCGACATCACCGGAGCCGACGCGGTCGGCATCCTGGTCGTCTCCGGCCGCGGTGGTCTGCGCACCCTGGCGGTCACCGAGGAGGACGCGGAGGCGCTGGAGTTCTTCCAGCTCCAGGCCGACGAGGGCCCCTGCCTGGAGAGCTTCCGCGAGGGCCGCCGGATCGACGCCCCGGACCTGAGGCACAGCGGCGAGCGCTGGCCGCAGGTCGCCCCCTTCGCCGTACGGCGCGGGTACCACTCCCTGCACGCGCTGCCGCTGCGTGTCCACCAGCAGACCGTCGGCGCCGTCAACCTCCTGCTGCGCCGGCCGGGCGGACTGCCCCCGCTGGACCTGGAGCTGGCCCAGGCGCTCACCGACGTCACGGCCGTCGCGCTGGTCAACTGGCGCCCGGAGCGGCTGCGCCCGAGCGACGTCAGCAACCGCGTCCAGGCCGCTCTCGCCGCCAGGGCCGCCGTCGACATGGCCACCGGGATGCTCGCCGAGGCCGGTGAACTCTCCCCGGCCGAGGCCCGCGCGGCCCTGCGCGCCTACGCCGACGGCCACCACCGCCGCCTGGTGGACACCGCGCACGCCCTGGTCCGGCGGGCCCTGCGCCCCGACGCCGTCCTCGCCACCGAGGCTTCGACCGAAGCAGAGACCGAGGCTGAGACCGGAGCAGAGACCGAGGCTGAGACCGAGACGGAGACCTAGAGGGCCGGCGCCCCTCCTCCCGCGATTTTCGCTCCCTGTTCCCGCGACTTACGCTGGGAGAGGGGCCGAGCCGCGGGACCCGGGCGGTCCTGTGGCGTGCAGGCAGGGGCCCGAGATGGAGCACTTCACCTGCCGGACCGTGGCGGAACTGGCCATGCCCGGGCTGGCGACCGGCAGGCTGACCGTACTCGCGCTGTCCGGCGACGCCGACTCCGGTGCCGAACTGGACACCGCGCTGCACGCCCCCGGCCCCACCCAGCTCGTCCTCGACCTGAGCGGACTGCACCGGCTGTCACCCGCCGCCGCGCGGGCCCTGTTCCGGTTCGCCGAGGGTGCCGCCGGACAGGGCCGCATGCTCTTCCTCGCCGCCTGCCCCGCCGAGGCCGCCGCCGCTCTGGCCGGGGCACGGCCGCCCGGCGGTACCGGGTGCGGGCTGTACCCGACGGTGTCCGACGCCCTGAGCGTCTTCCTCATCTCGGCCTCCGCGCCGGAGGGCCCCCGTCTGCGGCCGTACGCCGTGGAACTGCGCCACGAACTGCTCGCACACGCCCTGGTCGCCCGCGCGCACGGCATCCTCATGGAGCGGTACGGCCTGCGCAGCGCCCGCGGCGCCGCCGCCCTGCTCCAGACGGTGGGCCGCGCGCACGGGCTCGGCACCGTCCGGCTCGCCGTGGCCCTCGCCGAGGCGCCGCCGCCGCGTGCCGGCGAGCCCTGGTTCCCCGGCCGTATCCGGCTTCCGCCGCCCGCCGTCGGCTTCGTCGGCCGGACGGGGGACCGGCCGCCGTCGCTGCCGGTGTTCCTCGACGCGCTCCGGGACGCCGTCTGCGCCATCACCTGCACGGGCATGGCCGATGTCCAGCTCATCGACGCGAGTGACAACACGCTGTGGCTGGAGTCCCACTGCGGCTTCCCCACCGAGTTCGTGCACTTCTTCGCCGTGATCGACGACACCTCCACCGCGTGCGGGCACGCCGCGCGCAAACGTGAACGGGTCGTCGTCGACGACGTCGCCACCGCGCCGGACTTCGACGAGACCTCCCGTGCCGTGATGCTCGCCGCCCACAGCCGCTCGCTGCAGTGCACCCCGATCCCGGGCTCGGCGGGCCGGCCCCAGGGCGTGTTCTCCACCCACCACGACCAGCCCGGGCACGCCTACACCGGGGCCGAACTCGGTGCGCTGGACCGGGTCGCCCGGGAGGCGGGAGCGTGGCTGGACTGGTACCGGACGACCACCGTCCGGGACGCCCTGGAGGATCTGCACGGCCGTGCGCAACGGCCGTGACCGGGCTCCGAGCGCTGCCGCCGTACACGGAAAGGGCCGGTGTGAATCGGGTTCACACCGGCTCCATGCCACCGGCTCTCTGACACTGGCCCTACGACACAGGTCTACGACACCGGTCTACGACGACGTAACCGCCCTCAGCCGCACTGGCAGGGGGCGCCCGACTGGCAGCCGCAGCCGCAGCCCGAGCCGCAGCCGCACGCGCCGATCAAGGGAAGGCTCCTGGTCTCGGCGGCCTGGTCGGTCTCGCGCTCCTGCGTGGGGTCGGGCGTGGTGCTGGGGGATTCGGCCATGGGTCCCTCCTAGACGCTGGGGCAGGGGTGCCCTCGCCTATTGCATGCCCGCTTCCCCGGGCGCATCAACGGCGCACGGAGGCGCCTCCGCGCCCCCGCGCCCCGTCCCCGGCGGGATTACGCGCCCTCGACCCCCGTCACCGGCTGGATGTCCGCCTGCAGCTCGTCCGCGTGCTCGCCCGTGACCAGGTAGACGACGCGCTTGGCGACGGCCACGGCGTGGTCGGCGTAGCGCTCGTAGTAACGGCCGAGGAGGGTGACGTCCACCGCGGTCTCGATGCCGTGCTTCCAGCGCTCGTCGATCAGGTGCTGGAACAGGGTGCGGTGCAGCAGGTCCATCTCGTCGTCGTCCTGCTCCAGCTGCAGCGCGAGGTCGACGTCCTTGGTGATGATCACCTCGGCGGCCTTCGCCATCAGGCGCTGCGCGAGCTGGCCCATCTCCAGGATCGTGGCGTGCAGGTCGCGCGGCACCGCGCGCTCGGGGAAGCGCAGCCGGGCCAGCTTCGCCACGTGCTGGGCGAGGTCGCCGGACCGCTCCAGGTCGGCGGACATGCGCAGCGAGGTGACGACGATCCGCAGGTCGGTCGCCACCGGCTGCTGCCGGGCGAGCAGGGCTATGGCCCGGGCCTCCAGGTCGTGCTGGAGCTCGTCGACCTTCTGGTCGGCCTCGATCACGCTCTCGGCCAGCTTCAGGTCGGCGTCCAGCATGGCGGTCGTGGCGCGCCCGATCGCCGACCCGACCAGCCGGGCCATCTCCACCAGACCGTCGCCGATCGAGTCAAGTTCCTCGTGGTACGCGTCCCGCATCAGGGTTCCCTCTCATAGGTGTGCTTGGTCCCCACGCTCCCACGTTCTGCTCCGCACGCGTCCGTTTCCGCCACCCCAAATGAACCAATCCTGGCCCCAAGGTGAACTCTGGGCGACGAGTGTCCGAGGTCCCACCTGGACGGCTGTGGTCATGTCGTAGGGCCTGCTTAACCTGGAGGCATGGACGTGAACGCGGCGGTCGCCGCAGCGGCAGCGATCGCCGGAGTGCTCACCGGCGTCATCGCCATGCTGGCGTTCCGTTGGAGCGAACGCGACCAGAAGCGACCGACCAGGACTTCTTTGCACACCGATCCCGTACTCCCGCCCGGCGTGGACACCGTACTGTCCGTGCTCCGCTCCTCGGCCGTCGTCCTCGACGAGGCCGACGCCGTCGTCAAGGCCAGCTCCGCCGCCTACGCCCTCGGGCTGGTCCGCGGCGGCAAGCTCGCCATCGAGCCCAT
Source organism: Streptomyces sp. NPDC001153 (assembly GCF_053598315.1). Taxonomy (NCBI): domain Bacteria; kingdom Bacillati; phylum Actinomycetota; class Actinomycetes; order Kitasatosporales; family Streptomycetaceae; genus Streptomyces; species Streptomyces sp. NPDC001153. Next base: position 102,849 of record NZ_JBSFJZ010000002.1, read on the forward strand.
GCTGCAGATGGCCCGGGACACCAGACGCGACGGCGAGATACGCCAGGTCGAGCTGGACCTGCCCCGGCGCGGCACCGGACGGGGCGAGGCCCTCGCCGTCTCCGCGCGCGTGGCCCCGCTCGGCTCCCGCCTGGTCCTGCTGCTGGTCGAGGACCTGACCGAGGCCCGGAGGATCGAGGCCGTACGACGCGACTTCGTGGCGAACGTCAGCCATGAGCTGAAGACGCCCGTCGGCGCGCTCTCCCTCCTGTCCGAGGCGGTCATGGACGCCTCCGACGACCCCGAGGCCGTACAGCGCTTCGCGGGCCGCATGCAGATCGAGGCGACCCGCCTGACCAACCTGGTCCAGGAGCTGATCGACCTCTCCCGGGTGCAGAACGACGACCCGCTGGAGGACGCCGAGCCCGTCCGCGTGGACGAGCTGGTCGCCGAGGCCGTCGACCGCTGCCGCCACCAGGCCGGCACCAAGCAGATCACCATGGCCGCGGGCGGCACGGCCGACCTGCACGTCTGGGGCAACCGCGGCCAGCTAGCGGCCGCCCTGGGCAACCTGGTGGAGAACGCCGTGAACTACTCCCCTGCCCGCACCCGCGTCGGCATAGCCGCCCGCCGGGTCAGCGCACCCGGCGGCGACATGATCGAGCTCGCCGTGACGGACCAGGGCATCGGCATCTCCGACAAGGACAAGGAGCGCATCTTCGAGCGCTTCTACCGCGTCGACCCGGCCCGCTCGCGGGCCACCGGAGGCACCGGCCTGGGTCTCGCGATCGTCAAGCACGTGGTCGCCTCGCACGGCGGGGAGGTCACGGTCTGGAGCGCCGAAGGCCAGGGCTCCACGTTCACCCTCAGGCTGCCGGAGGCGGGCGCGGCCCGCGACCGCGCACAACAGCACCCCGACCTCGACGAAGATGACGAGGACGGCGGCGCCCCCGACCCATCCCCGTACGAACCGCTTCCCGCCCCGGAGGTCCTTCCGTGACCCGAGTGCTCGTCGTCGAGGACGAGGAGTCCTTCTCCGACGCCCTGTCGTACATGCTCCGCAAGGAGGGCTTCGAGGTCGCAGTGGCGGCCACCGGGCCCGACGGACTCGACGAGTTCGAGCGCAACGGCGCCGACCTCGTCCTCCTCGACCTGATGCTGCCGGGTCTGCCCGGCACCGAGGTGTGCCGCCAGCTGCGCGGCCGCTCCAACGTCCCCGTGATCATGGTGACGGCCAAGGACAGCGAGATCGACAAGGTCGTCGGCCTGGAGATAGGAGCCGACGACTACGTCACCAAGCCGTTCTCCTCCCGCGAGCTGGTCGCCCGCATCCGTGCGGTGCTGCGCCGCCGCGGCGAGCCGGAGGAGGTCGCCCCGGCCGCGCTGGAGGCGGGCCCGGTCCGCATGGACGTCGACCGACACGTGGTCACCGTCTCCGGCTCCAAGGTCGACCTCCCGCTGAAGGAGTTCGACCTGCTGGAGATGCTCCTGCGCAACGCCGGCCGCGTCCTGACCCGCATGCAGCTCATCGACCGCGTCTGGGGCGCCGACTACGTGGGCGACACCAAGACGCTCGACGTCCACGTCAAGCGTCTCCGGGCCAAGATCGAGCCTGACCCGGGCGCGCCGCGGTATCTGGTGACGGTCCGGGGGCTGGGCTACAAGTTCGAGCCGTGATCGAACCGATGCGGGGAACGCTCCCTGTCCGGCCGGACGGAGTTCGGCGCAGCAACCCGATGCCCGCGCAGCGGTGCGAGGGGTGCGTGGGGGAGGGGGCGCTCGACGTCCACGTCAAGCGTCTCCGGGCCAAGATCGAGCCTGACCCGGGCGCGCCGCGGTATCTGGTGACGGTCCGGGGGCTGGGCTACAAGTTCGAGCCGTGATCGAACCGACGCGGGGAACGCTCCCTGTCCGGCCGGACGGAGTTCGGCGCAGCAACCCGATGCCCGCGCAGCGGTGCGAGGGGTGCGTGGGGGAGGGGGCGCTCGACGTCCACGTCAAGCGTCTCCGGGCCAAGATCGAGCCTGACCCGGGCGCGCCGCGGTACCTGGTGACGGTCCGGGGGCTGGGCTACAAGTTCGAGCCGTAAGCCGTATCCACCGGGCATCCACCGGCCGCACCGGCTGTACGACGAAGGGCGGCACCCCGAGCCGGGGTGCCGCCCTCGTACGTGTGCTGCCGTTCAGCGGCTCGTACGGCTGCTCACTGACCGGTGGCCGACTGCGAGGCGGAGTCGCTCGGGGTCGCGCCCGCGCCGGCCGTCGCGTTCCTGCTCGCGGTCGCCGACGGGGTGGCCTTGCCGTGCTTGCCCGGCTTGGCGCGGCCGGAGGCGGTGGCGCCGGGGGCCGGGGAGACGGACGCCGGGGCGGACGGGATCTGGCTCGGGCCCCACTTGTCGAAGTAGCTGGTGGCCGGCACCACGAAGGCGCGCAGGCTCACGTCACCGGTCGTGCTGAAGGTGAAGGTGATCTTCTGGGCGTTGCCGTCCTGGACGGCCTGCCGACCGCTCGGGATCTCGGCGGACGCGTTGCCCTGGCCGCCGAGGGTCAGCGAGCCGTGCGCCGGGACGGTCAGGCTCTGGCCCTTGGCGGGGGTCAGCTTCACGGTCTCGGTGGAGCCCGCGATGCTGATCGACTGCAGGGTCTCGGGGTCCTTGAAGGAGTTGAAGATCGTCGCGGAGATCACCGCCGGGCCCGTCGACTTCAGGTCGGGCTGGGTGATGATCGTGGCGTTCTGGACCTTGATGTTGCCGACGCTGGTCGCCGCGTTGTCCGGCTTGACCTGCAGAGTCTGCGAGTCGTTGCCGGCGCCGCAGGCGGCGAGCGAGGCGATCGAGAAGACGATGGCGGAGGCGGCGAGGGCGCCGCGTCGAAGGCTGCTGCTCACGGCGGCGGCAACTCCTTGAACGCGCGGGCGGCTCCCCTGATAAAGCCACCCTAAGTGTCTGTCAGCGGCCTTAGGTTACCGAGCCGTTCCTGGGCCACCGCACCCGACCCTCCCCAAGCCCCCGGCTTCCCTCCGGCTGGAGGTACCGGGAACCCTTCGTCACTGCTGTCACAAGTGACTCTCCAGTCACTTTGCGGAGCGCCCGTCCACCATTCACATAACCCCTCGCAAAATTTCCGTGAAGGAATGCGCGACCCCTCGATGAGCACCCCGATGAGCACCCCGATGACCGCCCCGATGACCGCCCTCGATATTGATCACGCGCACGCCTCCCGGCAGCCGTTGATCAATTCCGGATTCGGCCCGGATCGGCCTCGGGTCACCGAACGGAGTAGCGGAAGTCGTACGCTTGGAAGCGGACAAATCGGGACGTTCATCCACTTGGAGGCGGCTCCCGGAGTAGGTGACGTACGTGTTTCACCCCGCCCGAAGAGCCCCTCCCACCTGCGAATTCCCGCTTGCGCAGGCCCCTCGCAGCACGTTCCTGTCGCAGTTGTCAAGCCCCGAGATATGCCCTGACCTGCGAAAACGCCATTCAGAAGACGCCGTATCCGTGTTACCCTGGATAGCCACGGAAGGGGTACCTGTCACATGACGTTCAAGGTTGGCGACACCGTGGTCTATCCCCATCACGGGGCCGCGCTGATCGAGGCCATCGAAACTCGCCAGATCAAAGGCGTGGACAAGACCTACTTGGTGCTGAAGGTCGCCCAGGGTGACCTGACGGTACGTGTGCCAGCGGACAATGCTGAGTTCGTGGGCGTGCGTGATGTGGTCGGTCAGGACGGGCTGGACCGGGTCTTCGAGGTGCTGCGCGCGCCGTATGCCGAGGAGCCCACGAACTGGTCCCGTCGTTACAAGGCAAACCTGGAGAAGCTCGCCTCCGGCGATGTCATCAAGGTCGCGGAAGTCGTGCGTGACCTGTGGCGTCGTGAGCGCGAGCGAGGGCTCTCCGCCGGTGAGAAGCGCATGCTCGCCAAGGCCCGCCAGATCCTGGTGAGCGAGCTGGCTCTCGCGGAGAACACGAACGAGGACAAGGCCGAGGCCCTGCTCGACGAGGTGCTCGCCTCCTGACGCGCCACGGCGGCGAACCTTCGCCTCCGACACGCTCAGCACGACGCTCAGCACAGTGAAATGCCGCGGTGCCCGATGACACGGACCATGTCGCCGGGCGCTGCGGCATGTTCGTCCCCGCGGGCGGGCGTGCCTCGGGGAGGCCGGTGGAGCCCAGTGGAGAAAGCCCCCGATACTTGACGTGCCGGGCCCGGGCGGATGGCTCGACCAGGGTCACGGAAAGGGTCCGGTCAAGGCGTCGCGCCCGGCACTCCTCCAGGCCATACCCACCTAGGTCGAGCACACAAACCTGACAGGAACCGATGTCTGACGAATCGCGCCCTTCGCCCGCGCAGACCCCCGTCGCCGCCGTGATTCCCGCCGCCGGCCGGGGCGTACGCCTCGGTCCGGGCGCCCCCAAGGCGCTCCGCGCGCTGAACGGCACGCCCATGCTCATCCACGCGGTCCGCGCGCTCGCCGCGTCCAACCATGTCTCCCTGGTGATCGTCGTGGCCCCGCCGGACGGCGCCGCCGAGGTCAAGTCCCTGCTCGACGCGCACGCCCTGCCCGACCGCACCGACTTCCTGGTCGTCCCCGGCGGGGACACCCGCCAGGAATCGGTCAGGCTCGGCCTCGACGCGCTTCCCCCCGAGTACGGCATCGTCCTCGTCCACGACGCGGCCCGCCCGCTCGTCCCGGTCGACACGGTCGACGCCGTCATCGAGGCCGTACGCGCGGGCGCCCCCGCCGTCGTCCCCGCGCTCCCGCTGGCCGACACCGTCAAGGAGGTCGAGCCCGCCGCCGAGGCCGGCGAGCCGGAGCCGGTCGTCGCCACCCCGGAGCGGGCCCGCCTGCGGGCTGTCCAGACACCCCAGGGCTTCGACCGGGCGACCCTGATCCGCGCCCACGAGACGATCACCGACGACGTCACCGACGACGCGAGCATGGTCGAGCAGCTGGGCCTGACGGTCGTCGCCGTCCCCGGGCACGAGGAGGCCTTCAAGGTGACCCGCCCCCTCGACCTGGTCCTCGCCGAGGCGGTCCTGGCCCGCAGGAGGCTGAACGATGGCTTCTGAGGCATCGGATGTCCGGCTGCCGCCGGGAGGCGTGCTGCCGCAGGTGGGCATCGGCACCGACATCCACGCCTTCGAGGAGGGCCGCGAGCTGTGGTGCGCGGGCCTGAAGTGGGAGGGCGAGGGACCGGGCCTGGCCGGGCACTCCGACGCGGACGTCGTCGCCCACGCCGCCTGCAACGCCCTCTTCTCCGCCGCCGGCCTCGGTGACCTGGGACAGCACTTCGGCACCGGCCGCCCGGAGTGGTCCGGCGCGTCCGGGGTGACCCTCCTGACGGAGGCCGCCCGGATCGTCCGCGAGGCCGGCTTCACCATCGGCAACATCGCCGTCCAGGTGGTCGGCCCCCGTCCCAGGATCGGCAAGCGCCGGGACGAGGCCCAGAAGATCCTCTCCGAGGCGGCCGGCGCGCCCGTCTCCGTATCCGGCGCCACCACGGACGGCCTCGGCTTCCCGGGCCGCGAGGAGGGCCTGATGGCGGTGGCGACGGCACTGGTGGCCCGTACGGGCTGAGGCCGCCGGCGGCACTGCTCGTGGTGCGGGTGAGCGGAGAGCGTGCGAGGGTACCCGGAGAGTCACCGCCGACTGAGGAGGCACCCATGCCCGCCACCCTGCCCGACCGGCTCAAGTCCCTGCTCGACGCTCCCGTCTTCATCGTGGTCGGCACGATCCAGCCGGACGGCCGCCCGCAGATGTCCCCGGTGTGGGTGAAGCGGGACGGTGACCAGATCCTCTTCTCCACGACCGTCGACCGCCGCAAGAAGAAGAACCTCGACCGCGACCCCCGGGTGAGCGTCGTCGTCCAGGACCCCGAGATGCCGTACTTCTACGGGGAGATCCGGGGCACCGCGGAGCTCGACACCCAGGGCGCCGAGGCACTGATCGACGAGCTGTCACTGAAGTACACCGGCAAGAAGTACGCGGAGTTCAACCCGGCCTCCGCCAAGGACGCCGACCGAGTGATCGTCAGGGTCACGCCGGAGAAGGTCGTCGGGATGTTCTGAGTCACGGGATGTTCTGAGCCAAGCGGGACGAGGCACCACCCGGCGCCCACTACCCTGGAGTGGTGACCATTCGCCTGTACGACACCAGCGCCCGGCAGATCCGTGACTTCTCCCCGCTGACGCCGGGTTGTGTCTCGATCTACCTGTGTGGTGCCACCGTGCAGGCGGCACCGCACATCGGGCACATCCGGTCGGGCCTCAACTTCGACATCATGCGCCGGTGGTTCACCTACCGCGGTTATGACGTGACCTTCGTCAGGAACGTCACGGACATCGACGACAAGATCATCACCAAGGCCCGTGAGCAGGGCCGGCCCTGGTGGTCGATCGGGTACGAGAACGAACGCGCGTTCAACGAGGGCTACACCGCGCTGGGCTGCCTGCCGCCGACCTACGAGCCGCGCGCCACGGGCCACATCACCGAGATGGTCGAGATGATGCAGCGCCTCATCGACCGCGGGCACGCCTACGCGGCCGACGGCAACGTCTACTTCGACGTACGGTCCTTCCCGCGGTACCTGGAGCTGTCGAGGCAGGAGCTGGACAACCTGCTGCAGCCGTCCGGCGAGGGCGAGACGGGCAAGCGGGATGCGCGTGACTTCGCCATGTGGAAGGCGGCGAAGCCGGGCGAGCCGACCTGGCCGACGCCGTGGGGAGAGGGCCGCCCCGGCTGGCACCTGGAGTGCTCGGCCATGGCGCACAAGTACCTGGGGACCGCCTTCGACATCCACGGCGGCGGCCTGGATCTGATCTTCCCGCACCACGAGAACGAGATCGCCCAGGCCAAGGCCTACGGTGACGACTTCGCGCAGTACTGGGTGCACAACGCCTGGGTGACCATGGCCGGCGACAAGATGTCCAAGTCGCTCGGCAACAGCGTGCTCGTGAGCGAGATGGTCAAGCAGTGGCGGCCGATCGTGCTCCGCTACTATCTGGGCACCCCGCACTACCGCTCGATGATCGAGTACAGCGAGGAGTCGCTGCGCGAGGCCGAGTCGGCGTTCGCGCGGATCGAGGGCTTCGTGCAGCGTGTCACGGAGCTCGCCGGGAAGACCGTGGAGCCGGCCGCCGAGGTCCCGCCCGCGTTCGCCGAGGCGATGGACGACGACCTGGGTGTCCCGCAGGCCCTCGCGGTCGTGCACACCACCGTCCGGCAGGGCAACAGCGCGCTGGCCGCCGACGACAAGGACGCCGCCGTCGCCCGGCTCGCCGAGGTCCGGTCCATGCTCGGCGTCCTCGGTCTGGACCCGCTCGACGAGCAGTGGGCGGGGGAGTCCGACCAGGGCGAGGACCTTCACGGCGTGGTCGACAGTCTCGTCCGGCTCGTCCTGGAGCAGCGCGAGTCGGCCCGTGCCCGCAAGGACTGGGCCACCGCCGACGCCATCCGCGACCAGCTCAACCAGTCGGGCCTGGTCATCGAGGACAGCCCGCAGGGCCCGCGCTGGACCCTCGGGTCCCGGTAGGTCCCCGACCCTTGATCGATTGTGCCGCCCGGCCCCCCGGGCGGCACACTGCATAGACGTACACACACTTTTTCGTAGAGAACAGGTAGGTCATGGCCGCGAACAACCGCCGCATGTCCGGCAAGAAGGGCGCGCAGGTCGGCAGCGGCGGCCAGCGGCGCCGGGGCCTGGAGGGCAAGGGGCCGACCCCGCCCGCCGAGATGCGCAAGGGCCACGCCAAGCAGCGCGCCGCCGCCGCCAAGGCCCGCCGCGCCCAGGGCCGCCCGCAGCAGCGCCGGGGTGGTGGCAGGTCGGCCTCCGAACTCGTCGTCGGCCGCAACCCGGTGGTCGAGGCGCTCCGCGAGGGCGTCCCCGCCTCCACCCTCTATGTCCAGCAGTTCATCGACAACGACGAGCGCGTCCGCGAGGCCCTCCAGCTCGCCGCCGAGCGCGGCGGCATCAACCTGATGGAGGCCCCCCGCCCCGAGCTGGACCGCATGACGAACGGCCTGAACCACCAGGGCCTCGTCCTGCAGGTCCCGCCGTACGAGTACGCCCACCCCGAGGACCTCGCCGAAGCCGCCTACGACGACTCCGAGGACCCGCTGATCGTCGCCCTGGACGGGGTCACCGACCCGCGCAACCTCGGCGCGGTCGTCCGCTCCGTCTCCGCCTTCGGCGGCCACGGCGTCGTCGTGCCCGAGCGCCGCTCGGCCGGCATGACCGCCGGCGCCTGGAAGACCTCCGCCGGCGCGGCCGCCCGCACCCCGGTCGCCCGCGCCACCAACCTCACCCGCGCCCTGGAGGCGTACAAGAAGGCCGGCATCACGGTCGTGGGCCTGGCGGCGGACGGCGAGGTCGAACTCGGCGACCTTCAGGCGCTGGACGGCCCGGTCGTCATCGTCGTCGGCAGCGAGGGCAAGGGCCTGTCCCGCCTGGTCGGCGAAACCTGCGACTTCCGCGTCCGCATCCCGATGCCCGGCGGCGCGGAGTCGCTGAACGCGGGTGTCGCGGCGGGGATCGTCCTGTACGAGGCGGCGCGCAGGCGCAGCTGACGTGACGGCATGCCGACGGGTCTGAACACCCGTCCGGAATTTCACCCGTGCGGGGTAATTCTGGTGTCCATGTGGCGTTCGAGGCCGCTTTGACGGGGTCCGGACACATCCGCCCGGTCCAAGCAGTGTCCTAACTCCACGTCGCTCGGTTAGATGAGCGTGGACACCAGAACACCCCGCACACCCACGGGGGGACGCTCGTCGGGATTCCGGTCAGCACCCGACGAGGCTCCCGCGCTGAGCATGGTGAAGGTGCCGAGCGATCCGGCGCAGGTCATCGTCAATCACGCCAGCTTCCGCGTGCAGCTGGGCGCATCGGCGAAGCGCACCCAATCCCCGCGGATCGCCCGGCATCTGAGCGCCGCCCAGGACACCGCCCGGATGCCCGTCGTGGGCACGGCGGGCCGGCCGGGCGCCGCCGCCGGCCGCCGCCGCCCCGTCGTGTGGAGCGGCAAGTCCGCCCCCGACGACACCGGCGCCCACCGGCTCCTCCAGGCCGTGCGGGGCAGCAGCGTCCGCCACGCCGAAGAGCCCGAGCCCGGCGCCACCCAGGTCATCCCGCGCGTAGGCACCGACTACGCCGACGCCTACGACGACCTGGGCCAGACGGTCGAGACCCCGGTCGTGGGACACCAGCGCACGGCCCCCGACGCCGCCGACGGCACCCGCCTGCTGCCGCACATGCGCACGGTCGGCGGCGCCTACGACGACCCCGGCTACCCGGACACCGGCTTCGAGCCGTACGGCGGCTACGACGACCACGACGGCTACGACGAGTACGCCGACCCCTCCGACCCCGACGCCCCGCGCCCCGCCCGCCGCCAAGGAGACGATCCGGCCCGGCACGCCTACTTCCCCGGCCGCCGGATGAACCTGGGCGTGGTCCTGCTCCCGCTCCGCATCTTCCTGGGCTTCATCTCCATCTACGCCGGCATGGGCAAGCTGTGCGACCCCGTCTACTTCGACGGCGGCAAGCGCGGCTCGATGGTCAAATGGCTCAACACCCTGCACCCCTGGGACGTCGCCGAGCCACTGCGCCAGTTCGCCCTGCACCACCCCGTCGGCTCCGGCCTGGTCATCGCCTTCCTCCAGGTGGTCGTCGGCGTCCTGACCGTCCTCGGCTGCTGGCAGCGCGTCGCCGCGGTCGTGGGCGCCCTGCTGTCCGCCGCCCTCATCGTCACCGTCAGCTGGAAGACGGTCCCCGCCTACGACGCCCCCGACATCATCTACATGGCCGCCTGGTCCCCACTGGTCATCGCCGGCGCGCCCGTCTACTCCGTGGACGGCCGTCTCGCCGCGGGCGCCTGGCGCCGCCTCGGCCCCCGCGCCGACATCTGGGACCTGCGCCAGTACGTCCTGCGCCGCGGTGCCCTGATCACGGTCGTCACCGTGGGCCTCACCCTGCTCGTCGGCTCCCTGCTCGGCGGCGCCGTACGCGACTCCAGCCGCGTCATCGTCCCCGGCCCGGGCGAGGCCCCCCGCAACAACCTCCCCGGCTCCGCGCTCCCCCAGAAGCCCGGCCGACAGCACAAGAAGACCCCGGCGGCGTCCACCTCGCCCTCGGGCGGCGCCACGGCCGGAGCGAGCCCCTCCGGGGCGGCGACGACCCCGGGCGCCACCCGCAGCGCCGGCGGTACGACCACGACCCCCAGCCAGACCCAGGGCACCACGGGCCAGAACCCGCCCCGCCAGTCCTCCCCGACGGGCGGCGCCCCGAGCACGACGTCCGGTCCGTCCAGCAGTGGCGGCACCGGCGGCACCTCGGGCGGCTCGTCCGGCTCCGGCGGTTCCTCGTCCTCCGGGCAGACGGGCCTGGTGGGCGGCCTGCTGGGCTGACGGAACGCCACAGGAGAGGGCCCCGTACCGTGCAGGTACGGGGCCCTGTCCACATGGTGTGGATGCGGTGCGGGGAGACTACCGTCCCAAGGCCGCCAGTTCCCTGGCCGCTTCCGTCAGATCCTTCGCCGTGTCGATGGCCCGCCAGTAGGCCCCCTGCGGAATGGGGAACCCGGCGAGCTTCCGCTCCCGGGCGAGCACGGGAAACGTCGTGCGCTCGTGATCGCCCCGCTCGGGCAGCAACTGGGCGAACTCGGGCGAGAAGACGTACACACCCGCGTTGATCTCGAACGTCGACGGCGGGGCCTCGATGAAGTCGGTGATGTGCCCGAACCCGTCGGTCTTCACCGCGCCCCAGGGGATCCGCGGCCGGGCCAGAGCGAGGGTCGCGACGGCATCCCGCTCGGTGTGGAAGTCGGCCATGTCCCGCAGGGAGAAGCGGGTCCAGATGTCGCCGTTGGTGGCGTACCAGGGCCGGTCGGGGCGGGGAAGACGCGCGGCGGCGTACTTGAGGCCGCCGCCGCGGCCGAGGGGCTCGGTCTCCACGACGGTGGTGACGGAGACGGGCAGGTCGGCGGAGTCCAGCCACTTCTGCAGGACGTCGGCGAGGTGGCCGCAGGAGACCACCACGTCGGTCACGCCTTCCTCGGCGAGCCAGGTCAGTTGGTGGCCGATGATCGGAGTGCCCGTGCCGGGGATCTCGACCATCGGCTTGGGCCGGTCATCGGTGTAGGGACGCAGCCGGGAGCCCTGGCCACCGGCCAGGACCACGGCTTGAGTGGGGCGCGACGCGGCGTTGGGATGGGTCATGACCGCACTGTACGTTGCGCCCCGCTCGGCTCGGCCGACGGTTGTGAACCCGCAAGGGTGATGGACCGGAACCCGTAGGAGGCGAAGGAGCCGTCACCGAGGTCCCGGCGCACCCGGCGTTCAGCTGTGCGCGGCGAGCACGCCCGAGGCGAACGCCGTGTCGCACACCGGGCGGGCGTAGGACTGGGCGCGTGGGGCGCCGTAGATGCGCACCGCGGCCTGGCCCAGCGCGCGGGCGATGGCGGCGCAGTGCCGGGCCAGCGAGGGGTGTCCGTCGACGGCCTGCTGGAGGTGGGTGAGGACGACCCCGGGGTTCTCGTCCTGCAGCTCGCTCATCAGCTGGTCGCGGAGCATGTCCTGCGGGGCGAGGGCGACCGCCTTGTCGGAGACCTCCGCCGAGGAGACGTCCGAGGCGGCCAGCGCCGAGCTGGAGGGGCTCCCCGTCCAGTTGACCCGGGTCACCGCGAGGGTTCCGGAGAGCACCAGGACGACGGGCAGGACGAGGGCGAGAGTGCGGCCGATCCGGCGGGCAGGGCCGCCCCGGTGGCCGCGTCGCGTCTGAGGGTTGGTGGAGTGCTTCACGCGTGTGAGGGTAGCGCGGGGTAATGATTTGGCGACATTTAGTCACCCCTTCGGGGGATGGAGAGGCGCCACTTTCTGGGTAAGGGGTTGACGCGGCCCGCCCGGAATGATTGCTGTGCCGGGGTATATCCGGGGTGATCCGGACGCGCAAACCACACGAAAGGGGCCCCGCGGCACTCCGCGGGGCCCCTTTCGTCAACTCGGCGCAAACGCGCAGCTCAGTCGGCGTGAAGGCGTTCAGTCGGAGAGACGCTCACCCGAGGACGTCGAGAACACGTGGATCTCGCCCGGCCGCGGCACCACGTGCAGCGTGGAGCCCTTCTCCGGGACCTGGCGGCCGTTGACCCGGACGACCAGGTCCTTGACCTCGCCGCCGACCTCGGCGGTGCCGTACACATAGCCGTCGGCGCCGAGCTCCTCGACGACGTTCACGGAGACGGCGAGACCGGCCGGCGCGTCCGCGCTGTCCTTCGTCAGGGAGGTGGCCGCGCCGCCGCCCAGCTCCACCACGTCGAAGTGCTCGGGCCGGACACCGACCGTCACCGTGCGGTCGCCCTTGTCGCCGGCGGCCTTCAGCGCCTCCCGGTTGACCGGGACGACACTGTTGCCGAACTTCACGCCGCCGTCGGTGATCGGGACCTCGACCAGGTTCATGGCCGGGGAGCCGATGAAGCCGGCGACGAAGAGGTTCGCGGGCTTGTCGTACATGTTCCGCGGCGAGTCGACCTGCTGCAGGAGGCCGTCCTTGAGCACGGCCACCCGGTCGCCCATGGTCATGGCCTCGACCTGGTCGTGGGTGACGTAGACGGTGGTGATGCCGAGCCGGCGCTGCAGCGACGCGATCTGCGTACGGGTCGAGACACGGAGCTTGGCGTCCAGGTTGGACAGCGGCTCGTCCATGAGGAAGACCTGCGGCTCACGCACGATCGCGCGGCCCATGGCGACACGCTGGCGCTGACCGCCGGAGAGCGCCTTCGGCTTGCGGTCCAGGTACTCGGTGAGGTCGAGGATCTTCGCGGCCTCCTCGACCTTCTGCCGGATCTCCGCCTTGTTGACGCCCGCGATCTTGAGCGCGAAGCCCATGTTGTCGGCGACCGTCATGTGCGGGTAGAGGGCGTAGTTCTGGAACACCATGGCGATGTCCCGGTCCTTGGGCGGCAGGTGGGTGACGTCGCGGTCACCGATGCGGATGGCGCCGCCGTTGACGTCCTCCAGGCCCGCGAGCATCCGCAGCGAGGTGGACTTTCCGCAACCCGACGGGCCGACCAGGACGAGGAACTCGCCGTCCTCGATCGCGATGTCGAGCGAGTCGACGGCGGGCTTGGTGGAACCCGGGTAGATCCGGGTCGCCTTGTCGAACGTGACAGTGGCCATGGTGATGGGCCCCCTTCTACCGGCAGGAACGTGCCGGACGATCCGTTGTAGGAAGGTGGTTGGTGTAGTCCACACGAGTGAACTGCGCGAACTGGCTCAGGACGGTACCCGGCGTTCACCGGTCTGTCAGTACCTCGACGACTGTGAACTTCGCGGAAATTTTCGACAGGACCCGTCGCGGACCTGGGTACACTGCACGAGCACCCCGGTGCACGCCTCCTTAGCTCAGCTGGTCAGAGCGCCGCTCTTGTAAAGCGAAGGTCGTCGGTTCGAATCCGACAGGGGGCTCCACACACCAGAACCACCCGCGCCGGTCGGCGCGGGTGGTCTCTTCGCCCGCGAGGGCGCCGCGGCCGTCAGTAGAGGTTCAGGTAGTTCTGCCAGCCGGCGCCGGCCTTGATCCGGGCGCCGAACGTTCCGTCGCCGTGGCCGGGGTTGACCCAGACGTTTCCGGCGGAGTCGCGTTCCAGCAGGTCCGCCTTGCCGTCACCGGTCACGTCGCCCACGCCGTTGATCGCGTTGTATCCCCGTCCCCAGTCGGCGAAGATCTCCTTGCGCGCCGCGTAGTCGCCCTTGCCGTTGCCGGCCATGAGCCACAGGTTCCCCTGGTGGTCGTACGCCAGCAGGTCCCCGACCCCGTCACCGGTGACGTCCCCGACCGCGATCAGCCTGGTGTACGCCAGGCCGCTGCGCAGCAGCACCCGTGCCCCGAACCGGCCCTGGGCGTTGCCCGGGTACAGATACAGGTTGCCGTTCGACGCGCTCCACGCCAGCAGGTCCGGGTACCCGTCCCCGTTGACGTCCCCGGTGTGGCCGAGCCACTTGAACTGGTTCCAGCCGGTGCCCAGGTCGGTGTAGGCGTTGCCGTTGTACGGGCTCGAGTACGCGCGCAGATCACCGGACGGCATGCGCACGAGCACGTCGTTGGTCTTCCGGTCGCGCAGCGGACCGAACGGCACCATCGTGGTGCCGGCGGGCCAGGTCGTCTTGTCCTGGAGCGGGATGAAGGAGCCGTTTCCGGTGCTGTCCTTGTAGGAGAACGTGGTCGCCGAGGTGCGGACCAGGATGTCGCCGAAGGTGTCCGGCAGGCCGTTCGCCGACTGGAAGTCGTGGAAGGCCGGTGCGCCGCCGGGCAGCAGGGTCGTACCCGTGGTGGTGGCGTCCGGGCCCCGGCCGTCGGCCGGCCGAGCGGTGATCTTCCACGTGTAGGGCCCGATCGAGGGCCGGGTGATGCCCGGCTCGGTGCCGTCCCACTGGGCGGTGAACTGCGCACGAGCCGGACCGCCGGTGACGGTGCTGACGACCCTGCCGGTGGCCATGCTCGTGACGGTCAGCGTCCAGGAGGCGATCGGCCGGGAGATCTGCCACGTGCCCCGCCACCCCGTGCCGTCGTCCCTGGTGCCGGTCGTCTGGCCGTACAGGACCACGTCGGACGGCGACACCCCGCTGGGTACCACGTGCACCGTGCCGTCGCTGCCCGCGTACACAATCCCGCCGCCGTACGGGTCGACGGTCCAGCCCTGTCCCAGCACGGGGTCGGCCAGGTCGGCGACCTTGCGGGTCTGCGCCGTACCGCTCGTGACGTCGGTGACGCTCAGGGTGTTGCCGGAGACGGTCGCCACGAACCCGTCGCCGAGCGCGGTGTCCCCGTCGGCGGTCCACGGCACGGGCACCGAGGTGCGGGTCACCGTGTTGTAGACCCCGGCGCCGCCGTCGGCGGTGGCACAGGCCCAGTAGAGCCACTGGCCGTTCGCCCGCAGTACCGACAGCGGACAGTCCGCGACGGTGAACGTGCCGGGCGCGGGGGCGGTGGTGGGCAGGTTGATCAGGTCGGCGCCGGTGACCGTGCCCGGCGCGGTCTGGGTCCACAGGGTGGTCGCGGACAGCGCGAACGTCTTGAAGGGCAACTGGTGCGTGTTGACGCCCGTACCGACCTGGATGATCCGGGTCCCCGCCGGTGTCAGGCCGCTGAACGCCTCCGTCGAACCGGCCACCTGGACGTCGCTCAGGTGGGACAGGCCGGTGGGGGACATGGACCCGGCGCCCGCACCGATGTCGCCGTTCGCCGCGTCCACCACGACCGGCGAGCCGCCGGCGGTCGAGAACAGCGCGTCACCCCGCGGCAGAGAGGGGGCCGACGAGGTGGTCGAGCCCGTGGTCCCCGCGGCGTCGACGGGCAGTTCGGTGTGCTGCATCCGGGAACTGTCCGGGGTGTACGGGCTGGTGTAGGCGACGGTCAGTTCCCCGTTCGCCAGCGCGAGGGCGTCCGGCCGCCAGGTGGCCGTCGGGAAGTCCGCGAGCGGGGTCGAGTCCACGGAGCCGTCGGAGGCGGCGGTCAGCACACGCAGGGTGGTGCCGGACGCCGATGGCTGCGCGACCACGACCTTGCCGTCCGGGGACTCCGGGTCGGTGAGCGGTGCGGCGGTGACCGGGTAACCGGCGCCCAGCGACTGGCCGGGCCCCCCGTTCAGCGGGAGCGCCGACACCGTGAAGCCGGAGGCCCCTGCGGACGTGACCACGATGAGGTTGTCCCCCACCACGCCGACCGGGCGGAACCAACCGCGCAGACTCAGGGTCACGGACACCGGGGGCGCCGTGACGTCGCCTGCGTCGAAGACCCGGACGTCACCGGCGGCGTTCAGAAAGACGAGCTTGCCGCCGCCGACAGCGACGAACTGTCCCGACCCCGGCAGCTGGGACGCGTCGATCACGGAGGTGCTGCCGTCAGCGTTGATCCACAAGTAGTGTTGGACGCCGTTCTGCACATAGCCGATCATCATGTGATCGTTGTCCCCGCCGCCCCAGACCGAGCTGCTGAACACGGCGCCGGCCGGCGCGGCGACCGGGGTGAGGGTGCCGTCCGGCGAGGCGAGTGCCAGCCCCCTGCCTTGGTCGGACACCAGGGCCTTTCCGGCGAAGGCGCCGTACACGTAGCAGTCGCAGGCCGTTCGGCGGCTGCCGTCGGAAAGGCTGTGGAACACCAGCAGACTGCGGCCGGCCCCGTCGGCGTAGAACGCCACCAGCCCGTTGCCGGCGTACCGGGCGTTCAAGGTGCCTGAGGGGAGCGCCAGTTGCGTGGTGGTCCCGGAGGCGAAGTCGGTCCAGGCGTAGCTGTTCCCAGAACTGCCGTGCAGGACACCGGTCGAGGAGACGTCGACCACCTGGCCCGGGTCGACGGAGGCCGGAACGGTCTCGGCCGGCAGGGTGATCGGCGCGGTGACCGGTCCTGGTGCGGCGGTGTCCGCCCAGGCGACGGGAACGGCCAAGGTCGTCGCGAGCACGGTCGCGGTGGCCGCGGCCAGCAGACGGCCGCGTCTGTGAGGGTGTCGAGTCACCCGTTCCTCCCCATGAAGGGAGCGCACCGGGCGCTCAACGCCGGTCATGGTGGGGGAGAGCACGCCGGCGGCCGGTACCCGGTCCGCTCAAGTCGCGTCAGTGTACGCACCCTCCCCCCGGACCACGGCAGGGGCCCGCACCCCGCGCCGGCACCGGGCGCCCGGCCTGCCGGCCCGGACACCGCCACCGCGGGTGTCCGGGCCGTCGGTTGCCGAGGCGGCTCAGGTCCTGACCGTGAAGTAGAGCCAGCCGCCCCACGTGCTCAGGTTGGTGTTGTCCTTTGTGCTGGGCACGTACTCCGAGCGCACCCGGAACTTCTGGTCGACCGCGTTGGTGAGGCTCAACTGCGTCGCCCAGGTGCTGTTCGGGTCGAGGTAGTAGCAGCCCGAGGTGGTGAGCGTGTGCCAGGCGCCGCTGTAGTACTCCTGGGCCTGGAACTTCTCGCACTGGCCGGACTTGTTCGGCGACACGACGGCGGTCACCCGCGGCTTCACGGTGTGGTGGTAGACGCGGTAGGTGGTGCCGCTGTACGTGGTGCTCGTGTAATAGCCGCTCAGCGTCTCCGCGATCTTCACCTGGTCGTAGGCGGTGCGGGTGGCCGTGGCAGGAGCGTATCGGTAGTCGCCCGCGAAGGACGCCGTGAACGTCGTGTTGCGGGTGAGCCTGTACGTGGCCGAGAGGTTGCCACTGCTGTCCACGGTGCCGGCCTTGACCAGCGTCTTCCCGCCGCCGTAGGGCTGGGCGTAGATCGCCACCGTACGGCCGTTGTACGTCGTGCCCAGGTGGGCGGTGACGGTGGCGGTCGCGCCGTACGCGTACGAGGAGGCGTTGGTGGTGACGGACAGGGCCGTCGCGGCGCGGGACACCTGGACGATCGCGGAGGCGGTGGCCGCCTGGTGGGAGGCGTCGCCCGGGTAGCTGACCGTGTAGGTGTCGGCGCCACCGACGGACGGCGTGTCCTTGACGGCGATCGTGCCGTCGGCGCCCACGGGTACGGTCCACTGCACGGGTGTCGTCGTGTGGGCGGCGTCCGTACGGGACACGGTGACCGTCTCGCCGCTGTCGTACGGCGCGTCGCCCAGCGTGCCGCCGAACGTCAGCGCGGTGCCGCGGGTGGCGGTCGCGGGCGCGTTCAGCGTCAGGGCCGGGGCGTACGGGGAGACCTGGACGGTCACGTCGGAGGACGTCGGCCGGCGCGTGGCGTCACCCGCGTACGACAGGTGGTAGGTGAACCGTCCCGCGCGGTCCGGGGCGTCGGTGACGGTGAACTCGGTGGTGGCCGGGTCGACCGTGACCGACGGGAGCTGCGTCGTCTCCTGGGTGTCCTCGTTCGTCCTGGACACCTGGACGGTGGTGCCCTGAGGGAGGCTGCCGAGGTTCAGCCCGGTCATGAGCGAGCCCATGAAGGCCACCGAGTGCGGGGTCGCCGAACTGACGTCCGGGAAGGGGATGGTGGTCGTCGACTTCGCCACGTGCACCGCCAGCGAGGCCGTCACGGGCCGGTGCGTCGCGTCACCGGCGTACACAACCTGGTACGTGTACGCGCCCTCGTCCTGCCTGGTGTCACTTACGGTGAAGGATCCGTCCTTGCCGACCGTGGCATCGGGTAGCGGCGTGCCGTCACGGGTCACCTGGAGCGACGCGCCGGCCGGTACGAAGCCTCTGGTGCTCAGCGATCCGGTGAACGTGAACTGCTGGGTGGGGACCGCGTACTGCGGGGGATTCAGGGACAGTTGGGTGTCGGTGAGCTTGGGAGCGCTCAGCGTGCCGAGGGTGTAGGCCCCCGAGGAGTCCCGCGTGACGGCGTAGAGCGCCCCGTCGGCTCCCCACTCCAGGCCGTCCGGAGCCAGGGTGCCGGAGGCGAGAGTGACGTGGTTCTCGGCAAGGTTGTTCGGCCCGGCGTAGAGGTACAGGTTGGCTTCCGCACCCGAAGTGCCGCCGACGGCGATCGTCCCGTCGGTGTCGACCGCGACCGAGTTCGGGCCGGAGTTCACGCCGCCGACGTAGTACGCGTAGGGACTGGCGGAGGCGAGGTCCGCGGTGCTGTAGACATACACGGCGGACCCTTGGGGAGCGGCGAGTACGACCTCGGCGCCGTCCCCGGTGACGTGGAGCCCGGTCGCCGTGCCGCCGTGGACCAGGGTGTCGGCCTTGGCCGACGGCGTCCCCGAGGAGACGTCGAACGTGGCCACGTGGCTGAGGTTCTGCTGGGGCTCCTCGGCCGCGAGCACGCCACCGCCCGTCGCGAGCAGCGGTGCGACCGACCAGTGCGACATCGAGGGCTGGGGCGCTGCCGCCGGGGCGGCGGCGGACGGATCCACCGACCCTACGGCGCCCTTGCTGTCGGCGGTGTATCCGTACCAGACCTTGCCGCCCGCCACGGCGACGGAGACCGGGGCACTGCCGGACCCGGTCGAATAGCGGGTGGACTCGGTCAGCGTTGCCGTGTCGATCGCGGCGACCGCGTCTCCGTCTGCCAGGGCCGCGTAGAGCGTCCCGCCGTCGGCGGACAGGGCCAAACCGGTGGCGCCCGGCTCGTCCTGGATGGTGGTGACGGGGGTGCCGGACAGGTCGGTCACCACGATGCCGGTCGAGCCGGCACCCTGGCTGAAGAAGATGTGCTGGTGCGCGGCGTCGACCAGCATGTGCGCGTAGTGGGACAGCGGCAGCGCCGCCGTACCGTCGGCCCAGGCGGCGGAGCCGGTGAGGCCGACCGTGGCAGTGGTCAGCCCGGCGACGACCGATATCGCCGCCGTGAGCGAGGCCTGCTTGAGGCGCATGGGGCTCCTGGGGAGAAGGTGAACAAAGCAGGTCGGACGATAACGCCCGACCGTGACGAGGCCGTCTTCGCGGGCTCCCTCCCCAGCCCGTCCGACCAGCGCTTTTGCCCCGTTTCGCAGCATGGCCGCTCGCGCTCCGGCACCGCGCCGCAGGTCAGCGCCTCCGGCCCTGACCTGGTAAAGAGTCGGAAAATCCGGTTCAGGAGGTGTGGCCGAAGCCGCTCGCGTGGATGACCCGGCCGTGGTGGTGGCGTCGGTGGCTGTCGGGCTCGCGGTGGAGGGCGACGAGAGCCGCGTCGTCGTTGAGGCGCCCGCGGGTATGGGCGTACAGGTCGCGTTGGATGTGGTGGAGCAGTGATTCGGGACCGGCCTTGTGCCACTGGGCGGCCCGTGCCTCGAAGGGGTAGAAGCGACCGGCGGCGTCACGGGCTTCGATGACGCCGTCCGTGTAGAGCAGGAGTGTGTCGCCCGGCTCGAAGGAGGCCATGTCGATGGCGTAGTCGTCCGGCCCCGTCTCCGCGATCCCCAGGGGCGGCGCGGGGTGCAGGGTGGGGACGGTCAGGGCGTTACCGGGGCTGAGCAACAGGGGAGGGGGGTGCCCGCAGCTGATCATGCGGATGACGGGGTCGTCGTCGGGTATTTCCAGGAGCAGGGTGGTGGCGAAGCGTTCGCCGGCCTCGGCGGTCGGCTCGAAGTCGGCCAGGTAGCGGGTCACGCTCTGCTCGAGGGTGGCGGCCAGATCGGGGAGGGTGGCGTGCCGGTGGGCGGCTTCGCGGAAAGCTCCGAGCAGGAGCGCGGATTCGCCGATGGCGGACAGGCCCTTGCCGCGCACATCTCCGATCATGATGCGCACCCCGCCGATGATGCGGGTGGCCGCGTACAGGTCACCGCCGATCTGTGCCTCGTCCTCGGCGGCCAGATACAGGCAGGCGATCCGCAAGGGGCCCATCCGCTCGGGCAGCGGCCACAGCAGGCTGTGCTGCGCGGCTTCCGCGACGGACCGCACCTGGGCCAGCTGGCGCTGGTGCCGCTCGCGGACCAGGCAGAAGAACACGATCAGGGCCGACAGCACCGCCAGGGCGAGGATCTGCACCAGCACGTTGCGCGAGAACAGCACGCCGAAGTGCCAGCCGATGTACGCCTGTGCCGCCACGGTCAGGAAGCCGATCAGCCCGGTCAGCCAGGGCCCGGCGAACGAGGCGGTGATCGCGGGTGCGATGACCAGGAGCGGGCCGAGATGGACGTCCTCCGGGACCATCTGGTCCACCATCGTGATCACCAGGATGAGCACGATCGGGATCAGCAGCAGCGCGTGGCTCGACGCCCGTGGCTGCCGCACCCCGGCGAAGCCGTGCCCGGCGTTCACGTCTTCCACAGTGCCACCACCGAGCGCGCCTGACGACCAGGGACCGCTGCGGACGTTCTGGCCGAGGCGGAAGGCGTCGGCAGGGCCCCTTCACTCGGTCCTCAGGTCGGCCCGCTCACGTCGGCACCCTTCAGTGCCGCCCCGCCACCCGGTCCGCCAGCTTCGCCAGACGTGAGGACTCCGTGCCCGGCCGCAGGCGTTCGCGCTGGTCGGCGGTGCGGTAGGTGGCGTACATGCCGTGGACGCCGAGCCAGCGGAAGGGTTCGGGTTCCCACTTGCGGACCTTGTGGTCGACCCAGGGCAGGTCGGTCAGCTCGGTGCGGCCGCCCTGGCCGGAGTCCTGCTGGACCAGGTCGCGCAGGGTGCGGGCGGCCAGGTTGGTGGTGGCTACGCCGGAGCCGACGTAGCCGCCGGCCCAGCCGAGGCCCGTCGAGCGGTCGAGGGTCACCGTGGCGCACCAGTCGCGGGGTACGCCGAGGACGCCCGACCAGGCGTGTGTCACCCGGACCCCGGCCAGGGCCGGGAAGAAGCGGGTCAGGATCTCCCGGAGGGCTTCGACGGTCGCATCCTGCGTGCGGCCGTCGTTGTCCGTCCTCGAGCCGAAGCGGTACGGCATGCCCCGGCCGCCGAGTGCGATGCGGCCGTCGGCGGTGCGCTGGGCGTACATGTAGGCGTGGGCCATGTCACCGAGGGTTTCGCGGCCGTCCCAGCCGATGGCCGCCCACTGGTCCCCGGTCAGCGGCTCGGTGGCGATCATGGAGGAGTTCATGGGGAGCCAGGTGCGCTTCTGGCCCTTCAGGGAGGCGGTGAAGCCCTCGGTGCAGCGCAGGATGTAGGGGGCGCGGACGGTGCCGTAGGGGGTGACGGCGTGCCTGGGGCGGATCTCGGTGACCGGGGTCGACTCGTGGATCGTGACCCCGAGGGCCTCCACCGCCGCCGCGAGGCCCTTGACCAGCTTCACGGGGTGCAGCCGGGCGCCGTGCGGGGTCCAGGTGGAGCCGACCGCGTCGGCGATGCGGATGCGTTCGGCGGTCTGACGGGCGCCGTACAGTTCGCGGTCCTTCTCGCCGTAGGACAGCTCGTGTTCGTGGAAGGCCTTCAGACGGGCCAGTTGGGCGGGGGTGGTGGCCACTTCGAGGACGCCGCCTTTGTGGATGTCGGCGTCGATGCCCTCGGCCTCGGCCACCGCGATCACCTCGGCGACGGTGTCGTTCATCGCCTGCTGCAGGCGTACGGCGGCTTCGTGGCCGTGCAGCCGGGCGTACCGGTCGCGGCCGGCGATGCCGTTGTAGAGCCAGCCGCCGTTGCGGCCGGAGGCGCCGTAGCCGCAGAACTTCTGTTCCAGGACGGTGATGCGGAGGAAGGGGGCGGCCTTCTTCAGGTAGTACGCGGTCCACAGGCCGGTGTAGCCGCCGCCGATGATGGCGACGTCGGCGGTCGCGTCCCCGGGCAGTGGCTCGCGTACCGCGGGGAGACCGTCGTCCGCGTACCAGAAGGAGATTCCGCCGTTGACCACACTGCGTGCCGAGCTGCTCATGGCCGGGACGTTAACCCCTGGGAGCGGCCGGTGTCTCCTTCGGATTCCATGCTTTTCCGCGGCCTCTGGTCAGGGGGTAGCAGACCAGTCCGATCAGTACGGAGACCAGGTGGCCGAGTTCGGTGAAGGTGCGTCCCTGCACCAGGGGCAGGGTGAAGACGATGAGGATGGCCGGCAGATACGCGTAGCGCCAGGGGGGTGCGATGCGGTAGGTGAGGACGCCGATGACGCCGGCGAGTGCGTAACTGACGCCGATGTCGAGGGTGTTGAGGGCGGAGTACGGGGCGATGCCGTCGCGGACGGCCTTCAGCAGGGCGCCCTCGCTGATGAGCGTGGCCAGGACGTGGGCCAGCGCGCACACCGCGAACCAGCGGGCGGTGCCGAGCCAGCGTTCGGCGGGTGCGTGGAAGACGGTGTACAGCAGGACGTAGGGGAGCCAGCGGCCGCTGTCGATCCACATCGCGCTGGCCACGAGGACCCGTACGGGGTTGTGTGACAGTTCGTGGATGTTGGTCGACCGCTGCCGCAGGAAGTGCTGCTCGAACTCCGGCGACATCTGGTGCAGCGCGACGGTCGTGAGGAACAGGACCGCCAGCCACACGTATGCGCCGGGAGCACTGCGGATGTACGCCCACACGCCGCTCAGGCCCCGGTTGATTCGCATGAGCCGATTCACGCACGCCAGTGTCGTCCGGTTCGTGATTGACATCCCCGGCGATCTCACGGAGGCCCAGGAGACGTACAAGGGTGCGGCGGGGCGGGCGTTCACCGCCGCGCTGCGGGTGCGGGACGGCGACGGGGCCGTACGGCCGCTGGACCACGATCCGGCGACGGGCACCATGCTCCTGGAGCGGCTGGACGAGTCGCGGATGCGGTCCGCCGTGGCCGACACGCGTGAGGTCGTCGCGGAGCCCGGTGACCGGCTGCCGCACCGGGCTCCGCACTGGGACGTGGAGGACGGCCGGCCGGTCGAGGAGCGGCAGCTGGAGATCGCCCGACGTCAGGTGACTGATTCGGGCAGCGGGGCGTCGGCCGGCGCCCCGTGTTTCGGGGCCTTGGCCGTGACCATCAGGCCGGCCGTCAGGCCCGCCAGGAGCATCACGCCGGCCGCCCACCAGATGGCGATGGTGTAGCCGTGGACGACGCCGGCCGGGACCACGAGGGCCTTGGGCGCGCCGGTGCGCAGGTGGGCGGTGATGTAGGCCGTGCTGCTGGTCGTGGCGATGGTGTTGAGCAGCGCCGTACCGATCGAACCGCCCACCTGCTGCGAGGTGTTGACGGTCGCGGAGGTGACGCCGGAGTCGCGTGGTGCGACACCGGCGGTCGCGGTGGCGAACACGGGCATGAAGGTCAGACCCATGCCGAGGCCCATGAGGACGAGGGCGGGCAGGATCTCGGTGGTGTAGGAGGAGTGGACCGTCATGCGGGTGAGGAGCGTCATGCCGCCCGCGGCGAGGACCATGCCGGGGGCCATGAGCATGCGCGGAGCCACGTGCTGCAGCAGCCGTGCGGAGATCTGCGTGGAGCCGGTGATGATCGCGGCGGTGAGGGGCAGGTAGGCGAGGCCCGTCCTGACCGGCGAGTAGCCGAGGATGATCTGCAGGTAGTAGGTCATGAACAGGAACAGGCCGAACATGCCGATCGTCGCCAGCATCATGGTCAGGAAGCAGCCGGCGCGGTTGCGGTCCTTGATGATGTGCAGCGGGAGCAGGGGGCTCGGGGCCCGGTTCTGCCACCAGACGAACGCGGTGAGCAGGGCCACGCCGCTCGCGAAGAGGGCGAGGACCAGCGGGTCGCTCCAGCCGCGCGGCTCCGCCTCGCTGAAGCCGTAGACGATCGCGACGAGGCCGCCGCAGCCGAGCAGGGCGCCGGGGACGTCGAGGCCGGCCTCGCGGTGGCCGGGGCGGTCGTGCAGGAGGGCGAAGGCACCGACCACGGCGAGGACGGCGATGGGCACGTTGACGTACAGACACCAGCGCCAGTTGAGGTACTCGGTGAGCAGGCCGCCGACGATGAACCCGATCGCCGAGCCACTGCCGGCGAGGGCGCCGTAGACGCCGAAGGCCTTTCCGCGTTCGCGGGGGTCGGTGAAGGTCGTGGTCAGCAGGGAGAGCGCGGAGGGCGCGAGGACGGCGGCGAAGGCA
Source organism: Streptomyces sp. NPDC001153 (assembly GCF_053598315.1). Lineage (NCBI taxonomy): Bacteria > Bacillati > Actinomycetota > Actinomycetes > Kitasatosporales > Streptomycetaceae > Streptomyces > Streptomyces sp. NPDC001153. The sequence continues at coordinate 127,164 of NZ_JBSFJZ010000002.1, forward strand.
CCCTGGAGCGCACGGGCGCCGAAGAGCATGCCGGAGCTGGTGGCGGCGCCGCCGATGGCCGAGGCGACGGCGAAGCCGATGAGTCCGATGACGAAGGTGCGTTTGCGTCCGACGAGGTCGGCGATGCGGCCGCCGAGCAGGAGGAGGCCGCCGAAGGCGAGGGTGTAGGCGGTGATCACCCACTGCCGGTTGCCGTCGGACATGTGCAGGGCGTGCTGGGCGGAGGGGAGCGCGATGTTCACGATCGTCGCGTCCAGGACGACCATCAGCTGGGCGAGGGCGATGACGACAAGGCCCCACCAGCGGTGCGGATCGGTCCCCTCGGGGGTCTTCCGGAAGGGGTCGGCTTCACCTGTCCGGCCGGTACTCATCTGGCCAGAAGACCACGGATCGGGGCGTATTGCATCCGTCTGTGCGTTCCGGCCGTCCGGGGCCTCGTCCGTGGTTTTCGGCGGGTGCTTCATGGTTCCAGTACCACCTTTCCGATCGTGCGGCGGTTCTCGAGTGCGCGGTGCGCGGCGGCCGCGTCCGCGAGGGGGAAACGGGTGACGGCGGGGCGCAGCCGGCCGTGGGCGGCCTCGGCGAGCGCGCGCTGTTCGAGTGCGCGCAGGCCGCCCGCCCTGCGGAGCATCTCGGGGCCGAGCACGGACCGGGAGACGCCCTCGACGAAGTGCCCCCCGCCCTCCCCGATGCCTTCCGCCGACCAGCCGAAGACCAGGTGCCGCCCGCCGGGCCCGAGGAGGGCGACGGCGTGCCGGGCGGCCTCGCCGCCGACGCCGTCGTAGACGATCGAGGCCTGCCGGGCCCCGAGTTCGGCCCGGACCTTCGCGGGCCAGGCGGTGTCGGTGTAGTCGACGGCCAGGCCGGCGCCGTTCGCCAAGACCAGGGCCGTCTTCTCCGGGCCGCCCGCGAGTCCGATCACGGTGGCGCCGGCGTTCCTGGCGTACTGCACGAGCAGGGTGCCGATGCCTCCGGCGGCGGCCGGTACGACGACCACGTCGTCGGGGCCCGGCTCGGCGAACCCCGCGATCCCGAGCGCCGTACGCCCGGTGCCGATCATGGCGACGGCGGCGGCGAAGTCCAGGTTCAGCGGGATGTCGTGCACGCGGTCGACGTCGGTGACGGCGAGTTCGGCGTACCCTCCGGGCGCGAAACCGAGGTGGGCCACGACCCGCCTGCCCAGCCACAGCCCGTCGACGCCGTCGCCGAGCGCGTCCACGACCCCCGCGACCTCGCGGCCCGGCACGGTCGGCAGGGCGGGCCGCTCGGGCAGCGGGCCGCGGTGCCCGGCGCGCAGGGCGGCGTCGAGCAGGTGCACCCCGGCCGCGGCGACCGCGATCCGCACCTGACCCGGTCCGGGGACCGGGTCCGGGGCCTGTTCGTAGGTGAGGTTCTCGGCGGGACCGAAGGCGTAGAGGCGTACGGCGTGCATGGTGACCCCCCTGGAGGACGGCTGTGTCATCGCATCCACGCTCCGGCCTCAAGCGCGCTTGAGGTCAAGGGCGGGCCGGCCGAGGATCAGGGACACCGCGGTGACCGCGCTGTTGAAGGACACCTCCGACAGCACGCCCGGCGCCGCCACCTGGTCGCCGGCGAGATAGACCCCGTCGCCGCGGTCCACGGCGGGCCGGTCCCGCCAGCTGCTTCCCGGCAGGTCCAGGGCCCCGGTACGGCCGTCCGCCACCGCCTCCCGCCGCCAGGTCAGCCGCTCCCGCCAGCCCGGGAAGCCCAGGTCGAGAAGTTCCTCGGCGCGGGCCAGACCGTCGGCGCGGGACTCGCCCGGCCCGATCGGGAACTGCCCCTGGACCAGCTGCTCCCCGGCCGGGGCGAGGGACGCATCCGGCGCCGTGCACCGCTCCAGCCAGCCGGTCGCGTCGAGGTCGGAGAGGACGAAGGGGTCACCGCGCCGGGCGCGTACGGCGAGGTCGAGCAGGACGGTACGGCCGCTCGGCCAGGTCAGCGAGTCGTCGCCGAGCAGCCGCCGGGCGGCGGCGAGCGAGGTGGCGACGACCACGGGGGTGCCGGTGGGCAGTGCGTCGACGCGGGACAGTGTCTCGACCCGCACGCCCAGGTTCCAGGCGCGTGCGGCCATCCGGTCGATCAGGGAGCCCCAGCCGCCGACCGGGTAGTGCGCCTCCGGCGGCAGCTTGGTGGCCCGGCGCAGCCGTTCCTGCACGAACGCGGCGGACAGGGCGCCGGGGTCGTGGTGGAAGAGCGCGACGGCCGCGTAGTGCGCCGCGGCGCGGGCTCCCTCCTCCCCTGCGACACCGGTCGCCCAGGACAGGAAGTCGGCGTCGACGGGCGCCTGCCGGACGCCCGGGCGCAGCAGCTTCAGCATCCCGAAGGGCGGGGTGCGGCGCAGCGCGCCGTGGTGCCGCAGCCGCAGCCGGGCGGCCTCCAGGGCCGGTATCGGGGCGAGCGGTCCGATCAGCTTCCGCTGCCTGAGCCAGGCCCAGTGCGGGCCGCCGTTGTAGAGGGCGTGCGGGCCCTCGTTGATGCGGTACGGCCCCGCGGCGGTGCGGGCCCGGCCGCCCAGGGTGTGATGGGCCTCGTACACGGTGACCTCGGCGCCTGCCTCGGCCGCGGTGATCGCGGCGGTGAGCCCGGCGAAGCCGCCGCCGACGACGGTGATGCGGTGCGCGGTGCGGTGCGTGGTGCCGCGGTGCAGGGGGCGCTGCACGGGGTGGTTCATGGGTGGGGCCCTCCCTCGATCGGTACACCTGGTCCGTGCGTACGGCTGTCGGTCCGTAACTAGGACTGATGGGCGGGCCGGAATGTGACATCGCCCGGGTTTTCGCAGGTCAGGGCGATTGTCAGTGGTGGGGTGCAGCATGGGGGCATGGCGAGGAGAGCGACGGGCGGCCGTGCGGCGGGCCGGGCAGGGGTGAAGGGCGCGCGACGGCCGGAGCTGCGGCTGCCGCCCCTCCGGCCGTGGCCGGACGGCGAGTTGGAGCCGGACGGGGACTACGACGGGCTGGACTTCCGGGACGCCGACCTGACCGGGCAGGACGGCGTGGGCGCCCGGTTCATGGACTGCGCACTGACCGGCTGCGTGATGGACGGTACGGCGCTGGGCCGGGCCAGAGTGCTGGACTCGGTCCTGACCGGGCTGCGCGGGGTGGGCACGCATCTCGCCGAGTCCACGTTCCGGGACGTCGAGCTGATCGACGCCCGGCTGGGCGGCACCCAGCTGCACGGCGCCGTCCTGGAGCGGGTCGTCATCCGCGGCGGCAAGATCGACTACCTCAACATGCGGGAGGCCGGCCTGAAGGACGTCGTCTTCGAGTCCTGCGTCCTGGTCGAGCCGGACTTCGCGGGCGCGACCCTGGAGCGGGTGGAGTTCGTCGACTGCGCGCTGCGAGAGGCCGACTTCGGCGGCGCGACACTGAAGGACGTGGACCTGCGCGGGGCCGCGCCACTGGAGATCGTGCGGGGGCTGGACCGGCTGTCGGGGGCGGTGATCAGCACCGGGCAACTGCTGGATCTGGCGCCGGTGTTGGCGGCGGAGCTGGGCATCCGGGTGGAGTAGACCCTACGGCACGCGTGGAAAGCGGGCCTGCAGAGTCCAGACGGCCGGGTTCTCCGACAGGTCCTCGTGGAGGTCGGTCAGGTCGGCGATCAGGTCGTGCAGGAAGTCGCGGGCCTCGCGGCGCAGTTCGGCGTGGGAGAAGGACAGCGGGGACTCCTCGGCCGGCACCCAGTCGGCGGTGATGTCGACCCAGCCGAAGCGGCGCTCGAACAGCATCCGGTCGGTGGACTCGGTGAAGTCCAGCTCCGCGCGCTGCGGCCGGGCGGCGCGGGAGCCCATCGGGTCCCGGTCCAGCCGCTCCACGATGTCGCACAGCGCCCACGCGAAGTCCAGCACCGGCACCCATCCCCAGGCTGTGGACAGCTCCCGGTCCGTCTTGGTGTCCGCGAGATACACGTCACCGCAGAACAGGTCGTGCCGCAGCGCGTGGACGTCCGCGCGGCGGTAGTCGGTCTGCGGGGGGTCCGGGAACCGGTTGGAGAGGGCGTAGCCGATGTCGAGCACGGGAGAGATGGTGTCACGCCCCGGCAGGACCACCGGACACTCGGACCACTCGGACCCCGGCACTTAAGATCACTGACATGTCCAGATCCGTACGCCTTGTGCCGGCCGTCGCGGTCCTGCTCACCCTTGCTCTGACCGGCACCGCATGCGACGGCGGTGTGCGCGGCACCCCCGGCGGCTCCGGCGTACGCGACCCCTACTTCCCGAAGGCCGGCAACGGCGGCTACGACGTCGGGCACTACGACCTCACCCTGGACTACACCCCCGCCACCCGCCGTCTCACCGGCACGGCGGTCATCACCGCCCGCGCCACCCAGGACCTGTCCGCCTTCGACCTCGACCTCGCCGGGCTGCAGGTCGACTCGGTCACCGTCGAGGGCACACAGGCCCGCTTCAACCGGGCCGGCCAGGAACTCACCGTCCGCCCGCACGACGATCTGAGCAGGGGCGAGACCTTCCGCACCACCGTCCGCTACGCGGGCACCCCGCAGACCCTCACCGACCCCGACGGCTCGAAGGAGGGCTGGCTGCCCACCGCCGACGGCGCCCTCGGCCTCGGCGAACCCGTCGGCTCCATGGCCTGGTTCCCGGGCAACAACCACCCCTCGGACAAGGCGACCTACGACATCACCGTCACCGTCCCCGAGGGCCTGCAGGCGGTCTCCAACGGCGAGTTGGCGGACCAGTCCACCAAGGGCGGCCGTACGACCTGGCACTGGCACACCGCGCAGCCCATGGCGACCTACCTCGCCACGGTCGCCGTCGGGCACTTCGACCTCACCCGCACCACCGGGCCGCACGGGCTGCCGATCCTCACCGCCGTCGACCCCACCCAGGCGAAGGCGAGCGAGAAGGTGCTCGCGCAGCTCCCCGACATCATCAGATGGGAGGAGATCAACTTCGGGCCGTACCCCTTCTCCTCCACCGGCGCGATCGTCGACCGCCCCGATGACGCCGGCTATGCCCTGGAGACCCAGAACCGGCCCGTCGTCCCCGGCGCCCCGGACACCGGCACTCTCGTGCACGAACTCGCCCACCAGTGGTACGGCGACTCGGTCACCCCGAAGTCCTGGCAGGACATGTGGCTCAACGAGGGCTTCGCCACCTACGCGGAGTGGCTGTGGCGGGAGGACCACGGCGGCGAGAGCGTCCAGCAGACGTTCATGGACCAGTACAACAGCGACGACAAGTCCATCTGGGCCTACCCGCCCGCGAAACCGTCGAGCGCCGCCCACATATCCGACAGCCCCGTCTACGAGCGCGGCGCGATGGTCCTGCAGAAGATCCGGCAGAAGGTCGGCGACGACGCGTTCTACGACATCATCCAGGGCTGGGCCGCCGCTCACCGCGGCGGCAACGTGAGCACCGCCGACTTCACCGCGTACGTGGAGATGAAGGCCCCGCACAAGGACTTCACCGAGATCTGGAGGGACTGGCTGTACGGGGACGGCAAACCGGCCCATCCCTGACCGGCGAAACCGCGGTCGGGAGACGGCGCGCCGAGTCCCGTGCCGGCCGGTGTCGTCCACTTCTCCGCCGGCTCAGTCCTCCCACGCGTCCAGCAGTCCCGCGAGCCCCGGCGGCCACACCGGCTCGGGTGCCTCGGCCAGTTCCCGGCGGGTCCACCAGCGCCAGGTGAGGATGCCGTCGGCGGTGTGCGCGGCGGCGAGCCGGGGGCCGCCGACCGGGTCCCGGCGCGGGCCGCGGGTGACGTAGACGTGCTCGTGCTGGCGGACGGGGGTTCCCGTGTGGGTGAAGTCGTGTTCCCACGTGCACATCAGCGGGCCCGGCTCCAGGTCGGTCCAGCCGGTCTCCTCGGCCAGCTCCCGCAGGGCCCCCTCGCGCGGGGACTCGCCGGGCTCCAGGCCGCCGCCGGGCAGCGCCCAGTGGACGCCGACCTCGACGTTGTCGTACCGGAACAGAAGCACCGCGCCGTCCGGCGCCACCACGGCGATCCGGGCCGCCTTCCTCGGTGTGCGCGACTGCTCGCCCAGCACCTTGCGCAGCACGGCGCAGGGGCGGCCGAGCGCCCGGTCGGGGCGGTGGTCGATCACCTCATAGCCGAGGGCGGTCCAGAAGGCCAGCGCCTTGGGGTTGTTGGCGAGGACGGCGAGCCGTACGGCGCTGCGGCGGCCCTGGGCGCGGAAACGGGCCTCGACGAGTTCCGCGAGGGCGCGGCCGTAGCCCTTGCCGTGCTCGTCCGCGTGCACCATCAGCAGCCCGATCCACGGGTCCGGGTCGACGGGTTGCGGATGGTGGGCGAGCGTGCCCGCGAGTCCGACGAGGCGCCCCTCCTCCGTGCGGGCGAGCAGCACGTCGGCGCCCGGCACGGCCAGGTCCTCGGCCAGCGCGGCCGCGACCTGCTCGGGACGTATGTCGTCCGGATCGGGGAAGTCACCGCTGAGCCGGTGGAACTCGCGGTTGGACGCGTAGAGCGCGGTGAGTTCGCTCAGCAACGGGGCCGGGATGTCCGGGCCGGGGGAGAGGGCTTCGAGAATCACGCAGGCAAGCTATCCCCGAGGAGCCGTTGCACACCTCCGGATTTGTGTCGCCGGGGAGCGTGGAAGCCCCGGGCCGCGTACGGCCGGGCACGGGGCTTCCCGCGGGGGACGCGCGTCCGCCGGACGTTCGCCTCCGTCAGACGTTCACGCCGAAGTCCTGGGCGATGCCGACCAGGCCCGAGGCGTAACCCTGGCCCACCGCGCGGAACTTCCACTCCGCGCCGTTGCGGTACAGCTCGCCGAAGACCATGGCCGTCTCGGTGGCGGCGTCCTCGGAGAGGTCGTAGCGGGCGATCTCGGCGCCGCCGGCCTGGTTGACGATGCGGATGTAGGCGTTGCGGACCTGGCCGAAGTTCTGGCCGCGGTTCTCGGCGTCGTAGATGGAGACCGGGAAGACGACCTTGTCGATGTCGGCCGGGAGCGCGGCCAGGTTGACGTTGATCGCCTCGTCGTCGCCCTCGCCCTCGCCGGTGCGGTTGTCACCGGTGTGGACGATGGTGTTGTCCGGGGTCTGCTTGTTGTTGAAGAAGACGAAGTGCGCGTCCGAGAAGACCTTGCCCTGGGTGTTGACCGCGATGGCGGAGGCGTCCAGGTCGAAGTCCGTGCCGGTGGTGGTGCGGACGTCCCAGCCGAGGCCCACGGTGACGGCGGTCAGGCCCGGAGCCTCCTTGGTGAGCGAGACGTTGCCACCCTTGGACAGGCTTACAGCCATGTTGGGAGTCCTTTCCTCTGGATATGTGTGGTGCAGTGCCGTTGAAGCTACCGTCACCGGGAAGAACGTCGAGGGGGGTCCCGGTGGTTCCGGATCCCTTTACCTTTTTTACCGAGCACCTTTTTCACCGGGCGTGAGGTCCGGGCCCGGAAATCCAGGTGACGTGGACCGGGCGGGACCGGGAACATGGACCCCATGTCCGGTCCCTACGTCATCCGTGGCTCCGTCTCCCTTCCCGAGGCCGAGCTGATGTGGCGTTTCTCCAGGTCGTCCGGGCCCGGCGGGCAGCATGTCAACACCAGCGACTCACAGGTGGAGCTGCGCTTCGACCTGGCCCGCACCGAGGCGCTGCCCGCGGTCTGGAAGGAGCGGGCGCTGCAGCGGCTCGCGGGCCGGCTCGTCGACGGCGTGGTGACCGTACGGGCCTCCGAGCACCGCTCCCAGTGGCGCAACCGCGAGACCGCCGCCGTACGGCTCGCCGCCCTGCTCGCGGAGGCCAGCGCGCCCCCGCCCAAGCCGCGCAGACCGACCCGGATCCCGCGCGGCATCAACGAACGCCGGCTGCGGGAGAAGAAGCAGCGCTCGGAGACGAAGCGGGGCCGCACGGGCCGGGACTGGGCCTGAGCCCGGCGGGCACGGGGCGGCGCCCGCCACCCGCACGGTCCGTCACCCGCACGGCCCGCCGTCGCGCCGGTGAGCCGTCACATTCGCCGCCCGCCGTTCGTCAGTGAGTCAGTGAGTCAGTGAGGTGGGGGACCACCAGGGCGACGGAGAGGCCGGGCATCCCGATGAGCGACGACGAGCGGCAGCACCGCGACGACGAGTTTCTCGCCGAGCGGTTCGAGGCGTACCGGGGGCATCTGCGGGCCGTGGCCTACCGGATGCTGGGCTCGGTCGCGGAGGCCGAGGACGCGGTGCAGGAGGCGTGGTTCCGGCTGAGCCGGTCCGACACGCGTGAGGTGGGCAACCTCGGGGGCTGGCTGACGACCGTCGTCGGCCGGGTCTGCCTCGACATGCTCCGCTCCCGCCGCTCCCGGGGCGAGGAGCCCCTGGACACCTGGCTGCCCGGGGCCTCCGCCGAGCCGGACCCGGCACAGGACGCGGTGCTCGCGGACTCGGTCGGGGTGGCCCTGCTCGTCGTCCTCGACACGCTCTCGCCGGCCGAACGGCTGGCGTTCGTGCTGCACGATCTGTTCGGGGTGCCGTTCGAGGAGGTCGGCGGGATCCTCGGGCGCAGCCCGGCCGCGGCACGGCAGCTGGCCAGCCGGGCGCGGCGCCGGGTGCGGGGCGCGGACGCGCCGGAGGCCGACCTGGTGCGGCAGCGGGAGGTGGTCGACGCGTTCCTGGCGGCCGCGCGGGAGGGGGACTTCGACGGCTTGCTGGAGGTGCTCGACCCGGACGTGGTGGCGCGCGGCGAGTCGGGTGTGACCGCCGGCGCGGTGCGGGTCGCCTCCGGCGCGAAGAGCTTCGCCCATCTGGCCCGCGTGGCGCGTCCCGCGCTGGTGGACGGGGCGACGGGGCTGGTCGTGTACGCCGGGGATCGCCTCGAGCGGGTCCTGGCGTTCACCTTCGTGGCCGACCGCATCACGGCCATCGACGTCGTGACCAACCCGGAGGACCTGGCCGAGCTGACCATCGAGCCGGCGTAGCCGGGCCGGCGGCCGTCACCGGAGGTCCAGCACCCCCACCGTCTGGCCCCCGCTCGTCTCGCCGTTCTTGCGGAAGCCCAGGCGGAGGTAGAAGTCCTCGGGGCCGTCCGGGCCCGGGTGCCAGGTGACGTACAGCTCCTTGCCGCCGCGGCGGCGGATCTCGGCGGCGACGGAGTCGACGGCGAAGCGGCCGTAGCCGCGGCCCTGTTCCTCGGCGGCGATGTTCAGCCGCCACAGCCCGGAGCGGTGCACGCTGCCGTCGCCGTGCCAGTCGATGCCGAGGAAGGCCATCAGAAAGCCGACCGGGCGGTCGTCGTCCACGATCAGCCGGGGCCAGGCGACACCGGTGGGGTGGACGTACGCCTCGGCGAGGGACTTCACGACGGGCGCGACCGCGTGCTCCTGGTCGGGGCGGATCCGGAGGCCGATCGCGGCGTCGAGGTTCGCGGGGGTGACTTCTTCCAGACGAGGGGTCATCCGCGCAGCGTAGGAAGGCGGATCTTGCCGGGGCCACGGAATATCGGGGTCACCCCAACTGCCGGTACCGGCCCCGGAAGTACATCAGCGGCCCGCCCTCCGCGCTCGGGACGCTCGCGGTCAGCACGCGGCCGATGACGAGGGTGTGGTCGCCGGCCGTCACCCGCTGCTCGGTGCGGCACTCCAGCGTGGCCAGCGCGCCCCCCACCAGCGGGGCGCCGGTGGCCTCGCCGCGGGCGTAGGGGATGTCCTCGAAGAGCAGACGGTCGCTGATGCGGCCCTTCATGGCGAAGCGGCCCGCGATGTGCCGCTGGCTCTCGGTGAGGACCGACACCGCCCACAGGGGTTGTTCGTCGAGCAGGTCGTCCATGCGGGCGCCCGTGCGCAGGCTCACCAGGACCAGCGGCGGGTCGAGGGAGACGGACATGAAGGCGGTGGCGGTCATGCCGACGTCCTCCATGCCCGGCGCGTCCGGGTCGTCCGGGTCCAGCGGCGGCTCCTGCGCGGTCACCAGGACCACTCCCGCGGCCAGCCGGGACATCGCGGCCCGGAACTCGTCGTTGCTCACCCCCTCAGCATGCCCGGAAGTGGCGGTGGCGATGGGTGAGGCGGTCTTCAGCACGCCGGAAACGCTAGTCTCCGCCCCGCGCGGGCCGCATCGGGCCTTCGCCCGAGCCTGGTCCTAGGACCAACGGAGGACCGATGTGTGCATCAATGTGAACAGACCCCAGAAGTTTGCGTTCAGTAAACGCACGCGGAAATCGCGGAAACTCCTCTCAATTGTTCACGTTCGCCTGTGACTTGAGTCACAAGGGGCGGGAATTGTTGACCCTGTGTACCGAGTGGGCAGCGCGCTGTGATTCAGTGGCGGGGAAGCTGGAACGCACCGTAAGAGGCACCCTTAGGAAGCGCCGAAGACAACCCTTGATTCGCTGCGAGGTCTCGGGGGGAGGGCGAGCATGGAGACCGAGTCGGAGCCGTATGTCCGCCTTGCGTCCCTGCGGCAGCTGCACCAGGTCATGGCCGACATGAACACGGCACGCAGCCTGGCGGACACACTGCAGACCGTCGCCGACGGCGCCGTACAAGCCCTCGGATACGAGATGGCGTGCGTGAACCTCGTACGCCCCGACGGCGATCTCGTCGTCGCCGCGTTCGCCGGGAACTCCGCCGCCGAGGCCCTGATCACCGGCCGGGTCGGCTCCCGCGAGTCCTGGGACCGGCGGCTGAACATGGGTGAGCGCTGGGGCGACCTGATCTTCATACCGCACACCGAGGGCTGGGTGCTCGACGACGACGACGTACCCCAGTGGTTCACGGACGGGCCCGCGCCGCGCTTCGAGGACGAGTGGCACCCCTCCGACCGCCTCTTCGCCCCCATGTACACGCCGGGCGTCTCGGGCGGCTCCTGCGGTGAGCTGCTCGGGGTCATCTCCGTCGACCGGCCGCGCAACGGCCGCCACCCCGGCGCCTGGGGCCGCGAGGCCCTGCAGATGTACGCCTTCCAGGCCGCCATCGCGATCAGCAACGCCCGGCTGCGCGCCAACATGCAGCGCGCCCTGGTCCGCCTGGAGCGCGAGCAGCAGGCGCTGCGGGCGAGTGAGGAAAGCTTCAGGCAGGCCTTCGAGTACGCCCCCTCCGGCATGGCCATCGCCGAGATGGGCGGCGACCAGCACGGCCGCATCCTGCGCACCAACGACGCCCTGTGCCGTCTCCTCGGCCGCCCGGCCTCGGCGATGCGCCGCTACTCCTTCTCCGACCTCGTCCACCCCGAGGACATCGGCACCCTGCTGCGGACCTCGGCGGAGGGCGGCCGCGCCGAGCTCCGCCTGGGCCGCCGCGACGGCACGTACGTCTGGGTGAGCCTGCGCAACAGCGTCGTCGCGGACGCCGCCGACGGCCCCCGCTTCCTCCTCACCCACGTCGAGGACATAGAGGAACGCAAGCGCCGCGAGCTGCAGCTCGCCCACCGCGCCTCCCACGACTCGCTCACCGGCCTGCCCAACTCCGCCGAGCTGCGCTCCCGCCTGTCCGCCCGGCTGTGCCGGCGCCCGGCCCACAGCGGCGAGCTGGAGTCCCTGGACGCGGCCTACGGCCACCCCGCCTTCGACGGCCCCGCGGCCCACGGCTTCGACTACCGGCCGGGGACGGAGGCGTACGACGCCTTCGACCACCACGTCCACACGGTCGCCCCCGAGGACGGCCGCGACGACGGCACCAAGGGGCTCGCGGTGCTCTTCTGCGACCTGGACGGCTTCAAGTCGATCAACGACCGCTTCGGGCACAACGCGGGCGACGCGGTACTGATCGAGGTCGCCCGCAGGCTCACCAGGGGCGTACGGGACGGCGACACGGTCGCCCGGCTCGGCGGCGACGAGTTCGTGATCCTCGCCGACGGCCTCGGCCGGGCCGACGCCCAGGACCTCGCCGTACGGCTGCGCAACGAGATCATCCAGCCGATCCGGGCCGAGGGCCGGGCCGTCCGGGTGGGCGCGAGCTTCGGTATCGGATGGGCACACTGCGGCATGACCGCGGACGAAGTGTTGAAGTCAGCCGACGAGCGTATGTACGTAGAGAAACGATCTCGTCCCAAACAGCACCGGCGCGCCGGGTGAACCCCAGGTCAGCGAGTTGGTGCGGTCCGAGTCACCCGTTTGGGCCAGCCAGAGCGGGTAGGCTCGCCTTTCCAGACCTGTACCGCATCCACCGCACCCGCTGAGGAGACCTAGGGATGACGCCCGGCGAAAACGGCCCGAGCACGCCCGAGGACGACGACCCGTTCGGCTATCTGTACGCCGACGGCCAGGCCAGAGGCGCCCAGCCGCCGTCCGGCGGTTACGGCTACCCGGGTTCGGTCAGCAGGGTGCGTACGGTCGGCGAGCGCCAGTACGGCCAGCAGCAGCCGCAGTACGGCCAGCAGCAGCCGCAGTACGGCGGCCCGCAGCAGCAGGGCGCCTACGGTCAGCCGAACGCCCACTACCAGGCCCCGGAGACCCTCCCCGGCGGCGCCCCGACCAGCCGGCAGTCGCCCGTGCCCGCCCCCGGCCGCCGCGGCCCGAACACCAAGGGCCTGCTGATCGGCGCGATCGCGGTGGTCGCCGCGGTCGTCATAGGCATCGGCGTCTCGATGCTCGGCGGCAACGACGACAAGAACACGGGCAACCAGGCGGGCACGACGCCGACCCAGTCCCAGAGCCAGGGACCGAGCCCGTCTGCGAGCAACTCGGCGGCCAGTGCCTCGATGCAGTCCGACGCCTCGGCGCTCACGCCGGCCGGCGGTGCGGCGAAGGCTACTGACGTCAAGGGCGCGAGCTCCTCCGACGGCAGCTACATGACGGGACTGAACACGCCCGGCGCCTCGCTCACCTGGAACGTCAACGCCCCGGCGGACGGCACGTACACCGTGTTCGTGTACTACAGCGTGGCCGGCCCCGACCAGTCGATGACGGTCAGCGTCAACGGCACCCCGTTCGGCAGCAAGCTGAACCTGCAGAACTACCGGCACGCCAAGGACGGCGACTTCGCCAACGGCTGGACCAGGACCTATGTGTGGCCGACCCTGAAGCAGGGCTCCAACACCATCTCCATCTCCTGCGGTTCCGGAGACCAGTGCAACGCCCTGATCAGCAACGTCAAGCTGAAGCAGGGTCAGGTCAAGAAGGACAGCTAGGCCGCGCTGACCACCCCGGTCACCGCCACCCGCCCCCGCAGCTCCTCGTACACGGCGGGGTCGAACTCGCCGGCGGCCGGGGCCCGTACGGTCGCCGCCGACAAGGCGACCGCCCGGGTCAGCCGGTCCGGCCACGTCAGGCCCTCCACGAGCCCCGACAGCAGGCCCGCCACCGCCGAGTCGCCCGCGCCGGTCGGGTTGCCGAGTACGCGGGCCGGTGGGGCGGCGCGCCAGCGGCCCTCGGGGGTGACGGCCAGCAGGCCCTCCGGGCCGAGGGAGGCGACCACCGCGTGGGCGCCGCGGCGGCGGGCGTCCTGGGTGGCGCGCAACGGTTCGTGGGAGCCCGTCAGTTCGGCCAGTTCGTCGGCGTTGGGCTTGATGAGGTCGGGGCGGGCGGCGACCGCGCGGCGCAGGGGTTCGCCGCTCGTGTCCAGCAGGACGGGGACCCCGGCGGCGCGGGCGGCCCGGACGAGGTTCGCGTACGCCCCCACCGGCACGCCCGGGGGCAGGCTGCCGCACAGGGCCACCGCCGAGGCGCCCGCGAGCAGTTCCTCGTAGCGGTCCAGGAACGCGCCCCACTCCGCCGGGGCGATCAGCGGGCCCGGTTCGTTCAACTGGGTGGTGTCGCCCGACAGTTCGTCCACGACCGCGATCGTGCGCCGGGTCGCCCCCGCGACGGGCACCAGCGCGTCCGTCAGACCGGGGACGTCGGCGAGCCGTTCGCGTATCCCCCGGCCCGTGCCACCGCCCGCGAACCCCGTGACCGTCACCTCGTGCCCGAGCCCGGCCAGCACCCGGGCCACGTTCACGCCCTTGCCGCCGGGACGCTCGATGACCTCCGAGACCCGGTGCGAGGCGTGCGGGCGCAGCGACCGTACCCGGTAGGTCAGGTCGAGAGCGGTGTTCAGCGTGACCGTGAGGATCACCCGGGCCGACCTCCCTCGAAGTCCTGTGGCACGTCATCGCGCCCGACATCGGTTTCCGGGGGCACGATCATGCCAAAGAGACGGCGGTCCGCCCAGTCACGAGTCGGCCGCCGTCCAGGGAAAAGACGGGCAGATCAGGCCAGTTGGGGCGGGATCACCACCCACTCGCCCCGTCGCATCACGCCCTTGAGGCCGAAGTCCGCGTCCAGCACCAGCAGGTCGGCGTCCTTGCCCGGCTCCAGCGAGCCGATGCGGTCGGACAGGCCGAGGAGGCGAGCCGGGTTGGCGGACAGGGCCGTCACCGCGTCCTCGACCGACAGCCTGTCGACGGTCACCGCCCGCTTGAACGCCCGGTCCAGCGTGAGCGTCGAGCCCGCGATCGAGCCGCCCTCCACCAGCCGGGCCACCCCCTCGCTGACCTCGACCTCCAGGGGGCCCAGCATGTAACGGCCGTCGCCGATGCCGGCCGCGTCCATCGCGTCGGTGATGAACGCGACCCGGTCCGCCCCCGCGTGGCGGAAGGCCAGCTCCAGCGCGGCCGGGTGGAGGTGGGTGCCGTCGTTGATCAGCTCGACCGTGACCCGCTCGTCCTCCAGCAGGGCCGCGATCGGGCCGGGGGAGCGGTGGCCGAGGGCCGGCATGGCGTTGAAGAGGTGCGTGGCGACCGTGGCGCCCGCGTCGATGGCCTCCACCGTCTGCTCGTACGTCGCGTCCGTGTGCCCGATCGCCGCGATCACGCCGTGCTCGGCGAGGAGGCGTACCGACTCGATGCCGCCCGGCAGTTCGGTCGCGAGGGTGACCATCTTCGCCCTGCCGCGCGCCGCGTCGATCAGCTTGCGGACCTCGGCCGGGTCAGGGTCGCGCAGCAGGGCCTCGGAGTGCGCGCCCTTGCGGCACGGCGAGATGAACGGTCCCTCGAAGTGGATGCCCGCGATCTCGCCCTGCTCGGCCAGCTCGCTCAGCAGCCCGGCCTGGCGGACCAGCAGGTCCATCTCGTCGGTGACGGTGGAGGCCACCAGGGTCGTGGTGCCGTGCGCGCGGTGGGTGCGGAGGGCCGTCATGATCTGGTCCGGGGTGCCGGAGAAGGAGGCTCCGCCGCCGCCGTGGTTGTGGATGTCGACGAAGCCGGGGACCAGCCAGTGGCCGGTCAGGTCGATCACCTCGGCGTTCCCGGGAGCGGCGGCCGCGATCTTCGTACCCTCGACGACCACGCGCCCGTCGTCCACGACTCCGGTGGGCAGCACCACCCGAGCACCGGTGAGAACCAAGCTGGGAGCCATCAGGCGGTTACCTCCGAGGGGTCGGTGGGGTCGGTGGGGGCGGAATCGGCGTCGGCGGTGTCGAGGAGCTCGCGGGCCAGCAGGCCCGCGCCCAGGCAGCCGGCGGTGTCGCCGAGGGCGGCGGGGACGATGGCCGGCAGTTTCTGGAAGGTGACCCGCTGCCGGACGGCGTCCCGCAGGGGCTGGAACAACACTTCCCCCGCCTCGGCGAGACCGCCACCGATGATCAGGGTGCGTGGGTCCAGCAGGGTGAGCGCGGTGACCAGGCCGTCGGCGAGCGCGTCGACCGCTTCCTGCCAGACCCGGACGGCGTTCGGGTCACCGGACGCGACGGCCTTGGCGCAGTCGGCGGCGTCCGCGTCCGGGTCCCCGCAGGCCGCCGCCCAGGCCTCGCTGACGGCGGACGCGGAGGCGTACCGCTCCAGGCAGCCGTGCTGCCCGCAGGGGCAGGGGGTCCCGCCGGGGCGTACGACCACGTGCCCGATCTCTCCGGCGAAGCCGTGCGCGCCCGCCTCCACCCGGCCGTCGATGCCGATGGCGCCCGCGATTCCGGTGCCGAGCGGCACGAACAGGAACCGGTCGGCGCCCCTGCCCGCGCCGATCCGGCCCTCGGCGAGGCCGCCGGTGCGCACGTCGTGGCCGAGGGCGACGGGGACGCCGAGGCGCTCGCCGAGCAGCGCGCGCAGCGGTACGTCCCGCCAGCCGAGGTTGGCCGCGTAGGAGGCGATGCCCCGCTCCTCGTCGACGATGCCGGGCACGGCGATACCGACGGCGGCGGCCGCCTCGCCGTAGCGCTGCAGGCCGTACGCGCGCAGCTCGGCGGCGAAGCCGAGGATCGTCTCGACCACCGCGTCCGGTCCGCGCTCGCGTCCGGTGGCGCGGCGGGCGCGGTGGAGCAGTCCGCCGTCGTCGCCGACGAGGGCGGCCTTCATCCCGGTACCGCCCACGTCCAGGGCGATGACATGTCTCACCACGGGCCCTAGTGTGACCCTCCCACCCGCGAGAGGTCTAGTCCACTCACGTGGTGTAGACCTTACGTGTCCATATGTTGAACGGTCAGACAGCAGGGTTGGGGCGTTGAGGTTGCGTCGGCGTACGGCAGGAACGATCGCGGTGGTGTCCGCACTGGGCATGACGGCGGTCCTCGGCGGCTGCGGGAGTACGGGCTCCTCCGACGTCACGTTGAGACTCGTCGCCGCCGACTACGGCGACTCTCCCGCCAACAGCTCCCGGAAGTACTGGGACACCCTGGTCAGGGAGTACGAGTCCCAGCATCCCGGTGTGAAGATCGACGTCAGCGTGTACTCGTGGAACGACGTCGACGCCAAGGTCAAGGACATGGTCGCCGCCGGCCACGCCCCCGACCTGGCCCAGATCGGCGCCTACGCCGACTACGCGGCCGCCGGCAAGCTCTACCCGGCCTCCGACCTGCTCTCCATACGGACCCAGGCCGACTTCCTCTCCCAGCTCTCCGACGCCGGGCAGTGGAACCACACGCAGTACGGCATCCCCTTCGCCGCCTCCACGCGCGTGCTCTTCTACAACCAGACCCTGTTCGCCAAGGCCGGCATCACCCCGCCCACCACCTGGGACGAGCTCGCCGCCGACGCCAAGGCGCTCAAGGACAAGGGAGTGAAGTACCCCTTCGCGCTGCCGCTCGGCCCCGAGGAGGCCCAGGCGGAGACCATGCAGTGGCTGCTCAGCGGCAGCAGCGGCAACAACGGCGGCAGCGGCTACACCGACGACATCGGCACCTACACCATCGACTCCGCGCAGAACGTCCAGACCTTCACCTGGCTCAAGGACGACCTGGTCGACAAGGGCCTGACGGGCCCGGTCCCGCCCGGCAAGCTCAACCGGGCGACCGCGTTCGCCGCCTTCGCCGACGGTCAGGTCGGCATGCTCAACGGGCATCCCACGCTGATCCAGCAGGCCGGGAAGAAGGGCGTGAAGTTCGGCATGGTGCCGATGCCGGGGCGCACCGGCAGGGCCAGGGCCTCCATGGGCGTCGCCGACTGGATGATGGCCTTCAGACAGAACGGGCACCGCGACCGGATCGGCGACTTCCTCAACTTCATATACACCCGGAAGAACGTCCTGGCCTTCTCCCGCGAGTACGGCCTCCTCCCGGTCACCGGCTCCGCGTCCAACGCCATGAGCGCGTCGGACTCCGCCCCCGACAAGGCCCTGCACCCCTTCCTCGACGAGCTGCCCACCTCCGAGCTGTACCCCGTCGGCAAGACCTCCTGGGCGTCGGTCAGCGCGGCCGTGAAGCAGGACATCGGCCAGGCCGTCGCCCCCGGCGCCGACCCCGCCGGCGTCCTGACCCGCCTCCAGGCGATGGCTACGACGGCCGACAGCAGCGCGAAGAACTGAGCGCCGCTGTCAGTCCCCACCGCTACGGTGACGGCATGGAACTAGCCCCCCGCGAACAGGCCATCCTCGCGCTGGAGCGCCGCGGCTTCCCCGGCCCCGGCGCCAAGGAACGAGCGATACGCGAGGAACTGGGCCTGTCCCCGGTCCGCTACTACCAGCTCCTGAACGCGTTGCTGGACGACGAGCGGGCACTGGCGGCGGACCCGGTGACGGTGAACCGCTTGCGGAGGGTGCGGGACTCCCGGCGGACGGAGCGCTGAACCGGCGGCCGCCCAGCTGCGTGGGTGCCCGTTCGGCCGGCCGAGACGGGCGGGTGGGGAACGGAGTCCCAGGAGTGAGTCCGGCCGAGCCTGGATAGTGTCGCTGTATGCATCCTCTGCCGACCCCAGCCACTCGGCCCGGCCGGGACGGACTCGCCGCGCTCCTCGCCAAGCCGAGCGCCGCGACTGTCGGTCTGGACTTCGACGGCACGCTGGCACCCATCGTCGCCGACCCCGAGCGGGCCCGCGCCCACCCCGAGGCCGTACCGGCCCTCGCCGCACTGGCCCCCAAGGTGGCGTCCATCGCTGTGATCACCGGCCGCCCCGCCGGCGTCGCGGTCCGCTACGGCGGCTTCGCCGGCGTCCCCGGCCTGGAGCACCTGACCGTCCTCGGCCACTACGGCGCCGAACGCTGGGACGCGGTCACCGCCACCGTCACCGCCCCGCCCCCGCACCCCGGCGTCGCCGCGGCCCGCGCCGAGCTGCCGGGCGTGCTGGACCGCGCCGGCGCCTGGCACGGCACCTGGGTCGAGGAGAAGGGCCGGGCGGTCGCGGTGCACACCCGCCGCGCCGACGACCCGCAAGCCGCGTTCGAGGCCCTGCGCGGCCCCCTCACCGACCTCGCCGCCCGCCACGGCCTGGTGGTCGAACCCGGCCGGCTGGTCCTGGAACTGCGCCCGCCGGGCATGGACAAGGGCGTGGCGCTCGCCGACCACGTCCGCAGGACCGGCGCCGAGTGCGTCCTCTACGCCGGCGACGACCTCGGCGACCTCCCCGCCTTCGCCGCCGTCGAGGAACTCCGCGCCGAGGGCCTCCCCGGCCTGCTGGTCTGCAGCGGCAGCACGGAGGTCACGGAGCTGGCCGACCGCGCGGACGTGGTGGTGGACGGCCCGGCCGGCGTCGTACACCTGCTGCGGACCCTGGCAGCTCAGCTGGACCGAAGCTCCTCCAGCGCCTGAAGCTGCTGAAGGAACCACTGAGCGGGCGGCAACGCGGTGGCGGCCGCCGCCAGCCGCTTCGACCGCTCCGCCCGCTCGCCCGCCGGCATGGTCAGCGCGGAGTGCAACGCGTCGGCCGTGCCCCCGATGTCGTACGGGTTCACCACGAGCGCGTCGGTGCCCAGCTCCTCGTACGCCCCCGCCTCCCGCGACAGCACCAGCGCACAGCCCTCGTCGGAGACGACCGGCACCTCCTTGGCGACCAGGTTCATGCCGTCCCGGATGGGGTTGACCAGCGCCACGTCGGCGAGCCGGTAGGCGGCCAGGGAGCGGGCGAAGTCGTCCTTGACATGCAGGACGACCGGCGTCCAACCGGGCGTGCCGTAGGCCGAGTTGATCTGCTCCGCCACCCGCTGGACCTCGGCGGTGTAGTCGCGGTACACGGCGAGGTCCTGCCGCGACGGGTAGGCGAACGCGAGATGCACCACCCGTTCACGCCACTCGGGGTGGTCGTCCAGCAGCTGCCGGTACGCCAGCAGGCCGCGCACGATGTTCTTGGACAGCTCGGTGCGGTCGACGCGCACGATGGTGCCGCGGCCTTCGCCGATCTCCTCGCGCAGGGCCGCCATCCGCTCGTCCACATCGGGTTCATGGGCCCGCTTGCGCAGGAAGTCGGCGTCCGCGCCGAGCCCGTGCACACCGACCCGCACGGCCGGGGCCCCGGGTCCCAGTACCGCGTGACAGCACTCCGTGAACGCGTCCGCCCAGCGCCTGGTCAGGAATGCCGCCCGGTCCGCGCCCAGGATGCCGTTCAGCAACTCGGCGGCGATGTCGTCGGGCAGCAGCCGGAAGTACTCCGGGGGCGCCCACGGCGTGTGCGAGAAGTGGCCGATCCGCAGGTCGGGGCGGAGTGCGCGGAGCATGCCGGGGACCAGGCACAGGTGGTAGTCCTGCACCAGCACCGCCGCGCCCTCGCCCGCCGCCTCGGCCAGTGCCTCGGCGAAGGCCCGGTTGTAGGCCTCGTACGACGCCCACTGCCGCCGGAACTCCGCGTCGAAGACCGGTTCCAGCGGGGTCTGGTACAGCATGTGGTGCACGAACCACAGCACCGAGTTGGCGATGCCGTTGTAGGCGTCCGAGTGCACCTGCGCGTCGATGTCCAGCATCCGCACCCGCTGCCCGGCGGTGTCCTCGCCCGGCAGCAGCCCGCCGCCCGCACGCCGTACGGCCTCCCGGTCCCCGTCGCCGAGCGCCGCGCACACCCACAGCGAGTCCGTGTCCGGCCCGATGGCCGACAGCCCCGAGACCAGCCCGCCGCCGCCCCGCTTGGCGCGCAGCGAACCGGCCCCCTCCTCGTCGTCCACCGTGTACGAAACCGGGCCGCGGTTGGACGCGACCAGCACCTGAGCTCTCTCGGCAGCACCGTGCGTGGAAGCCATGGTCCTCAACCTAGCCCGGCCCGGAAACGCTCAAACGTACGGCCACGTCCGGCACGCCGACGTATACGACCCCGCGGCCGGTTCACGCCACCCTGCGCTCGGCGTACTCCGCGATCTCCACCATCGGCGGCCGTTCCTCGGTGTCCACCGAGTAGGTGCGCGGCTCGAAGCCCTCCTCGCCCCGCTCGAACTGGGTGAGGGAGGGGCGGATCAGATGGCCGCGGGCCAGCCGGAGCTGGGCCGTGCGGTAGATCGCCGCGGCCATCCGGCCCAGCGCCTGCCCGTCCTGGTGGCGGTGCTTGCGCACGCCCACGTCCACCTGTGCCAGCGCGTCGAGACCGACCAGGTGCAGGGCGTCCACCAGCATGCCCAGCTCCACGCCGTACCCGACCGGGAACGGCAGCTGTTCCAGCAGCGAGCGCCGGGCCGCGTACTCGCCGCCGAGCGGCTGGACGAAGCCGGCCAGCTGCGGCCAGTGCATGTTCAGCAGGGGGCGGGCCATCAGCTCGGTGACCCGGCCGCCCTGACCGGTGGCGCCGCCCAGCGGGCGGTCGTACATGCCCTTGACCAGGTCCACCCCGGGCTCGGTGAGCAGCGGGCCGACGATCCCGGAGACGAAGTCGGAGGAGAACTCCCGCAGGTCCGCGTCGATGAAACAGACGATGTCCCCGCTGGTGGCCAGGAGCGAGCGCCACAGCACCTCACCCTTTCCGGGGACGGCGGGAATGCGGGGCAGGATCTCGTCCCGGTGAACCACCCGCGCGCCCGCGGCGGCGGCGACCTCGGAGGTGCGGTCGGTGGAGCCGGAGTCGACCACCACGATCTCGTCGACGAGGGGGACCTGCTCGACGAGGTCGTGCCGGATGACGGCGACGATGTCGCCGACCGTCTCCTCCTCGTTGAGCGCGGGCAGTACGACACTGATCGTCTGGCCGGTGCGCTGCTTGGCGCACAGGATCCGGTGGAGCGGGCGATCGGCCACGGACCAGGAGCGGGTGGCCAGCCAGCGCTCGACTTCTTCCAGCACGGTCTGCGGCTCCTCACTGTTCGTGATCGCACGGGCTGCACCGTGTGATCCATCTCGCGGTTCGGACGACTATCTCAACTCTCCTGGCCTTCGGTTACAGTCTTGAACAACGCCGATGACCATCGCATGTCGGGGGTCGGAGCGCGTTCACAACCGCATACCGCTCATCCAGAGGGGCAGAGGGACACGGCCCGATGAAGCCCCGGCAACCCTCCAGTCGGTACTCGTAGATCGGCCTGATCAGGCTCGATCGCTCCGCGAGGCTCCCGGCTAGGGAAGGTGCCAAATCCGTCTCACGGCGAGGTGCGTCGTGAGGAAGATGAGGAGAAAGGGCCTCGCCTCCATGGCTGTGCAGACAGTTGCAAGCTCCACCGATTCCACCGTAGACCTCGGTCCCGCCGCGGCCCTGAGCTGTCGCGAGTGCGGTCACCGCGTCCCCCTCGGTCCGGTGTTCGCCTGCGAGGAGTGTTTCGGTCCGCTGGAGATCGCCTACGACTTCTCCGCCTACGACACCGAAGAGCTGCGCCGCCGTATCGAGTCCGGCCCCGCGAACATCTGGCGGTACGCGCCGCTGCTGCCGGTCCCGGCCGACGTGGCCGACAAGCCGAACCTGAACCCGGGCTGGACCAAGCTGGTCAAGGCCGACAACCTCGCCCGCGAACTCGGCGTCACCGGCGGCCTGTTCGTCAAGGACGACTCCGGCAACCCGACCCACTCCTTCAAGGACCGCGTGGTGGCCCAGGCCCTGGAGGCCGCCCGCGCCTTCGGCTTCACCACCCTGTCCTGCTCCTCCACCGGCAACCTCGCCGGTGCCGTCGGCGCCGCCGCGGCCCGCGCCGGTTTCCGGTCCTGCGTGTTCATCCCGCACGACCTGGAGCAGGGCAAGGTCGTCATGGCCGCGGTCTACGGCGGCGAGCTCGTCGGCATCGAGGGCAACTACGACGACGTCAACCGCTTCTGCTCCGAGCTGATCGGCGACCCGGCCGGCGAGGGCTGGGGCTTCGTCAACGTCAACCTGCGGCCGTACTACGCGGAGGGCTCCAAGACGCTCGCGTACGAGATCTGCGAGCAGCTCGGCTGGCGGCTGCCCGACCAGATCGTGGTCCCGATCGCCTCCGGCTCCCAGCTGACGAAGATCGACAAGGGTCTGCAGGAGCTGGTCGGGCTCGGCCTCGTCGAGGACAGGCCGTACAAGATCTTCGGTGCGCAGGCCGAGGGCTGCTCGCCGGTGTCGACCGCCTTCAAGGCGGGCCACGACGTCGTACGGCCCCAGAAGCCGAACACCATCGCCAAGTCCCTCGCCATCGGCAACCCTGCCGACGGGCCGTACGTCCTGGACATCGCGCGCCGCACCGGCGGTGCCGTGGAGGACGTGACGGACGGGGAAGTCGTGGACGCCATCAAGCTGCTGGCCCGCACCGAGGGCATCTTCGCCGAGACCGCGGGCGGTGTGACCGTCGGCGTCACCCGCAAGCTGGTCAAGGACGGCGTCCTGGACCCGACGAAGACCACGGTGGTCCTGAACACCGGTGATGGACTCAAGACGCTGGACGCGGTGGCCGGCACCGGCCTCACCGCCACCATCCGACCGACCCTGGACTCCTTCCGAGAGGCTGGCCTCGCATGAGCGTGACCGTTCGCATCCCGACGATCCTGCGCACCTACACGGGCGGGCAGGCCGAAGTGGCCGCCGAAGGCGGCACCCTCGCCGAGGTCATCGCCGACCTGGAGAAGAACCACACCGGGATCGCCGCGCGCGTCCTGGACGACCAGGGCAAGCTGCGCCGGTTCGTCAACGTGTACGTCAATGACGACGACGTCCGCTTCGAGCAGGGACTGGAGACCGCCACCCCGGACGGCGCGGGTGTCTCCATCATTCCGGCCGTCGCCGGCGGCTGATCGTTACCTTGGGTAACTTCGGTTACGCATTGTTCATCGAATTGCCTCCTCCGTGAGAGAAGCGGAGGGGGCAATTCTGTGTGATTGAGCGCGGTAGAGTTGGGGAACGCGCTCCGGGACCAACCGGTCGGGGGCCTTGTATTCATGCCGCACACCCGACAAGAAGTAGCCAAAGTCGACGTGTTTTATGCGGCTTTTGTGGTGATTTGAGGGGCCCGACTTGCCCTGGAGTCGGGTGAATTCTCACCACATTCCGGACCGTTCCCGTCCAGAATTCTCGTCCGATTGACCTGTTGCAGACGGCAGTTGGACAGATACATTCAGCCGCGGTCGACGCGTTCCGGCGCACGCCCCCGACCGATGGGGGGTGAGGTCTGACCCGGGTCCGCGAAGTGTGGATCTGTGCAAGGGCCAGTAATAGGGGAGTTAGGCATGGCTCAGGGCACCGTCAAGTGGTTCAACGCGGAGAAGGGGTACGGCTTCATCGCGGTCGACGGTGGTGCGGATGTTTTCGTCCACTACAGCGCGATCCAGATGGACGGTTACCGCACCCTGGAAGAGGGGCAGCGGGTCGACTTCGAGATCTCGCAGGGCCAGAAGGGCCCGCAGGCGGACATGGTCCGGCTGGCGACCAGCTGAAGCACGCGTCGACTGACAGCGACGTTCTTCTGTTCATCTTTCGAAGGGCCCGTACCTCCTGGGGTGCGGGCCCTTCGGCCTGCCCGGGGCCGCCTGTTCGCCCGCGGCCGAGTGCCCCTCCGGCAGGCCCGGGGCGCTTGCACTCGGGCATGCCGAGTGCTAATCATTGGCGTTAGCACTCTGAAGGTGAGAGTGACAAAGAAGGACCGGGTCGGTGAGGTGCGCGGGCCACGTGGGGCAAGGAACCACAGGCCGGCGAACCGTCCGTCGCGGGCGCGGGCGCGGTCCGAAGGAATCACCCCCAGTCCTGGAGGGACCACTTCACATGGCCAAGATCATCGCGTTCGACGAGGAGGCGCGGCGCGGCCTCGAGCGCGGCATGAACCAGCTCGCGGACGCCGTGAAGGTGACGCTCGGCCCCAAGGGCCGCAACGTCGTCCTCGAGAAGAAGTGGGGTGCCCCCACGATCACCAACGATGGTGTCTCCATCGCCAAGGAGATCGAGCTCGAGGACCCGTACGAGAAGATCGGCGCCGAGCTGGTCAAGGAAGTCGCCAAGAAGACGGACGACGTCGCCGGTGACGGTACGACCACCGCGACCGTGCTCGCCCAGGCCCTGGTCAAGGAAGGCCTGCGCAACGTCGCCGCCGGTGCCAACCCGATGGCCCTGAAGCGCGGTATCGAGAAGGCCGTCGAGGCCGTCTCCGCCGCCCTGCTGGAGCAGGCGAAGGACGTCGAGACCAAGGAGCAGATCGCCTCCACCGCGTCCATCTCCGCCGCCGACACCCAGATCGGCGAGCTGATCGCCGAGGCCATGGACAAGGTCGGCAAGGAAGGCGTCATCACCGTCGAGGAGAGCAACACCTTCGGCCTGGAGCTCGAGCTCACCGAGGGCATGCGCTTCGACAAGGGCTACATCTCCGCCTACTTCGCGACCGACATGGAGCGCATGGAGGCGTCGCTCGAGGACCCGTACATCCTCATCGCCAACTCCAAGATCAGCTCCGTCAAGGACCTGCTCCCGCTCCTGGAGAAGGTCATGCAGTCGGGCAAGCCGCTGCTGATCATCGCCGAGGACGTCGAGGGCGAGGCCCTGTCGACCCTGGTCGTCAACAAGATCCGCGGCACCTTCAAGTCCGTCGCCGTCAAGGCCCCGGGCTTCGGCGACCGCCGCAAGGCCATGCTCGGCGACATCGCCATCCTCACGGGCGGCGAGGTCATCTCCGAGGAGGTCGGCCTCAAGCTGGAGAACGCGACCCTGGACCTCCTGGGCCGCGCCCGCAAGGTCGTCATCACCAAGGACGAGACCACCATCGTCGACGGTGCCGGCTCCTCCGAGCAGGTCAACGGCCGCGTGAACCAGATCCGCGCCGAGATCGAGAACAGCGACTCGGACTACGACCGCGAGAAGCTGCAGGAGCGCCTGGCGAAGCTCGCCGGCGGTGTCGCGGTCATCAAGGCCGGTGCCGCCACCGAGGTGGAGCTCAAGGAGCGCAAGCACCGCATCGAGGACGCCGTCCGCAACGCGAAGGCCGCCGTCGAGGAGGGCATCGTCGCCGGTGGTGGCGTGGCCCTGCTGCAGGCCTCCCAGGTCTTCGAGAAGCTGGAGCTCGAGGGTGACGAGGCGACCGGCGCCAACGCCGTGCGCATCGCGCTCGAGGCCCCGCTGAAGCAGATCGCCGTCAACGCCGGCCTCGAGGGCGGTGTCGTGGTGGAGAAGGTGCGCAACCTGACCCCGGGCCACGGCCTGAACGCCGCGACCGGCGAGTACGTCGACCTGGTCGCCGAGGGCATCATCGACCCGGCGAAGGTGACCCGTTCCGCGCTGCAGAACGCCGCCTCCATCGCCGCGCTGTTCCTCACCACCGAGGCCGTCATCGCCGACAAGCCGGAGAAGGCCGCCGCGCCGGCCGGCGGCGGCATGCCGGGCGGTGACATGGACTTCTGATCGACCTGACGGTTGATCACCTGTCCTTCGGACCGAGGGTGGTACGCCCAGCTTCTGGCTGGGGGTACCACCCTCGGGCGTTTTCCTCGGTCAGGCGGCGTTCCGCAGATCCTCGGCTGTCAGCAACGACAACAGGCGGATGCCCTCGGCCGCGAGAGCGTCACCACCGCCTTGCTCACGGTCGATCACACACAGGGCCTCGTGCACCTGAGCACCCAGGCCACGCAGGTCCGCGCTCGACAGCACGATCTGTCCGCCGCTGGTGACCACGTCCTCCACGACCAGCACCCGCCGCCCCGCGACCCCGGCTCCCTCGGCGAGCCGGCAGGTGCCGTACGCCTTGGCCTGCTTGCGCACGAAGGCGCAGGGCAGGCCCGTGTGCCGGCCGAGAGCGGTCACCACCGGGATACCGCCCATCTCCAGTCCCGCCAGCACCTCCGTGCCGGACGGCACCAGCGGTGCCATCCGCCGGGCGATCTCGTCCAGCAGGACAGGGTCGGCCTCGAACCGGTACTTGTCGAAGTACTCCGTGGCAGTACGACCGGACCGCAGGGTGAACCGACCGGTCAGGTGGGCGGCGGCATGAATGCGATGAGCAAGATCGGCATGTGTCACAGGCGTCCAGTCTTCCAGATCGCCCGGACACGCTCCGAACCCTCGTTCTAACCCCTCGGTGTGACCACCGACAGCGTGTCGCCCGGTTCCAGCCTGTTGTAGAGCCACATGGCGTCCTTCATGCCGAGGCCGATCCAGCTGCCGGGCCGGGGGGCGCAGGTGAGGGAGCCCGCGTAGACACTGGTCCGGCCGGTGCCGCGGAGTTCGACCACGTACGGTTCCGCCACCTTGCATGAGTTCTTGGTGATTTCGTCGACCGTGTCCCGTTTGAGGTCGAGTTTCGCGGAGACGGTCAGCAGACCGGCGGAGGCGAGGGCCGGGAAGTCCGGGGTGATGTGCATGACCCGGCCGCCGATGGTCAGGGTCTGCTTCTCGAAGTCCACCCTGCCGGTGACCGGGGTCGCGGCGGGGGAGGCGGTGAAGGTGGGGGACGGGAGGCGGGGAGCGGTGGCGGCCGGGGACTGGCGGTGGGCGGGGGTGTCGCCCGAGTGCAGTGTCAGCGCGAATGCCGCCAGGGCGAGGACCGCGGTGCCCGCGCCGAGGGTGAGGGCCGTGCGGCGACGGCGGCCCCGGCGGACGGCGCGGCGGCGGATCCCGGGGGCGGCGACGGGTGGCGTGGTCTCGTTCGCCGTCGCCAACTCGCGGAGCCGGGTGGTCAGTTCATCCGTGGTGAGGTCATCCGACACGGCCGCCCTCCTTCCGTACCGGCTCATCGGCCTCGTCCGCGCCCAGCTGCTTCGCCAGTGCCGCCCGGCCCCGGGACAGCCGGGCCTTGACGGTGCCCACGGGGGCGCCGGTCTCGGAGGCTACCTGCTCGACACTCAGGTCGCACAGATGGTGCAGGACGATCGCCAGCCGCTGCGCCTGGGGCAACTGGCGCAACGCGGCCACCAGCGCGGCGTGTTCGGGACCGGGGCCGGGGGTCGACTCGGGGGGTGTGTGCCGTCGCATCAGCTCCAGCCAGCGCCTGGCGCGCCGCCAGCGGCTGACCGCCAGCCGTACGGCGACCGTGCGGATCCAGGCCTCGGGGGCGCTGTCGGCCAGGAAGGACTTCCGCCGGTCCCAGGCGCGTACGAACGCCTCCTGCACCACGTCCTGGGCCTCGCCGTGATCGCCGGTGAAGGCATAGAGCTGCCCGGTCAGGCGGGGGAAGGCCGCCGCGTAGAAAGCGTCGAACTCGTCCTCGGTCATGCCCTCCACCGGAGTCCTGCTGAGTCTCGCTGAGTCTTTCCGCGTCTTGCGTTCGCTGTGCAACCCGCCCGCCCCGCCCGTGCGTACAGGTCCCGTGAGCCGCGTGTGCGGCGTACATCGAAACACACGTGACCCAAGGAGAAGACGATGCGGACGGGTGCCCGGATCCATGACGACTTCGCCGCCTGCGCGCGCACCTGCTGGCCCCGACTCCTCGTCACGGCGCGGTTGCTCACCGAGGACCCGGCCGAGGCGGACGACCTGGCGAGAAGGACGCTGATACGGGTCTACGCGCGCTGGCGCCGTGTTCCGCGCAACGACGTCGACTTCCACGTACGGCGTCACCTGGTGCGGAGCCGGCTGCGGCGGCCGTGGCCGCTCGTGGGGCGTGCCGCACGGCAGCGGGCCGTGCTGGTGCTGCGGTACGGGGAGGGGCTCCCCGACGCGCAGATCGGTCAGTTGCTCGGCATCTCCAAGGGCGCGGTACGGCACTTCGCCAGGCGTGGGGTGAAAGCGGCCGGGGGTGATGAACAGCGGCTGCGCGAGGCCTACGCCGCCGTGGCCGGTGAGGTGGTTCCCGGCCCGCTTCCGCTGGACGCGGTGACCGTACGGGGGCGGGCGTGGCGGCGGCGCCGGGCCGCGGTGGCCGCCGGTGCCGCCGCGGTGGTGCTGGTGGCCGGGGGCTCCCTCGCCGTCGGCCGGGTCGCCGGGAGCGGCCGCGGTGAGTCGTCCGGTACGACGTCCGTCCGGGCGGTGGGCTCCGTACGGATCGTGGCGCCCGGGGAGCGGGTGCAGGCCGCGCCCGGCGTGGAGATGTGGCTGACCGCGGACGGCAGCCACTGGTCGACGCCGGAACAGGCCGACCAGTTCCGCGGGTTGGACGCCTACCCGCGCCACGAGCCGGGGGTGTCCCTGCAGGCGGAGCCGGTGCGGGGCAGGTACTTCCTGTCCGGCCTGTACTACGGCGTCTCCGGGGACCCGGGACGTGTCGAGCTGAGCACCGGTCACGGTCAGGTCGCCGCCAAGGTGCTCACCCTGGCGGGCAGCCCCGGCTGGGGCGTCTGGTACGCGACCACGTCGCTGTCCGCGCAGGACACCAAGACGCTCATCGTCCAGGGCATGGAGAAGGCCGACGGCGGTGAGGGCGGTGAGGGCGTCCGGGTGTACGACGCCGCGGGCGCCGTCGTGGCACGGCTGCGGAGCGGGGGGTGGTGGGCATGACCTTGGAGCTCGGGGAAGAGCCCAAGGAGGCCTCCGCGCGCCCGAGTTCGCGGCGCATCCCGCTCCGCGTCCGTCTGCGCCGCAACCGGGGCCGTATCGCGCGCCGGCTGCTGGCCGCCTTCCTGGTCCTGCTCACCCTGCTGGTCGGGGCGGTCGTCGTCGCGTACAAGCTCACCGTCATTCCCGACCCGCACCCGGACACGGTCGTCCAGAGCACCGTCTTCCTCGACGAGAAGGGCGCCTACCTGGGCCGCCGCGGCCCGGTGGACCGTCAGGAGGTGTCGCTGTCGCAGGTTCCGCGGTATGTGCAGGACGCGGTGATCGCCGCCGAGAACCGTTCCTTCCGGACCGACTCCGGTGTCTCCCCGAAGGCCCTCGTCCGTGCCGTCGCGGCGGCGCTGACCGGCGGCGAACGGCAGGGCGGCTCCACCATCACCCAGCAGTACGTCAAGAACGCGCTGCTCAGCCCCGAGCAGACGCTGTCACGCAAGGCGCGCGAGGCGCTGATCGCGGTCAAGCTGGACCGCACGCGCTCCAAGGACGAGATCCTGGAGGGCTATCTCAACACGGTGTACTTCGGCCGGGGCGCCGCCGGCATCCAGTCGGCCGCGCGCAACTACTTCGACGTCGACACCAAGGACCTCACGGTCTCGCAGGGCGCGGCCCTGGCCGCCGTCATCAACCTCCCCTCCTACTACGAGAAGGCCGGCTCGGACCCGAAGGTCACGGCGACGCTCCAACGCCGCTGGGAGTGGGTGCTGGACGCGATGGCGGCGAGCGGGAACATCACGGCGAGACAGCGGGCCGAGGCCCGCTTCCCGGCGTTCCGGTTCTATCCGCCCGGGGCGACCGACGGGCAGCGGCAGTACCTGATCGACGTCGCGGCGAAGGAGGCCGCCGACCGGCTCGGCATCACCGAGGACCAGCTGGCGAAGGGCGGCTACACCGTGCGCACCACCTTCGACCTCCCCCTGCAGGACTCGACGGCGGAACTGGTCAAGGGTCAGAAGGCCGGCAAGGGAGTACGGCTGCACACCGCCGTCGTGGGCATCGAGCCCGGCGACGGTGCGGTGCGGGTGCTGTACGGGGGGTCGGACTACGCCCGGCAGCCCTTCAACGACGCCGTGAGCGGGGCGGTGGAGGCGGGTACGGCGATGACGCCGCTGGCGGGGATGCGGTTCGGCGCCCCGCTCACCGGGTTGTCGAGGACGGCCGCGCCCACACCGCTGAGGCTCACGTCGGCGTACGCGGCGGTCGCGGCCGACGGCATGTACGCCGCGCCGTACACCGTCGCCCGCATCACCCGTGACGGCCGGACCGTCTACTCCGCGCACCCCGACCGCCACCGGGTCCTGCCCGAGCAGGCGGCCCGCGCGGCGGCCGCGCCGGTCCAGGGCGGCTTGCGGGCCACCCCGGGCGCCGGGCCTCCGGCGAGCCTGTTCACGGCGGGAGCGGGCGGCGGCATCACCCGCCGCACGGTGTGGACCGTCGCCTACGACGCCCGGCTCACCCTGACCGTCGCCCTCTTCGCCGACAAGCCGGGCAGGAACCACACGACGGTGCCGGCGCAGCTGCCGACGGATCCCTCACCGACGGGGTTCACGGAACAGACGGCGACGCAGCTCTGGGGGCGCTTGAGGTGAGCAGGGTGTGAGGGGCGTCACGTAAAGGCTTGCCCTGGGGCGGAATGTGGGGCAGCGCATAGGTGATTACTTAAGAAGCTGCAACAATGCGTGCTCACATACCGACCGGTTAACCCCGCACTCACGAGGAGCCCCCACGTGACCGCCACGACGCCCGCCTCCCGCGCGGCCCAGATCCTGTCCCGCCCGATCGCGCTCAACGGTCTCACCGTTCCCAACCGGATCGTGATGGCGCCGATGACCCGCATGTTCTCCCCGGGCGGCATCCCCGGCGAGGACGTGCGCTCGTACTACTCCCGCCGGGCCGCCGCCGGGGTCGGTCTGATCGTCACCGAGGGCACCTACGTGGGGCACGAGTCGGCCGGCAACAGCGGGCGCGTGCCCCGGTTCCACGGCGAGGAGCAGCTGGCGGGCTGGGCGAAGGTCGCCGAGGACGTGCACACGGCGGGCGGCACCATCGTCCCGCAGCTGTGGCACATCGGCATGGTCCGCAAGGACGGGGAGGCCCCCTTCCCGGAGGCCCCCGCGATGGGCCCGTCCGGCCTGGTCGCGGCGGACGCCGAGCCCACCGGCAGGGCGATGACCCAGGCGGACCTGGACGACGTCGTCGCCGCGTTCGCCAAGGCCGCCGCGGATGCCGAGCGCATCGGCTTCGACGGCGTGGAGATCCACGGCGCCCACGGCTACCTCGTCGACCAGTTCCTGTGGGAGGGCACCAACCGCCGTACCGACGCCTACGGCGGCGACCCGGTGGCCCGCACCCAGTTCGCCGCGGAGATCGTCGCCGCGGTCCGTGAGGCGGTCTCGGCCGAGTTCCCGGTCATCTTCCGCTACTCGCAGTGGAAGCAGCAGGACTACACGGCCCGGCTCGCCGAGACCCCCGAGGAGCTGGAGGCGATCCTCACCCCGCTCGCCGCGGCCGGCGTCGACGTCTTCCACGCCTCCACCCGCCGCTACTGGCTGCCCGAGTTCGACGGCTCGGACCTGAACCTGGCCGGCTGGACGAAGAAGCTCACCGGCAAGCAGGTCATCACCGTCGGCTCGGTCGGCCTCGACGGTGAGTTCCTGGGCGCCTTCCAGGGCCAGGGCTCCGAGGTCAAGGGCATCGACAACCTCCTCGACCGCCTGGAGGCCGACGAGTTCGACATGGTCGCCGTCGGCCGCGCCCTGCTCCAGGACCCTCAGTGGGCGGCCAAGGTGCTCTCCGACCGCCTCGACGAGCTGAAGCCGTACGACGCCGCGTCCCTGAAGACGCTCAGCTGAACCCGCCCTGCAGAGGGCCGTTCAGCGGCTCGATGTCGACGTGCACGGGGGTGCCCCACACCCGCAGCACCTCGTAGTCGGTGAACTCGTGCACGAGCCGGTAGGCCATGGCGGGCCGGGACCCGCGCCGCTGGGCGGCGAGATACGCCTCGGCCTCCCGCCGGTCCCGCCGCGGTGTCCCGCACAGCCGCCACTCCTGCCCGTTCCAGGCCTCCGGCAGCCAGCGCTGCTGGGGCTGGGGCCGGTCACCGCGCACCCCGTACCGGGAGGGCGCGGTGGCCACGGGCTCGGCGGCGGCCGGCCGGCCCTGGAACTCCGAGCGGCGGGCCGCCCGGCGCCGGGTCTCGCAGAGCAGGCACAGATCGGGCGCGCTCTCGTCCACGGGGCCCTGGGGATGCTCCGGGCAGCGGGTGCTGGGCGCGCCGTTCCCGGCGCTCTCGTCCACGAGGTCGAGTGCCCGGCGCAGATCCGCCTTGATCTCGTGCAGCCGGGCGTCCGGGGTGTCGGCGGTCAGGGCTTCCCCGTGCTCCCCGAGGAGCCGGAGCGCCCTTCCGAGGGCGGCGAGCTGGGCGTGGTTCATGGTCGGCCTGCGCAGTCCTTGGGTTCCTCGGTGTCCAGTCCGGGGCCGACGACCAGGGCGGGGTCGGGCGGCTCCACTGGGGATCCTCAAGGGTAACGGGGGCGTCGGCCGTGAACCGGGGGAGCCGGGAGAGCCGTAGGGTGTCAGCCGTGCTGCCGAGCCGACTGATCGACGCCCTTCACCGCTTCAACGCCGCCCACCCCTGGGACCACAACGCCCACTATCACCGGTGGCTGCTGCGGCAGTTGCCCCGCCGGTTCGGCAGCGCCCTGGACGTGGGGTGCGGCAGTGGGGACCTGGTCCGGTTGCTGGCCGGGCGGGGGGAGCGGGTGCTGGGGGTCGACGCGGACCCGGAGATCCTTCGGCGGGCCCGGGAACTGACCGACCCCGCCGCTCCCGTCGGCTACACCCTCGCCTCCGCCCCGGACGGTCTCCCGCCGGGGCCGTACGACGTCGTCACCTGCGTCGCCGTGCTCCACCACCTCCCCTTCGCCGAGACCCTCACCCGGCTCCGCCGGGAGCTCGCGCCCGGTGGCACCCTGGTGGTCGTCGGCTGTGCCCGGGCCGCGAGTCCCGTCGATCATGCGCTCGGGCTGGTCGCGATACCGCTCAACCTGCTGACCGGGTGGGTGAAGAACCGCGGGCGGCCCACCACCCGCCGGCCCGTCTCGATGACCGCGCCGACCCGTGAACCCGAGCTGTCCTTCGCCGGCATCGCCCGGGAGGCGCGCCGACTGCTGCCCGGCGCCCGGCTCCGGCGGCGGCTCTTCTGGCGGTACACCCTCGTCTGGCGCGCCCCCGAGGGCCCGCCGGGCCGCTGAGGGGCCGGGCGCTCGGTCGTCAGCCGGCGATGTGGTCGAGGACGCTCTGTGCTCCGCAGGCGGGGGCGGCGGCGAGGGCCCCGGCCGCCAGCGACAGCGGCGAGACGGGACTGAACGCGGGGAACAGGGCGAGGTTCTCGACACACGCCCGCGCGTCAGCGTCGGATCCGCGGACGTCGGCGTGGGCGGGGGCCGCCAGGGCGGCGGCGGAGACCGTGAGGACGGCGGTGACCAGGAGCTTCTTCATCATGCCCGGGGAACGACCGGCCGGACGGTACGTCACGCGGGTGCGCCCACTCGGGGGTGGCGGGGGAAGCCGAAGGCATAGGTCGCCAGGAAGCCGACCAGATAGCCGGTGAGGAGGCCGCCGGCATAGATCGCCGCCGCCGTCCCCATGCCCCGGTTGCCCGTCAGCAGCGGGAACAGGGCCCAGCCGGACGGGCCGATCGCCGTCGCGCCCACCCTGGTGCCGAGCATCGCGAAGAAGCCGACGAACGCCCCGCCCGCCGCCCCGCCCGCGCAGGCGGTCAGGAAGGGGCGGCCCAACGGCAGGGACACCCCGTAGATCAACGGCTCGCCCACGCCCAGCAGGCCCGCCGGGAGGGCCGAGCGGATCGTCGTACGCAGGGGCAGATGGGAGACGTCGTGGCGCAGGCGGACGTACACGGCCAGCGCCGCGCCGACCTGGCCCGCTCCCGCCATGGCCAGCAGGGGGAGCAGGACGGTGTAGCCCTGCTGCTCGATGAGGGTGGTGTGGATGGGGATGAGGGCCTGGTGCAGGCCCAGCATGACCAGGGGGAGGAAGAGGCCCCCGAGGAGCAGTCCGGCCACCGCTCCGGCGCCGGCCAGCAGCCAGGTCGCCGCCGTGCCGATCACCGTGGCCACCACTCCGGCCGCGTACATCAGCCCGTACAGCGTCACCAGGCCCGGGACGAGGACGGTGACCGTCGGGGTGAGGAGGACGTCCAGCGCGCCCGGCACCCGGCCCCGGACCCACTTCTCCACGCGGGTCGCCAGCAGGGCCGCCGCGAGGGCGCCGAGCACCCCGCCCTGGCCGGGGGCGAGGTGGGTGCCGAAGGCCGTCACCCTCGCCACGCCCGGGTACACGACCACGGCCGCCACCGCCCCGCCCAGCACGGGCGTGCCGCCGAACTCCTTCGCCGTGTTGTGGCCGACGAACACCGCGATCAGTGCCAGGAAGGCCGAGGCGACGGAGGAGAGGGCCGGGGTCAGGGACGGCAGCCAACCGGTGTTCAGCAGCAGGCCGTTGAGGCCGGACAGGACGCCGCAGCCGATCAGGGCGGGGATCAGCGGGACGAAGACGTTCGCTACCCGGCGCAGGGCGGTCTTGAGGGGGGCGGCCTGCTCCTTCGCCCGCTCCTTCGGCTCCTTCGCCCGCTCCTTCGGCTCCTTCGGCTCTCTCGGCTCTCCCGGCCCGCTCTGCCTCCTCGGCCGGGTGCCGCCGGGCTCGGGCCGGCCGGTGGCCGCGACCCGCGCCTCCACCTCCGCCGTGACCTCGTCGACCACGCCGGGCCCGAGCACGATCTGCAGGGCCGGCCCGTCGGACACCAGCCCGAGCACACCGGGCACGGCCCGCAGCCCCTCCTCGTCCACCGCCGCCGGGTCGGCGAGGGCCAGCCGGAGGCGGGTCATGCAGTGGGTCGCGGAGGTGACGTTGGCCGGGCCGCCGACCCGGTCGAGGAGGGCGGTCGCGGTGGAGGCGGGGTCGTTGCGCACGCCCCGAGCGTGCGCGTCAGCGGGTCGCGTGCGCCAGCGCGGCACGCAGATGGCCCCCGGACTCCTCCAGAAGGCGGGCGGCCGTCGGGCCGTCGACATCGGCGAGGAGGGCGAGGATCGCGTTCTTCACCTCGCCGCCGGACTCGGTGAGGGCCCTCTCGATCTCCTCGTCGGAGGCGCCCGTGGCCAGGGAGACGATCCGGCGGGAGCGGGCGCGGAGTTTGTCGTTCGACGCGCGGACGTCGACCATCAGGTTTCCGTACGTCTTGCCGAGCCGGATCATCGTGATGGTCGACAGCATGTTCAGGACCAGCTTCTGGGCCGTGCCGGCCTTCAGGCGCGTGGAGCCGGTGATCAGCTCCGGTCCCACGACCACCTCGATGCCGTGCTCGGCGGCGGCCGCGAGCGCGCTGTGCTCGTTGCAGGCCAGGCCGATGGTCAGCGCGCCCAGGGCGCGGGCGTGTTCGACGGCGCCGATCGCGTAGGGGGTGCGGCCGGAGGCGGAGATGCCGACGACCGTGTCCTCGGGGGTGAGCCCCAGGGCGTCCAGGTCGCGGTGGGCCAGTTCCCCGGAGTCCTCGGCGCCCTCGACGGAGGTCACCATCGCCTCCGGGCCGCCCGCGATCAGGCCGACGACCCGCGCGGGGTCGGTGTTGAAGGTGGGCGGGCACTCGGAGGCGTCCAGCACGCCGAGCCGGCCGGCGGTGCCGGCACCGGCGTAGACCAGCCGCCCGCCGCGTGCCATGCGTGCGGCGACGGCGTCGACGGCGGTGGCGATCCGGGGCAGCTGCGCCGCCACGGCCCCGGGCACGCCCGCGTCCTCACCGTTCATCAGGCGGGCGATGTCGAGGGTGGACAGACGGTCGATGTCGGCGAGCTCGGGGCGGAAGGCCTCGGTGGTCAGGGAAGCCAACTGCTGACGCAGGTCGGGGGAGGTCATGGGGAGGCGGCTCTCTCAGGTCTGGGTGCCGTTGTGCGTGCTGTTGCCCACCCGGGACTGGTGACCTGGGCTCGGTCACCTGGGGCTGGTGCGATGCCGGTGCGCCAGTGCCTCGTACGACGCGGCCAGCGCGGGCGCCGCCGTCTCGTAGGTACGCTGGGCCACTCCCACGAACAGGCAGTCCACCACGAGCAGTTGACTGGTCCGCGAGGACATCGCGGCCGGTCGCAGCTCGCTCTCCCGTGAGGTGGACGTGGTCAGTACGTGGTCGGCGTACTGGGTGACCGGCGAGTCCGGCCGGCCGGTGATGGCCACGGTCGTGGCCCCGTGCTCGAAGGCGACCCGCAGCGGCTCGATGACGTCCCCCGTCGAGCCGGAGTGGGTGATGGCGATCGCCACGTCACCCGAACGGAGCTGCACCGCGTTGGTCACGGCGAGGTGCGGATCGCTGTGGGCGTGGGCTATGAGGCCTATGCGCAGGAGCTTCTGGGTGAGGTCCTGGGCGACCAGCCCGGACGCCCCGATGCCGTACACGTCGGTGCGGCGGGCGCCGGCCAGGGCGTTCACCGCGGCGCCGAGCTGGACGGTGTCGAGTCCGGCGGCCGTGTCGGCGAGGGTCTGCTGCTCCTCGTAGGCCAGCTTGGTGACGACGTCGGCGATGGGGTCGTCCACCGCGATGTCGGTCGTGATCGCGGGCGCCCGGCCCGACTGCTGCTGTGCGGCGAGTCCCGCCAGGGCCAGGCGCAGGTCCCGGTAGCCCGGGTAGCCGAGGAGGCGGGCGGTGCGGACGACCGTGGCCTCGCTGGTGCCGGTGAGCTCGGCGAGGCCGGTGACCGTGAGGGCGGCGCAGCCGGCCGGGTCGCTCGCCACGGCCTCCGCGACGCGCTGCATGGAGCGGGTCATGGACGGGGCGAGGGTGCGCACCTTGGCGGCGAGGGAACCGCCCGGACTGCCGAAAATTTCCTTCACGTCCTGGGTCACAAGTGAAAGATATTTTCGGTTCGGCGCCGGGGTCAAGAGTGCGCACAATGGGTTCCATGGAACCCGTCACTCCCCTCGAGCAGGCCCTGCATGCCGCGCGAGCCCTCGTGCTCGCCGATCTGGTCGCGGGCCAGGTCGCGGAGGCGGACGTGGTCTCGCTGGTCGAGGACTCCGTGGTGGAGCGGCGCTGGTGGGTCGAGCAGTGGCCGGAGGGCGCGTCCTATGTCGCCGGGCTGATCGCACAGGACGTGCAGGACGCGCTGCTGGACCGGTACGGCCGCTGGCCGCTGTGTCCGGTGTGCGGCACCGGCGACCCGCACGCGCTGGACGTGGAGCCCGAGCTGGGCCCCGACCCGCACTGGGTGTGCCACAAGGCGGGCGTGAAGGTCGCGGCGGTGGGCTCGCTGGGCTCGGCCACGGGCGGAATGACCTCGTCGTGACGCTGTACATCGACCCGCCCGCCTGGCCCGGACACGGCCGCATGTGGTCGCACATGGTCAGCGACGTGTCGTACGACGAACTCCACGCGTTCGCCGAGCGGCTGGGCGTCCCGAGGCGCGCCTTCGAGCGCGACCACTACGACCTTCCGTCGCACCGGTACGCGGACGCTGTGGCCGCCGGGGCGGTGGAGGTCAGCAGCCGCGAAGTGGTGCGGCTGCTGCGCGAGTCGGGGCTGCGCAGGCGCAAGGGGCTTGCTCAGCCGCGCAGTTCGTAGGCGAACTCCTCACCCTCGTCGCTGACCTGCGTGAAACCGGCCCGGGTGACCACCGCCTGCGAGGCGGAGTTGCTCCGGTCGACGGTCGCGAAGAGGGAGCTGACGTCGTCGCGGGCCAGCGCCCAGTCCGCGAGCGCGCGCAGAGCCTCGGTGGCGTACCCATGACCGCGGGCGCCCTCGACCAGGTCGTAACCGATCTCCACCCGGCCGTCCTCGTCCGGCATGCCGTGGAAGCCGATGCCGCCGATCGCGCGGCCGTCCTCGTGCCGTACGAGCGCGAAGACCCCGAACTCAGGCCGGTGCACACCGGCTTCGTACGCCTTCACCAGGAAGGACGCGGCCTCCCGGGTGCCCTCGTACGGACCGCCGTCGAGCCAGGTGAAGCCGCCGTCGCCGCCCAGGCACAGACCGCGGGCGGCGGCCGGGCGGACGCCGACCAGGGTGAGGCGCTCGGCCGGGATGACGAGGTTGTTCCGCCAGCGCCACTCGCCGACGGGGGCGCGGCCGGGCAGCTCACCGCGGCCGGTGGCCCACAGCAGGGTCGGCCAGGGGGCGGGGCCGGGCTGGACGTGCGGGAAGAGGCAGGCGAGGAGGGACTCGACGAGCTCGGCCGGCGGCTCGTAGGCGATCCCGAGCCCCTCGGCCATGTCATGGGTGTGCAGCAGCACTTCGGCGATGCCCATCGCGGCGAAGCCCTCGGCGTCGGCGCTGCGGAAGGGGTAGGGGTGGAAGCCGCGGACGCCGGGCTCGGCGGTGCGGACGGCGGCGGCGAGCAGCGCGCCGGTCGTCTCGAGGACGTGCAGCAGGCCCGCGTTGTCCGTGCCCTCGTCGAGGGTGAGCTCGAAGGGGAGATAGCCGTCCTGTGCGCGTCCGGCCAGGTTGGCGGCGTAGGCGATCAGGTCGTCGGCGACATGGACGGCGGTGGTGTGGCAGTCCCACTCCAGCCGCCCGGCCGGTACGGCCTGCCAGTCCCGGTCCACCGCCGCGCGCAGTGCCGCCGTACAGCCCGCCACGGCCTCGGTCACATCGTCCCCGTTTATCGGTCGCATGGGGCGAACCCTAGGGGGCCGCGTCCCTCAGGTCGACAGCATTTCCAGCTCGGAGGCGAGGTTGTAGCGGGCGGTGGACTCCCAGTGCTCCTGCCCGTAGGGGGTGTGGAACAGCCTCGGCAGGGCGAGGAGTTGGCGCAGAATCGCCGAACGGCCCTCCCGGAAGGCGTCGTTCGGCACGAAGTGGTACTCCTCGCGCACCTCGGCGGTGTAGACGGCGTACGCCGACGGGGGCGCGGCCAGGATC
Organism: Streptomyces sp. NPDC001153; assembly: GCF_053598315.1. Taxonomy (NCBI): domain Bacteria; kingdom Bacillati; phylum Actinomycetota; class Actinomycetes; order Kitasatosporales; family Streptomycetaceae; genus Streptomyces; species Streptomyces sp. NPDC001153. The sequence continues at coordinate 165,941 of NZ_JBSFJZ010000002.1, forward strand.
GCGAGGTCCGCGTCGCACAGCACCTGGCCGTCGCGGTCGTCGTCGGCCGGGTCGTGCGTGACGGTGAGCCGGACCAGCCGGGCGACCGCGGCGGTCGTCTCCTGAGAGACCCCGGCCTCGGGGAGCGCGCGCTCGGCCAGGCGGGCCGAGCGCTCCTCGTTCTCGGACCGCTCCGGGAGGTAGACCGCGTCGTGGAACCAGGCGGCCAGGCGCACGACGTCCGGGTCGGCGGCGTACTGCTCCAGGACGTCGATGCGGTCGAGGACGGCGGTGAGGTGGGCCACCGTGTGGTACCGGCGCTGCGGCTCCTGCCAGCGGGCGAGCAGGTTGTCGGCGTACGGCGCGGGGTCGGGGCCGCCGCCCGGGCCACGGGCTGCTTCCAGCGCGCGGACGAAACGGAGGCGCAGGGCGTCGAGGTCGGCCATGCACCCATTCTTCCGTGGCGCGCGCCGTCGGCACCCCCGGCACAGGCGTAGTCTTGGAATTGGACTAGACCTGTAGCCATCGACGGACGAATGGGGTGCCATGAGCAAGCGTGCAGTCCTGGAGGTGATCGCGCTCGACGTCCAGGACGCGGTCGCCGCCCAGGCCGGAGGCGCGGACCGCCTGGAGCTGGTCACCGACATGGCGGCCGACGGGCTCAGCCCGGCGCCCGCCACCGTCGCCGGGATCCGGGTCGCCGTCGACATCGACCTGCGCGTGATGCTCCGCCTCGCGGACGGGTTCGCGGCCGGAGACGTGGACCGTCTGGTCCGGGTGGCCGGCGACCTGCGCGAGGCCGGCGCCGACCAGTTCGTCCTCGGCTTCCTCGACCCGGCCGGCGGGGTCGACCTGGCCGCCGTCGAGCGGGTGGCCGGCGTGCTGGACGGCTGCGCGTGGACGTTCCACCGGGCGATCGACCGCGCCGCCGACCGCGACGCCGTGCGCAAGCAGCTCGCCGACCTGCCGGGCCTCGACACCTACCTCACCGCGGGGGCCGCCGACGGGGTCGACGCGGGACTGCCGACGCTGGAGGCCGAGGCGGGCCGGCGGGGAGAGCCCGGGTACGGCCAGACCCTCCTGGTCGGCGGAGGGCTCCGCCTCGACCACGTCCCACGGCTGCGGGCCGCCGGCATCGACGCCTTCCACATCGGCGGGGCGGCCCGGCCCTCCGGGTGGGAGGGGCCGGTTTCCGAGGGAGCCGTGGCCGGATGGCGGAGGGCGCTGGACGGGGAGTAGCGCCGACAGACCGCCGCCGCGTCAGCCGGCCGCCAACCCGACGAGCACGAGGAGCACCAGCACGGCGAAGGCGGTGAGCGGGAAGAGACCCACGATTCCGGTCGGGCGGCTGAACACCGGGCGGCCCGGGTCCAGCCCGGGGCCCTGGGGGGCGACCGGCGCGGGGAGCTTGCGGATCTTGGACAGGGTGAAGAGGTTGATCAGCAGCGTGATGGGCGTGATCAGCATCGACATCGGACCCCACCAGCCCTGCGCCAGGGTGTCCGACTGCATCTTTCGGAAGACGGCGAGCCCGCAGGTGTGGCAGAAGGTGCCCTTGCGCCACAGGTTGCGCATGATGATCAGCATGCCCTGGTGGCCGCGGATGGTCATCCGTGCGGCGGGTGCGGCTCCGCACACCTCGCACCCGGGACCGCCGGGCGCGGGCGCGGCGGCGGACGGGTAGGCGCCGGGGGCCTGCTGGTAGGGAGCCTGGGGCTGGCCGTAGGCGCCGGGCGCCTGCTGGGGCGCGTACGGCCCGGGTGCCTGCTGGTACGCCCCGGGCGCCGGCTGCTGGTATGCCCCGGGCACCTGTGCGTACGGCCCGGGTGCCTGCTGGTACGGGGCCGGCTGCTGCGGGTACGGCCCGGGAGCCTGCTGGTAGCCGGGGTACGGGGACGGCGGTGTGCTCAACGGAGGCCTTTCCATGGGGACATGCGGGGACGGCACGACACCCTAGCCGCGCGCCCTCAGGCCAACTGAGCCGGTACCGGTGCCGCGTGGGTCACGATCAGTCCGGACACCGCACGCGTGAGCGCCACGTACAGCCGCCGCAGCCCCGTGCGCTCGTCCGGCTCGCCGTCCACCACCGCCTGCGGCTCGTCCAGGACCACGTAGTCGTACTCCAGACCCTTGGCGAGGGACGCCGGGACCAGGGTGAGACGGGTCTCCTGGGTGGTCTCCTCGCCGGGGGCCAGGCAGGTGATCCCCGCCGCCGTCAGGGCCTCGGCCAGCGCCGGGATGCGGGCGTCGGCGGCGATCAGGCCGGTCGAGCCCTCGTTGCGCAGCAACTCCTCGCAGGCGGCGATCACTTCGGACGTCCCGGCGACCGCACGGACCTCGAAGAAGCCGGGGTTCTCACGGACGGAGGCCACCGGGGTGAGGCCGGGGGCGATGTGCGGGAGGAGCCGGGAGGCGTAGGTGATGACGTCCGTGGGGACGCGGAAACCGGCCGTCAGCTCCTCGACGACCCCCTCCCGCTTGCCGAGATGGGCCAGCGCCTCGTCCCAGCTGCGGGTCGCCCAGGGAGTCGTGCCCTGCGCCAGGTCACCCAGCACCGTCGCGCTGCCCGTGGTGCAGCGGCGGCCCACGGCCCGGTACTGCATGGGGGACAGGTCCTGGGCCTCGTCCAGGACGACATGGCCCAGCGAGTGCGTGCGCCGGATCAGATCCGCCGCCTCGTCGATCAGCACCGCGTCCGCCGCCGACCACTTGGCCGACTTCACACTGCGCACCGGTTTGGCCCACAGGATCGTCTTCTGCTCGTCCTCGTCCAGGACACCGGCGGCGTGCTCGGCGAGGAAGTCCGCGTCCGTCAGCAGGCGCAGGACGAGTTTCGCCGGGTCTACGGCCGGCCAGATCTCCTTCACGGCCGCCTTCACCGCGCTGTTGCGGGCGACCGCGTCCTGCACCCGGTCGTCCGGCGCCTCGCCCGAGCGCTCCATCTGCACCAGCACCGCGTGCGCGATCCGCTGCGGCAGGGCCTCGCGGGCGGCGCCGTAACGGATGTCCCGCGCCAGCAACTCCCGGACGATGTCCTCCAGTTCGTACGACGGCACGCGCCAGCGCCGGGAGCCGCGCACCACCACGACCGCCTCCGTCGGCAGGGTCACGTGGGAGTACAGGGCCCGGCGCAGCACCTCGGCCATCCGGGCGTCGCCCTTGATCACGGCGGCGGCCGCGTCGTCCGTGCCGCGCACCTCCACATGCGCGACCAGGTCGTCCACGGTGGCCTGCTGCACGGTCAGCTCACCCAGCGCGGGCAGGACCTGCTCGATGTAGTGCAGGAAGGACTTGTTCGGCCCGATCACCAGGGTGCCGGTGCGGGCGAGCCGCTCCCGGTGGGCGTAGAGGAGGTAGGCGACCCGGTGCAGGCCGACGGCGGTCTTTCCGGTGCCGGGGCCGCCCTGGACGCAGACCGTGCCGGACAGACCGGAGCGGACGATCTCGTCCTGCTCGGGCTGGATGGTGGCGACGATGTCCCGCATGGGGCCGACGCGCGGCCGCTCGATCTCCTGCTGGAGCAGCTTGCTGGTCGCGGCCGCCTCGGCCGGGTCGGAGAGGTGCTCGTCCTCGTACGCGGTCAGGTCGCCGCCGGTGTAGCCGAAGCGGCGGCGCAGCCCGACGTCCATCGGGTCCTTCTTGGACGCCCGGTAGAACGGCTGCGAGACCGGGGCGCGCCAGTCGATGACCATGGGGTCGCCGTCGGCGTCGTGGACGTGCCGCCGCCCGATGTAGAAGCGCTCGCCCTCGGCTCCCTCGGCCTGGTCCGCGCCGGGTGCGTGCAGATAGTCCAGCCGGCCGAAGAACAGCGGGGTGTCGCTGAGGTCGGCCAGCGCCCTGATCCGCTCGTCGATCTGGCGGGACAGCACCTCGGCGTTGACCCAGTTCGCGGTGACGTCCCGGATGTCCAGGGACTCCACGTCCTCACGCATGGCGCGCAGCGCGGCGCGGGAGGAGGCGAGGTGGGAGCGCTCTCGGGCGAGCGGGTCGTCGAGGCGGTCGTCGAGCGGTTCGTGGGCGGGCGCGGACAAGGGGGTGCCTCCGGATCTGCTCTTGGCATGACAGGGGGCCGCCCGGTTTCCGTCCGGGCGGTGGCTCTCCACGAGGGGGAGGCGGGCAAGAGCGGAGATTCTAGGGCAGGCACTCAGGGGCGGGCCAGTGAATTATTGATGTGATCGTTATGGGCGTGATCGGCGGGCGCACCGGCCGGCCGGACCGTCTGCGCCGCCGCCAGCCGCCGGTACACCGGACTGGCGGTGAGCAGTTCCTCATGACGACCGCACGCGGTGACCCGGCCCTCCTCCAGGACGACGATCCGGTCCGCGTGCTGAACGGTGGAGAGCCGGTGCGCCACGACGAGGACCGCGCACTCCTCGGTGATGTCCTTCAGCGCTGCGGTGAGCGCGGCCTCGTTGAGGGCGTCGAGGTGGGAGGTGGGTTCGTCCAGGAGCAGCAGCGCCGGGCGGGTGAGCAGGGCGCGGGCCAGGGCGACGCGCTGGCGCTCGCCGCCCGACAGGGTGGCGCCGTGTTCCCCGACGGTGCCGTGCAGGCCGCCGGGCAGCCGCTCGGCCACCTCCTCGAGGCGGGCCAGCTTCAGGGCCCGGCGCACCTCGTCCTCGGTCGCGTCGGGGCGGCCGTAGACGATGTTGTCGCGGAGCGTGCCGCGCACGACATGGCTGTTCTGGTCCACGATCGCGAGCCCGGCCCGGCCGGCGTCGCGGGAGAGTGCCGCGGCGGGGCGCCCGTGGAGGCGGAGCCGGCCGGCATCGGGTTCGTAGAACCGGGCGACCAGCGCGAACACGGTGCTCTTGCCCGCCCCGGACAGTCCGACCAGGGCGACCTGCCGGTGCTGCGGCACGGTGAAGGAGACCCCCCGCAGCACCGGCCGCCCCGGCCGGTAGGCGAAGTGGACGTCCTCCAGTTCGAGAGCCGGTGGTCCGAGGGCCGGTCCGTGCGCGGGTGTCTGCCGGGCGGGCCCTTCCGCGGGGCCGGTGGGCTCGACGGGCAGCTTCAGGGTCTGCTCGATCCGCAGGTGGGCGCCCATGCCGCGCTGGATCAGCCCGGCCGCGCGGAACACCGAGGACAGCGGGACGACGAGGTAGGAGGCGTACAGCAGGAACGCCACCAGGTCGCCCAGGGAGTGACCGTGGCCGTGGGCGCGCAGGCCTCCGACGACGAGGACCAGCAGGAAGGAGCCCTGGACGGCGAGTTCGACGGCCGAGCTCATGACCGCGGCGTACTTCGCGGTGCGCACCCCGGCGGCGCAGGCCTCGTCGACGCGGGCGCCGATGCGCTCCGCCTCACGCTGCTCGGCGCGGTACACGCGGACCATGGCGAGCGCGCCCAGGGCGCGTTCGAGGTCGGCGGCGACGGCGCCGACGGACGACTGCAGGCGCTCCGAGGCGGTGCGGATTCCCCGGAGCAGCAGGGCGACCACGGCCGCCGCGGACGCCACGGTCGCCGTGACGAGCACCAGCAGCAGCGGGTCGAGCCACGCCATCAGGGCCAGCGCGCCGACGGCGACCACCGACCCGGTGACCAGGTCCACCAGCGCCTGGGCGACCACCTCGCGCAGCAGGGTGGTGTCGGCGGTCACCCGCGCGATCAGGTCGCCGCCGCGCTGCCGGTCGTACTCCCGCATCTCCAGCCGCAGCAGCCGCCCCACCAGCGTGTGGCGCAGCTGCCGTACGACGCCTTCGCCGGTCCGCTCCAGCAGGAACCGGCCGGTGGCGCCGGTGCCGGCCTCGGCGGCGAACAGGGCGGTGAGCAGCAGCAGCGGCGGCCAGAGGGGTTGCTGCCCGCTGCCGGCGTCCACCACCCGCTTGGCCAGCAACGGCTGGGCGAGCCCCAGCGCCGACGCGACCAGGGTCAGCGTGGTGGCCAGGGCGATCGCACCGCGGTGGCGGGCGGTGAGCCGGTAGACCGCGAGGATCGCGGCCCGCGTGGACCGGTCGGTGTCGTCGTCGCCGTGGGTCTCCTGCTCACCGGCCGTCATCGCCGTACCGGCCCGACGGCCAGCAGACGGGCGAAGTAGCCGTCGGGCGCGTCCTCGCCGACCGGCCGGCCCTCCGCCTCGATCCAGGCGTGCGCGGTGAACGGCGGTACGACCCGGACGCCCGTGCACCAGGTCGGCCAGGTGCCGCCGAGACGGCACAGGAGGGCGGCCCCGAGCGAGCGGGGCAGGCAGCCCTTGGGCCCGGCGCAGCGCAGGCTCACCGCGCACACGGCGTCGCGGGCGCGCTGGGCCTGTGCCGCGCCGGCGGGGGCGGCGCCGCGGCGCAGCAGGCCGAGGGCCGCGCGGATGTGACGGGGTGGCAGCAGGGAGAGGACGACGGCCGGCAGGAGGACCGTGCGGGCGGCGAGCCGGCGGCCGAGGGGGACCCCGTGCGGCCGCTCCAGGGCACTGGGCGTGCTCATTCGGCCAGCCCCCCGGCGCGCAGCTGCTCCACCAGGGCGTCGACGTCGGCCCGTGCGCGGTCGGGGTCGACGTCGAACGCCTCCGCGACCGCCGCCGTCGCGGCCGCCTCGTCACCGCCCGCCATGAGCGTGTCGACCACCAGGGTCGCGGTGGGGTTCAGCTCCCAGTACTCGCCGGAGCGCTGGTCGAGGAGGACGGTGCCGTAGTCGGTCTTCGCGGTGCAGATCTCGGCACCGAACCGCAATGCCATGACGGCTCTCCTTCGTCGGTCTCGTCAGTGGGGTCACATCGGTGCGTCGTGCCGCGTACGGCCGAGGGCGCGCAGCCAGACCTCGACCGAGATGGTCGAGTACAGGACGGCCTCCCGCAGGTGCCGGGTGGCGGGGCGCTCCGCGAGGCGGCGCAGCACGTCGCCGTCCACCAGGCCCAGCCGTTCCAGCCGCGAGTCCTCCCACAGCGCCTTCAGGTCGCCGCGGTGCTCGCGCAGCCCGTCGGCCGCGTCCCTCGCGGCGGTGGCCTTGTCGGTCCGGCGCAGGCACTCCTCGGGCACGATGCCGCGCATGGCCGCGGTCAGGAGGGGCTTGTACCGCCAGGGCGAGACGCGTTCGTCGGGGCGGACGGCGAGGGCGGCCTCGACGACCCGGTCGTCGAGGAACGGCGAGGCCATGGGCAGCCCGCAGCGGGCCGCCATGTGGTCCCACTGCCGGATGATGCGGGTGCAGTTGCGGATCTGTTCGAGGTCGGCGTGGAGTCCCCGGTCGGGGTGCAGCGGCCGGGTCCGCCGGGCGGCCGTGCGCAGCGCCGTACGGGCCAGGTGCTCCGCCTCCGGTGTCACCCACTCGAACAGGCGGGGGCTCATGCCCCAGCCGAGGCTGGTGGCGACCGTCGGGGCCAGCGGGTCGCGCAGCCGGTGTTCCGCGTCCGCCAGCCAGGTGCCGTAGGGGCGGGAGTCGGCCAGCGTGGCGAGCATGGGGCCGAGCGGCCACTGCCACAGCGCCCTGAAGCCGCGCAGCTGCCGCAGCGCGAACAGCGGACGGCGCCGCGCCAGCCGGTGGTAGTACGCCTCGGAGCACCAGGCCACGTGGTCGCCGCCGATGCCCGTCAGATGCACCCGGCTGCCCCGTTCGGCCATGGCCGGCAGGTGGTGCAGGACACGCGCGCGGTCCATGACACCGATGGTGGGCTCGTCCAGTACGTCGTCGATGGCGAGCAGTCCGGTGTAGACGAGGGGTGAGGCCTCGGCGTCCCAGATGACGTGCTCGACGTCCGGCAGGGCGGCGGCGGCCCGCTTCGCCCAGTGCAGGTCGGTGTCGGCGGGGTCGCGTCCGGGCCAGGTGGAGGCGACGACGCGGGCCGGTGAGCGGTCGGCGAGGAAGCAGACGGAGGTGGAGTCGAGGCCGCCGGACAGGTCGCAGCTGACCGTGCCGCCGTGCCGGGTGCGGGCGTGGACGGCCTCGGCGAGGGCCTCGCGGACCCGGGGAGCGCCGGTGCGCAGCGGAACGACCGGTTCCGGGGGCGTCCACCAGCGGGTGTGGCGTGCGCCTCGGCCGTCCGGCGCGAGGATCAGCGCCTCGTGCGGGGCGACGGCGGTGATGCCGGGCCACAGCGGTTCGTCGAGCAGGGGGTGCGGAACGGGCCAGAGCAGCCGTACGGCCAGGCGTTCCGGCACCGGTTCGACGCCGAGTGCGGCGGCCAGGACGTCCGCCCGGGTCGCGGCCACCCGGGTGCCGTCGACCGGTGCGTGGAAGACCAGCCGGAGACCGGAGGCCGTGCCCTGCACCCGGATCCGCCCGTCGAGGGCGGCGACGAGGTGGCAGCTGCCGGGCAGCGAACGGGCCCAGGCGTCCAGTGCGGCGAGGTCGCGCAGAGATCGGGCGACCCGTTCCAGCTCCGTGGCGTCGACGGGGACGCAGCCGACGAGGGCGAGGGCGGCGGGGCCGACACGGGCGCTGACGATCTCCTGGTCGTGCCAGTGGCCCACGAGCCAGGGCCGGCCCGAGGCGTGATCGAGGCTGCGGGTGCCGGGGCGGGCGAAGGAGCGGGCCACGGCGGCTGCGTCCGCGCGGTCGGCGAAGACCGCGAAGTGCGCGTCGCCGTGGCCCGTCCCCGCACTTGCGTGCAGATCAGTCATGACGTCGAGGCACAGGCCGTCGCTCGTCCGCCGTTCAGTTCTTGCTCAGGATGATCCGGTCGTTGCCGTGCCGCTGCAGGAGCCCGGTCTCCTTGCGGAAGGAACCGAGTCGGACGAGGGTCGGTGCCTCGTAGGCCTTCTTCATGATGGGTGCTCTCCTTTGCGGGTTGTCCATCCGCCCCCCCGAGGGCGGCCTGCCACCAGATAGCCGGGGAGCGGGCCGGCCCGACAAGATGGGGGAGAACAGTCGGATTGTCTTCAGATTCCGCCCGTTGGTGGTGTGTTCGAGCGCTGAACGGGCGTCCGTGCGGCGGAGGCTCGTGCTCCGCAGGTGCCGGTGGCGTGTGCCGGAGGAACGTTTTCACGTGGACCGTGGCACGGCGGCAGGGCCCGGGCCGGCACGGGCGCGGGAAGGGATTGCGAGGGCGCACTCCGGTCCGGGCCGCGAATCCGGATGGGGACCCCTAGGGGGCGAGGCCGCCCGGCGTAGGGGAAGTGCTCCGCCCTGAGAGGTAGGCGAAGAAGGGAGAGATTGGCTCTGGAGACCGATGCCGGTCACACCGCGCGAGAGCGACTATGAAGGCATGAGCGCAGCAACCATCTCTCCAGGTCCTGTCCGACCGCCGGCCGGCGCAACTGCCGTGGACGGCCCGCATCACCACTGGCTCGGCAACGCCCTGCGCGCCGTCAAGGTGTTCGCGGAGGCGGCGTTCGGCGTCGTGATCCTCGGCGAGTACGGCGAGGAAGCGGGCATACGCCGTAAGTGACCGCATAGGGTCGCGTCCGTGCCAGAACAACCGGCGCGGAAACGGACGTCAGCCCTCCTCGCCCTCCCCCTCCTCGCCCTCTCCCTCGCCGCCTTCGCCACGCTGTGCGTCCTGCGGCACGCACCCATGGCCGACCTGCTCGTCTACCGCGCCGAGGGCGCGGCCGTGGCCCACGGCACCGATCTGTACGGCTTCACCGTCACCCGGTGACGCCTCCCCGCGACCTACCCGCCCTTCGCCGCGATCCTGTTCGTCCCGGCTGTGCGGCTTCCCGTCCCGGCCCTGAAGGCGGCCTTCCTCGCGGGCAACGCGCTCCTGCTCGCCGCCCTGATCGCCCTCTCCGCCCGCCTCGCGGGAAGCACGCCCTCCCGGCCCCTGCTCTGCACGGCCACCGCCCTGTCCCTCTGGCTCGAACCGGTCTTCCAGACGGTCCCGTTCGGGCAGATCAACCTGGCCGTCGCCTGCCTGGTCCTGTGGGACCTCACCCGGCCCCCGGGAGCCCGGGGCAGGGACGTGGCCCTGGGCATCGCGGCCGGGATCAAGCTCACCCCGGCGGTGTTCGTGGCGTACCTGTTCCTGCGGGGGCGCGGACGGCAGGCGGCGACCGCGACGGCGGCCCTCGCCGGTACGGCCCTGCTCGGCGCCCTGCTGCTCCCGTCCGCGAGCGCCGACTTCTGGACCCGGCGGCTGTACGAGACCGGTCGCGTCGGCAAGGCCTGGATCGTGGACAACCAGTCCCTGCGGGGCCTGACCGCGCGAGCGCTCGGCACTCCGGCGCCGGGCCTGGCCTGGGCGGTCCCGGCGGCGGTGGCCGCGGTGGCGGGCCTGTACCTGGCGGCCCGCGTCCGCGAGGAACGGCACGGCGTCCTGCTCACCGCGTTCACGGCCCTGCTGGTCTCACCGATCAGCTGGTCCCACCACTGGGTGTGGTGCGTCCCGCTCCTCGCGGTGCTGCTGGCCGAGGGCCGTCTCCGGCTCGCGGCCTTCACGGCCACGGCCTTCACGGCCACGGCCTTCACGGCCCGCACCCTCTGGCTCGTCCCGCACGAGGGCGACCGCGACCTGCACCTGCCCTGGTGGCAACGGCCCCTGGCATCGCCGTACCCGCGCTGGGGCCGGCGCTGGTCGCGGCGGCGGCGCTCCGGGCGGCTCAGCCGGTGCTGTCCTCCGCCAGGATCTCGTCGGCGTCCACGATCCGGTAGGAGTAGCCCTGTTCGGCCAGGAAGCGCTGGCGGTGGGCGGCGAAGTCCTGGTCGATGGTGTCGCGGGCGACGACCGAGTAGAAGTGGGCCTGGTGGCCGTCGGCCTTGGGGCGCAGGACGCGGCCGAGGCGCTGGGCCTCCTCCTGGCGGGAGCCGAAGGTGCCGGACACCTGGACGGCGACCGTCGCCTCCGGCAGGTCGATGGAGAAGTTCGCGACCTTCGACACCACCAGCACGCTGATCTCGCCCTCCCGGAAGGCGCCGAAGAGCTTCTCGCGCTGGGCGTTGGAGGTCTCGCCCTTGATGACCGGGGCGTTCAAGTGCTCGCCCAGTTCGTCGAGTTGGTCGATGTACTGGCCGATGACGAGGATCTGCTGCCCGGCGAAACGGCGGACGATCGCCTCCGTCACCTTCCGCTTGGTGTCCGTCGTCGCACAGAAGCGGTACTTCTCCTCGGTCTCGGCGGTGGCGTAGGCCAGCCGCTCGGAGTCCGTCAGATTCACCCGGACCTCGACGCAGTCGGCCGGCGCGATGTACCCCTGCGCCTCGATTTCCTTCCAGGGCGCGTCGAACCGCTTCGGCCCGATGAGGGAGAACACGTCCGACTCGCGGCCGTCCTCGCGGACGAGGGTGGCCGTCAGGCCGAGCCGGCGCCGGGCCTGGAGATCCGCCGTGAACTTGAAGACGGGAGCGGGCAGCAGATGCACCTCGTCGTAGACGATCAGACCCCAGTCCCGGGAGTCGAAGAGTTCGAGGTGGGGGTAGATCCCCTTCCGCTTGGTGGTCAGCACCTGGTAGGTGGCGATGGTGACCGGGCGGATCTCCTTCCTCGTGCCGCTGTACTCGCCGATCTCGTCCTCGGTCAGCGAGGTCCGCTTCACCAGCTCGTGCTTCCACTGCCGGGCCGAGACGGTGTTGGTGACCAGGATGAGCGTCGTGGACTTGGCCTGGGCCATCGAACCCGCGCCGACCAGCGTCTTTCCGGCGCCGCAGGGGAGTACGACCACACCGCTGCCGCCGTGCCAGAAGTTCTCCACGGCCTGCTTCTGGTACGGCCTGAGGGCCCAGCCGTCCTCCAGCAGCTCGATCGGGTGCGCCTCACCGTCGACGTACCCGGCGAGGTCCTCGGCCGGCCAGCCCAGCTTCAGCAGCGTCTGCTTGATCTGCCCGCGCTCCGACGGGTGCACGACGACCGAGTCCTTGTCGATGCGCGCCCCGACCAGCGGGGCGATCCGCTTGGACTTCAGCACCTCCTCCAGCACCGGCCGGTCGGTGGTGGTCAGCACCAGCCCGTGCGCGGGGTGCTTGGTGAGCGTGAGCCGGCCGTAGCGGTCCATCGTCTCGGCGATGTCCACGAGCAGCGCGTGCGGCACCGGATACCGGCTGTACTGCACCAGCGCGTCCACGACCTGCTCGGCGTCGTGCCCGGCGGCACGCGCGTTCCACAGCCCGAGCGGGGTGACCCGGTAGGTGTGGATGTGCTCGGGCGCCCGCTCCAGCTCGGCGAACGGCGCGATGGCACGCCGGCAGTCATCGGCCCGCTCGTGGTCGACTTCCAGGAGCAGGGTCTTGTCGGACTGGACGATCAGCGGTCCGTTCACGTGCGGCACACACCCTTTCCACAACGGCCAAACGTCCAGTGTGCCCTAAACGCCGAGGATCACCGTCAGTCTTCCGCGAGCTCCGCCACCCCGGTGATCCGGTGCAGCGGATACGTGCGCACCTCGTCCGCGGTGTGGTCGTACGCCGTGACGAAACCGCCCTCCACCTTGACCGGGGCGATGACGCGCTGGCTGGCGGTGCCCTCGGCGTTGACGTAGCCGATCCACAGGGACTCGCCGGTCAGGACGGCGGCCTGCACGGTGGCCAGGGTCTCGGCGGGGGAGGTGCGCGGCAGTTCACCGCCCGCCGGCGGAGCCCCCTCCCCGACGGTTCTGCGCGGGGTGGTGGCGGCCAGGTCGCCGGCCCGGATCGCGCGGATCGCCGCCGTGAGCAGCGTGGCGTCGGGCGACGGCGGGCCGTCCGGGACCGGCTCGGGAGCCGTGCGCGGCGGGGTGCGGTGGGCGTGGGCGCGGGCGATCAGGACGTCCCCCTCGGCGGACTCGGCGGCCGGCGCGTAGCCCATCGCGCGCAGGCCCTCCAGCAGTGTCGCCGGGTCGGACTGGGCGGCCAGCACGGTCGGGGCGAGGCGGCGCAGCCGCAGGGCGGCGGCGCGTTTGTCGGCGAGGATCTCGTTCAGCAGGGTGTCGTCGTCGCAGCGTACGTACGCCGAGGCCGCGCCGACCCGGAGGTGGCCGTGCTTGCGGGCCACGTCGTCGATCAGATAGGCGAGCGGCTGCGGCACCGGGGTGCGGGAGTGCTCGGCGAGGAAGGCGTGCAGGTCGGCGGCGGCACGGCCGGCGTCCAGGGCACGCCGTACCGAGGCCGGGGTGAAGCGGTACACGGTCGCGCCGCCCTTGGACTCGACGTCCGCGAGCACGTCCAGCAGATCGGCGAGGGGGCGTCGCAGCGGTCCGGGGGCCACCGCCGTCAGGTCGGCCTGGAGCAGGACGTGGTCCAGCGGTTCGGGCAGGAGCGGCGCGAGGAGCCGGGCGGCGGCGGCCGTCGCCACGGCCTGCTCGGCGGGGGAGAGCGGGGCCGGGGCGGGGGCGGGACGGTGGTGATGGTGGACGGGGAGCTTGTCGCCGGGACCGGTGCCCGGCGAGGCGGAGGCGCCCGGGGTGACCGACGCGGCGCGCGAGCCCGGTCCCGCCGCCGGGGCGCCCAGCAGGGCCCGCCCGTGTGCCGACAGCGCGCCCCGCCCCGTGAGGCCCAGCATCTCCGCCTCGGACAGGGTCCAGCGGGCCAGCCGGGAGCGCAGGTCCTCTTCGCCGTCCTGCTGCCGGGGTCCGCGCAACGGCCGTTCCCAGCGCAGCCGGGCCAGCACCGACTCGGTGTCCGGGGCCGCGCCCGCCGGCAGCCCGGCCAGCAGGGTCAGCACCCGGTGCCGTACCTCGGGCGCGGCCGAGCGGTCCAGGCCGGGGCCGAGCGCGGCGAGCGTACGGTCCTTGGCGTCCCGCCCGCCGATCAGCCCCGGCGTCCGGGTGGCCGCCAGCCAGGCCTGAGCCAGCTGGGACCAGCGCTCGGCGGGGGGCCGCTCCAGCCACTCGTCGTAGGCGGGTGTGGCCGCGTACCGCTCGTCGGCCTCGCCGTCGGAAGCGATCAGGCCGGCCGCGTACGCCAGCTCCACCCAGAACGCGGCGACCGGCTCGGACACGTCCAGGGCGACGGCGGTCCGCTTCAGGTCACGGACGCTCAGCCCGCCGGCCCGCAGCACGGCCGGGCCGCCCTCGTCCCAGTCCTTCAGCAGCTCCTCGACCGTGGCGAGCGCGGTGTACGCCTGCCCGGCCGCCGTCGCGTCCACCACCTGCGCACCGTGCGTCGCGGCCGGCTCCACGGCGGGCGGCAGCGGCTCGGTCACGCGGTGCGCCCGGCCCTCGCGCAGGTGCAGGGCGACCTCGCGCGGCAGCACCACCGTGCCGGGCGCGGTCGGCAGCAGCAGCCCGCGGTCGAGCAGCCAGCGCAGGTGCGCCGCCGGGTCCGGGGTGACCTGCCCGTACGGCGGCCCCCACACCAGCCGCGCCAGCACCTCGCGGGCGGCCTCCGGGGCCTCGGCCAGCAGGTCGCCCATCTTCTTCCGGTCGTTGAACAGCGCGGTGAGCGCGGCCACCGCGGACACCGAATCGTGCGTCGAGGGCAGTCCGGCCGCCGCGACGATGTCCTGGATCCGGCCCGGCGACATGCCCGAGGTGGCCTCCTGCACGCTGGGCCCGAGCCCCGTCGGGGAGGGGTGCTGCGGGGACGGCGAGAGGAGTTCGCGGGCCGTGCGCACCAGCCGCAGCCGCTCGTCGTCGCCCCACACCAGCGCCTGCTCGCGCAGGACGGCGAGGGCATGCGGCAGCGCGGCGGTGACCGTCTCGTTCCCGGCGTCCCCGGCCATCAGGGCGAGGAGCGTGTCGTACGAGGCCGGGTCCGGGGCCACGGCCAGCGCCTCCGCCGTCTGCAGCGCGAACCGGTCCAGCCGCTCCAGTGCCCGCAGCACCGAGGCACGGGTGCCGGCGCGGGTCGCCAGCTGGGTGAGGTCGGTCGGGACGGGCGTGATGAGGTCGGGGCGGCTGCGCAGCAGCGCGGCCAGGGAGACGTCGTCCCGCGCGCGGAGCGCTTCCGCGAGGGAACGGGGGGCTGGGTGGGCCGCTTGGCTCATCTGACCCACGGTAGCGGGTGCCGTCCCCGAGAGGGGCGCCCACGTGAGGCCCCGCCCGGGGACGGGTTTCGGGGAGGCGACTCTGCGCTACCGTCCTCACGGGGTTTCATCACCGTCGCCCCGGAGGGGTTCCGTTGGGGATCGAGAGCGACCAGGTCGTCTACGAGTACCTGAGCCGTGTCGGAGACATCGCTCAGCAACGGCAGCTGCCGTCGGCCACGCGGATGCGGCTCGTGTCGGAGCTGCGCAACGAGATCGACCGGCACCGGGCCAAGGCGACGGTCGACAGTCCCGCCGCGGTCCGCCGCATCCTTGACCGGCTGGGCACCCCGGACGAGGTCGTCGAGGCCGCGGGCGGCACATCGGGCACGTCCGGCGCGTCCGCCGCCTCCGGCCCCGGCCGGGTGCCGCAGCCGCCCGCCGCCGCCGTGCCCGCACAGCCCGCGCCGCGCGAACGAGGGCCGAAGGCTCAGCCGGATCCGGCGGACGGGGAACGGCAGGAGGGGCTGAAGGGGCTGAAGGGCTTGAGGGGCCTGCGCCGGGCCGTTCCCCGTCCCCGCCCCGCCGGGACCGACCCCGCGCCGTCCGCCCCGCGCGACGCCCCGTCCCCGCCGCACCTGGCGGCCGCGCACGAACTCGGGGACAGCGCCGTACAGCCCGACTGGTGGCGGGTGGGCGGCGACTCCTTCGGTCTCGCGGCCGAGACGGACTCGGTGCCGGGGTTCGTGGGCGGTGTGGAGATCCCGGAGCTGCTCAGGCGGCCACCGAAGGAGCGGAAGCCGGCGGACCGGGCCCCGGAGACGGCCGAGCCCGGGCCGGAGGCGACCGAGGCCGAGGCCGAGCCCTCCGCCGCCCGCCGGCGCCTGTTCCGCCCCGCCGCCGGCTGGACCAATCCCCTCCTGCTGCTGGCCGCCGCCGCGCTGGTCGCCGGCGCGGTGCTCGGGAACTGGTTCGCCCTGCTCCTCGGCTGGGTGATCGCCTACGGCTCCCGGCGGCTGACCCCCGCGGAGACCAAGACGGCCGTGATGATCCTGCCGGGTACGGCGGCCGCGGCCGGACTGGTCTGGCTGTGGGGGAGGTTCAACGGCCGCTGGGGCCGGCCGATCGCCCAGGGGCACATGAACGACGCGATCGCCGGGACCTGGCCGTGGGTGGTCCGGGGGGCGGCGGTGGCGTCGGCGCTGTATGTGGTGTGGCGGTCACAGAGGCGCAGGTGAGCGCCCCGAAGGGGGAGCGGGGGCCTGTGTCGGTATGCGGCTCCGCCGCGTGGGCGCGGCCGGCCAGGACACACCCGCAGTCGGACAAGCGCAGCAACCCCTACGGCGCTGTCCCGCCCGGCCGAACCGCCGGAGGCACCCGGCACAATGCGCATATGACACTCACCGTCGGCTTCGACCTCGACATGACCCTCATCGACTCCCGGCCCGGTATCCACGCCTGCTACCTGGCGCTGTCCGAGCGGACCGGGACGTACATCGATGCCGATCTGGCGGTGACGCGGCTCGGACCGCCGCTCGCCGAGGAACTGGTCAACTGGTTCCCCGAGGAGCACGTGCCCGCGATGGCCGCCCTGTACCGGGAGATGTACCCGGCGATCGCCATCGCCGCGACCCCCGCCATGGACGGCGCCCGGGAGGCGATAGCCGCGGTACGGGCGGCCGGCGGACGGACGATGGTGGTCACGGCGAAGTACGAGCCCAACGCCAAACTGCACCTCAGCCACCTCGGCATCGAGCCCGACGTGGTCGTGGGCGACCTGTGGGCCGAGCGGAAGGCGGAGGCGCTGCGCGAGTACCGGGCCGGCGTGTACGTCGGCGATCACGTCGGGGACGTGCGCGGAGCCCGTACGGCGGGAGCGCTGTCGGTGGCCGTGGCGACCGGCCCCTGCCCCGCCGACGAACTGCGCGCCGCCGGTGCGGACGTCGTCCTGGCGGACCTGTCCGCCTTCCCGGCGTGGCTGGCCGCCTACCGTGAGGCGCCCCGCGCCTGACGCCGGCCGGCGGCGATCGACCGCAGGACGCCCGCGCCGGCCACGAGGAAACCGACGGCCATGAGCATGCTCAATCCGAACATGTACGTCGGAAAAGGCCTGGCGCCGAGGAACAGCGGGGCCACGGTGACGAGGGTGGCCGCGGCCCCGATGAAGAAGACGATCGCACCGGCGCGGATCAGCCGGTCACCGGGCGCGGCGGAATTCGTTTGGGTTTTGTCACGCACCGGACCAGGGTAGTTCCCTGCGCGAGAGAACAACCGGGGGACGTCTTGTCACCCGCCCCAAGACCATTAGCCTTGGTAGCGGCGGGTCACGGTCGACCCGCTCTAGTGCTATCAAGAGCCGTTTCCGAAGTAGTTTTCCCAACGAGTACGAGGACGAGGACAGACGTGCCTACCGGCAAGGTCAAGTGGTTCAACAGCGAGAAGGGCTTCGGCTTTCTCTCCCGCGACGACGGCGGTGACGTCTTCGTCCATTCCTCGGTTCTCCCCGCCGGAGTCGATTCGCTCAAGCCGGGACAGCGCGTGGAGTTCGGTGTCGTCGCCGGTCAGCGCGGCGACCAGGCGCTGTCGGTGATCGTGCTCGACCCGACGCCGTCCGTGGCCGCCGCGCAGCGCAAGAAGCCGGACGAGCTGGCCTCGATCGTGCAGGACCTGACGACCCTTCTCGAGAACATCACCCCGATGCTGGAGAAGGGGCGCTACCCGGACAAGGCCTCCGGCAAGAAGATCGCCGGCCTGCTGCGCGCGGTCGCCGACCAGCTGGACGTCTGAGCACCCGTCAGGGAAACGCGAGCGCATCCGGGCCGAGGGGCGGCACCAGCCCCTCGGCCGCCGCGCGTGTGAGCAGGCCGCGGATCGCGGCGTAGCCGTCCTCGCCGAGACCTGCGGTGAACTCGTTCACGTACAGCCCGATGTGCTGGTCCGCCACGGCCGGGTCCATCTCCTGGGCGTGTGCCATGACGTACGGCCGGGAGGCCTCGGGGTCGTCCCAGGCGGCCCGTACGGAGGCGCGGACGGAGTCGGCGAGCCGGGTCAGGGCGGCGGCGCCCAGCGAGCGCTTGGCGATGATCGCGCCGAGCGGGATCGGCAGCCCGGTGGTCTTCTCCCAGTGCTCGCCCATGTCGGCGAGCTTGTGCAGCCCGTAGTTCCGGTAGGTGAACCGGGCCTCGTGGATGACCAGTCCGGCGTCCACCTTGCCGTCCCGTACGGCCGGCATGATCTCGTGGAACGGCAGGACGACGATCTCGCCGACCCCGCCGGACAGCGTGTCCGCCGCCCACAGGCGGAAGAGGAGATAGGCGGTCGACTTCTCGCTGGGCACCGCGACCGTACGGCCCGTCAGGTCGAGGCCCGGCTCGCGCGTGAGCACCAGCGGCCCGCAGCCCCGCCCCAGCGCCCCGCCGCAGGGCAGCAGCGCGTACTCGTCGAGGACGTACGGCAGGACGGCGTACGACACCTTCAGTACGTCGAACTCGCCGCGCTCGGCCATGCCGTTGGTGATGTCGATGTCGGCGAAGGTCACGTCCAGCGCCGGGGCGCCGGGGATCCGGCCGTGGGCGAGGGCGTCGAAGACGAAGGTGTCGTTGGGGCAGGGGGAGTACGCGATCCGCAGGGACCGCTGCTCACTGGTCGTCATGACGGTTCCAACTCTCCAGTGCGGGCGCGAGCTTCCCGAAACCCTCGGTGAGGGCGGTGAGGGCGTCGCCGATGCGCCAGGCGGCACGGTCGCGCGGGCCGACCGGGTTGGAGACCGCGCGGATCTCCAGCACCGGCGTGCCGTGCGCGGCGGCCGCCTCCGCGACCCCGAACCCCTCCATGCCCTCGGCGAGCGCCCTCGGGTGCCGGGCGCGCAGCTCGGCGGCGCGGGCGGCGGTGCCGGTGACGGTGGAGACGGTCAGGACGGTGCCGGCCGGGGCGCCGGTGGCCTGGCAGGCGGCCCGCACCAGCGATCCCGGCGGGTGGTGGGTGACGGTGCCGAAACCCAGTTCGGTGACCGGGAGGAAGCCGTCGGCGGTCTCGGCGCCCAGGTCGGCCACGGTGATCCGGTCGGCGACGACCAGCGAGCCGACGGGCGCCCCGGGCTGGAAGCCGCCGCCGATGCCGGCCGAGACGACCAGGTCGTACGGGGTGCCGGTGAGACGGGCCGCGGTGAGCGCGGCCGAGACGGAGGCCGCGGCGCGGGCCGGGCCGACACCCGCGTCGAGCAGGTCCCAGCCTCCGGCCGTACGCGTCAGACCCGCGCCGGGCAGGCTGACCCGCTCCACCGGCGCGGGGAAGGCCCGTGCCACCGCGTCCCGCTCCGCCGGGACCGCGGTGGCCACGAGGACTCGTACGACCGGCACGGGGGCCGTGGTCAGGAGGCCTGCTTCAGCTTGAACGACCACATGCCCTGGTTGGACTTCTCGCCCATGCGGACCGTGATCGTGTTGAAGGCGCCCTGGGTGCCGTACTGCTGGTTGAAGAAGAGGCTGCCCGGGACGGTGAGGTACGTCTTCTTGCTGGCAGTGAACTGCTGGCCGTTCACGAGGAGGACCCAGCCGGCGTCTGCGATCTTCGGGTCGACACCGACGCGGACCGTCTGGTCCTGGTCCACCGTGATCGACTTGGCGTTGCCGATGTTCTTGACGCACTTCGTCAGCGACTGGGCGTCCAGCGCCTTGCCGTCGTTGTAGCAGACGGCCTCGGAGCTGACCGAGCTGTCGCCGACGGTGACCGTCGCGACGGGCGTCGGCTTCTCGCAGGCCGTGAGCAGGAGCAGTCCGGCGGAAACGGCGCCGGCGGCGGCGACGGCGCGGCGGCGTCGCACAGCCCGGTGTACATCAGCGGCTTCGCCGCGGGGCAGCGTGGTCATGGCCGAAGGCTATCGGGCGCCCCGAGCCGTCCGCCCACGTGGGGTGCGGCGTGCCCGGTTCGTTACGCCAGCCGTGCCTGTGGTTCGGGAAACCGTGTCCGCTTCGTTATGCCGAGGTCAGGGTGGCGTCGGGCATGTCAGGCCACCCGGGGCCGGGCGCGGCCGCCGTGGCGGGCCGAGGCGAGCAGGCCCTTGACGGTGCTCAGCCAGCCGGCCGCCACGAACGCCGCGCCGATCAGCAGGCCGACGGTGCCGTTGAGCGGCAGCACGATGCCGACGGCGCCGCCGAACACCCAGGCCATCTGCAGCAGCGTCTCCGAGCGGGCGAACGCCGAGGTGCGCACCAGTTCCGGCACGTCCCGCTGGATCAGCGCGTCCAGGGCCAGCTTGGCCAGCGCCTGGCCGAACCCGGCGACGGCGGCGAGGCAGGCCACCAGGAACGCCCCGAAGAACAGGGCGGCCACGATCGTCGTGCCGAGCACCACCGCGACGGCCGTCACGATGATGATCTCCGGGGCGCGTGATCTCAGCCAGGCCCCGACGGCCGTACCCAGCGCGTTGCCCACGCCGGCGGCGACACCGACGATCCCGAGCGAGACCGCCGCGCTCTCGCCGGTCAGCGGGTGCTCGCGCAGCAGGAAGGCGAGGAAGAAGATCAGGAAGCCGGAGAGGCAGCGCAGGGAGGCGTTGGCGCCGAGCGCGTGCGTCACGGCGGGCCCCACGGTCCGCAGCCCCGGCCGCTTGACCTGCTCCTTCTTCCGGTACGGCCCGTGCAGATGCTGCTCGTCGGCCGCGAGCAGCGCCACGTCCTCGCCCTTGGCCGAGTCCACCTTGGGCGGCAGGGAGAACGACAGGACCGTGCCCGCGACGAAGATCACGAAGGCGCCGTACAGCGGCCAGGGATCGCCGGCCCTGTGCAGCCCCGCCGCGACCGGCGCGGCGACCCCGGTGGCCAGCAGACCGGCCAGGGTGACCCGCGAGTTGGCCTTCACCAGCGAGAACCGGGGCGGCAGCAGCCGGGGCACGACCGCACTGCGGACCACCCCGTACGCCTTGGACGCGACCAGCACCCCCAGCGCGGCGGGATACAGCTCCAGGCTGCCGCTCGCCACGGCGCCCGAGATGACCAGCGCGAGCAGGGCACGGGCCAGCATGGCCCCGGCCATCGCGGCGCGCCGGCCGTGCGGCAGCCGGTCGAGGAGGGGGCCGATGACGGGGGCGAGGACGGTGAAGGGCGCCATCGTGATGGCGAGGTAGAGCGCGACCCGCCCCCGGGCCTCGTCGGTCGGCACCGAGAAGAACACCGTGGAGGCGAGCGCCACGGTGATCATCACGTCACCGGCGCCGTTCACGGCGTGCAGCTCGATCAGCTTGCCGAGCCCCGACTCGCCCGCCCCGTGCGCATGCGTGGCCTTCCGGATCCCGCGCGCGGTCCCGGTGACCGGGAAGTGCAGGGCACGCCCGACGGAACGGACGGCGCCACCGACCCGGCTCGCACCGCCACCCCGAACACCACGCCTGTCCGCGGTCGCCACGTGCTTCATAGTGCCCTGAGAAGCGGGCGGATAGTGCGGTACGGCGCGGAAGAGGCGGGTGGGCGGGCAGGAAAGAATGCCGAGTGGCGGCGAAGAATCTCGTTCGGTGTAGCGTGCGTGTCTCAGCCATAACGCAGAATGGATGGCAGAGGTGCGCCCAGCGCGCGGATGCAGACGTCGATGCGGTCCTCCGGTCCGCTCCGTCGGCAGGCCCGCCGCCAGGCAGCCGCACTCGACGAGACGGCGTAGGAGAGAAGCGATACCTGTGAGCGCAGCGACCACGCGAAGCCGCACCCCCGACCGCCTGTGCGCCGAGGCGGTCGATCTCGCCCGCGCCGCCGCCGAGGAGGCCGCCGCGCCAGGTGTGGTCGGAGAGCACGTCGGGCTCGTCTCCGAGGGCGACCGCGTTGTCACGCACTTCTTCGAGTGCAAGGAGCTGGGCTACCGCGGCTGGCGCTGGGCGGCGACCGTGGCCCGCGCCTCCCGCGCCAGGATCGTCACGCTCGACGAGGTGGTCCTCCTCCCCGGCCCCGACGCGCTGCTCGCCCCCGAGTGGGTCCCGTGGAGCGAGCGGCTGCGCCCGGGCGACCTCGGCCCCGGCGACCTACTGCCCACCGACCAGGACGACCTGCGCCTGGAGCCCGGCTACACGGGCGAGGAGGCGCCGCCGCCGAACTCGCTCCTCTCCCAGGAGATGGCGGACCTGGCGGAGGCGGAGGACGCCGACGTCACCCCCGGCGCCCCGGCCACCCAGCCCACGACCCCCACCCGAGGCACGATCGCGGCCGTGGCGGAGGAACTGGGCATGCGCCGGGCCCGCGTCCTGTCCCGCTACGGCCTGCATGTCGCGGCGGACCGCTGGGAGGAGTCGTACGGCCCGAAGACCGCGATGGCCCAGGCGGCCCCCGCCACGTGTATGACCTGCGGTTTCCTGACCCCCATCGGCGGCTCCCTCGGCCAGGCCTTCGGCGTCTGCGCCAACGAGTTCTCCCCGGCCGACGGCCGTGTGGTCTCCCTGTCCTACGGCTGCGGCGGCCACTCCGAGGCGGCGGTCATGCCCAAGCCCCCGCAGCCGGCCCCGCCGGTCATCGACGAGACCCGCGTGGACCCCTTCCCCCTCCGCCCCGCCCGCGACTCGGGCTCGGTCCCGGAGACGGGCGACGAGGAGACGGCGGAACTGGGGCATTCCTGACCCTGTGATCGTCGGACGCCGCCGACAGCCGGAACACACCTGGGAACCAGGGCAGTTGCGGACCGGCGGAATTCGTGTCGTACGCCCCCGCCCGCTGACCGGATGAAACCGGCTGCGCCATAAGGGGTGCCGCGCCCCGTCGTAGAGCCCCGCAAAGGCCGCGTTCCCCGACCATCGCCGAATGGATCGGTGTGACTCCGGAAGACGGTCGGACCGGCGGCGCGGCAGGTGGGCCGCCGTCTGTGTGGGGCTCGCCCTGGCGCTGGGCGTGGGGCAGGGCGCGGCGGCCGCGGCGGGCGATCCCGCGCCCCCGCCACCGAGGGGGAAGATCCTCGACTTCCCCCTGGCGGCGATCGGAGGTCTCGTCCACCCGGACGCGCCGCCGCCCGGTGCCGACGACTGGCACTGCAGGCCCACGCCCGCGCATCCGCGCCCGGTCGTCCTGCTGCACGGGACCTGGGCGAACGCGTACGACGACTGGGGCCTGATGGCCCCGTACCTGAAGCAGCTGGGCTACTGCGTGTTCGCCGCCGAGTACGGCGGGGCGCCCGGCAACCCGGTCAAGGCCACCGCGCACGTCCCGGACTCCGCCCGGCAGATCGCCGGGTACGTCGACCGTGTGCTCCAGGCCACCGGCGCCCACCAGGTCGACCTCGTCGGGCACTCCCAGGGCGGCGGTCTGACGCCCCGCTGGTATCTGCGGTTCGACGGCGGCACGGATCCCGCGCATCCGGAACGCAACAAGGTGCACGGCCTCATCGGCCTGGCCCCGTCCAACCACGGCACGACCGGTTCCGGCCTCGGCACCCTGACCACGAAGCTGGGGCTCGACAAGCCCGTGTCGGGTGTCCTCGGCGAGGCGTACGAGGACCAGCTCGTCGGCTCCGAGGTGAACACGACGCTGGACCGGGGCGGGGACACCCAGCCGGGGGTCGGCTACACCGTCATCGCCACCAGGTACGACGAGGTCGTCACCCCCTACACGCACCAGTTCCTGACCGCGGGACCGGGCGCGACCGTCAGGAACATCACGATCCAGGACATCTGCCGCGACGACGCCTCCGAACACCTGTCGATCGCCTACGACTCCAACGCCGCCCAACTCGTGCGCAACGCCCTCGATCCCGCCCACGCGGAGCCCGTCCGCTGCGGCGTCGCCCTGCCCCTGCTCGGCGGCTGAACGCCGTCCGTCGCCCCGGCCGCCCCGTTCGCGCTGTACCTTCGTGCTCACGACGACGAGGAGAGGGAACGTGAGCAGCAAGTACGTGCGGCCGGCGGCCGAGGGCGCCGATCCCTTCGGAACGGCCCGGCTGCGCCGTGGTGTCCTCGACACCTGGGCCACCAGCCCCGCCCGGTTCCGTGAGGACGCCAACGCCGAGGAGGACCTGGTCCTCGGCGGCTACCGGGACCGGCTCGTCGTGGAGCTGGCCCAGAACGCCGCCGATGCCGCCGCCCGGGCGCGGGTGCCGGGGCGGCTCAGGCTCACCCTCCGGGACGGCGTCCTCGTCGCCGCCAACACCGGTGCCCCGCTGGACGCGGCCGGAGTCGAGTCGCTGTCCACGCTGCGCGCCTCGGCCAAGCGGGACACCGAGGTCACCCAGGGTGCCGTCGGACGGTTCGGGGTCGGCTTCGCCGCCGTGCTCGCGGTGACCGACGAACCCGCGATCGTGGGCCGGCACGGGGGTGTGCGCTGGTCGCTCGGCGAGGCGCGGGCGCTGGCCGGCGAGGTCGCCCGGCACAGCCCGGGACTCGGGGACGAGGTCCGGCGCCGGGACGGGCATGTGCCGCTGCTCCGGCTGCCGTTCGCCGCCGAGGGCACCGCCCCGGACCCGTACGACACCGCCGTCATCCTGCCCCTCAGGGACGCGGCCGCCGCCGATCTCGCCGAGCGGCTGCTGAACGCCGTCGACGACGCGCTGCTCCTCGCCCTGCCGGGCCTGGAGGAGGTGGTGATCGAGGTGGGCGGCGACCGGCCCCGCACGCTGCGGCGCCGCAGCGAGGGCGCCGCCGTCGTCGTGGAGGACTCGCGGGAGGGCGCCACGCGATGGCGTACCGCGTCCGCCCACGGGCCGCTCACCCCCGACCTGCTCGCCGACCGGCCGCTGGAGGAGCGGCTGCGGCCCCACTGGTCGGTGACCTGGGCCGTACCCGAGGACGAGGGCGGGCGCCCGCTGCGGCCCCGGACCACGCCCGTCGTGCACGCGCCGACCCCGAGCGACGAACCCCTCGGCGTCCCCGCGCTGCTCATCGCCTCCTTCCCCCTCGACACCACCCGCCGGCACACGGCTCCCGGTCCGCTCACCGACTTCCTGGTGCAGCGCGCCGCCGACGCCTACGCCGAACTGCTCGCCGACTGGCGGCCGGTGACGGACGGCATCATCGACCTCGTACCCGGACCGCTCGGCAAGGGCGAGCTGGACGGGGCGCTCCGGCAGGCCGTGCTGGAGCGGCTGCCGCGCACCGAGTTCCTCCCACCCGCCCACCCGGCGTCTCTCCCACCCGCCCACCCGGCGTCTCTCCCACCCGCCGGCGGGCCCGAGGGTCACGACACCGACCTCCCCGAAGCCCTGCGGCCCCGGGACGCCGAGCTCGTGGAGGGCGCCGGGGCGGACACCGTGCGGGTGCTCGCCGAGGTGCTGCCGACGCTGCTGCCCGCCGGTCTGGAACGGCGCGTGGAGCTGCGCACCCTCGGCGTCGCCCGGCTGCGGCTCACCGACGCCATCGACCGGCTCGCCGGACTGGAGAAGGACCCCGACTGGTGGTGGCGGCTCTACGACAGCCTCGCCGGGGTGGACCCGGAGCGGCTGTCGGGGCTGCCGGTGCCGCTCGCGGACGGGCGGACCACCATCGGCCCCCGGCAGGTCCTCCTCCCCACCGCGGACGCCGCCCGCATCGACGCGGACGTCCTCGGCCGGCTCGGGCTGAAGGTGGCCCACGAGGACGCCGCGCACCCGCTGCTGGAGAAGCTGGGCGCGCTGCCCGCCACCCCGCGCGCGGTGCTCACCACCCCGCAGGTGCGGGCCGCCGTCGCCGCCTCGATGGAGGACGAGGGGATCGGCTGGGAGGAGGACGCGCCGGACGCCGAGGAACTGGCCGACACCGTCCTGTCGTTGGTCCGGGACGCGGGGCTGGAGCCCGGTGACGAGCCCTGGCTGGGAGCCCTCGCACTGACCGACGAGGACGGGGAGCCGGCCCCCGCCGGTGAACTCGTCCTTCCCGGCAGCCCGTTCGCCCGTGTGATCCGCGAGGGCGAACTGGCCGCCGTGGACCACGAGCTGGCCGACAAGTGGGGCGAGCAGCCGCTGGCCGCCTGCGGAGTGCTCGCGAACTTCGCGCTGGTCCGCGCCACCGACGTCGTCCTCGACCCGGACGAACTCGAGCCGCGGGAGAGCGACTTCGCCGAGCCCGACGACGCCGGACTGCTGGACGCGGTCGACGTGTGGTGCGAGGACATCCTCGACCGCTTCCCGGACAGCCCGGTGCCTCCCGTCGCCACCGAACTGGTCGCCGTACGCGATCTGGACCTGGTGGACGACGACCGCTGGCCGGAGGCCCTCGCGCTGCTCGCGCAGCCCCCGCTGCGGGACGCCCTCACCCAGCCGGTCCGCGTCCTGCTGCACGACGGTACGCACGACGTCGTGCGGCCGTACACGGCGTGGTGGCTGCGCGGCCATCCGGTGCTCGACGGGCGCCGGCCCGCCGGCCTCCTCGCGGCGGGCGGCGATCCGCTGCTGCGCGGCCTGTACGACGAGGCCGACGCGACCGGGTTCGAGGACGAGCAGGTGCTGCGGGCCCTCGGCGTACGGACCTCCGTCGCGGCCCTGCTGGACGAGCCCGGCGGCGCCGCCGAGCTGCTGGACCGGCTCGCCGACCCCGAGCGGCCGGTGGCCGCGGCCCAACTGCACGGGCTGTACGGGGCGGTGGCCGAGCTCGACCCGGAGCAGGTGACCCTGCCGGACGACCTGCGGGCCGTGGTCGACGGCCGGGTGGAGGTCGTGGACGCGGGTGAGGCGGTCGTGGTCGACTCGCCCGACCTGCTGCCGTTCACCTCCGGGGTGCCGCTGCTGCCCGTCCGTCCGGCCCGGGCCGCCGAGCTGGCGGAGCTGTTCCAGGTGCGGCGGCTGAGCGAGTCCGTCACGGGCGAGGTGCACTCCGAGGGGACCGAGCACGAGGTGCCGGAGCCGGTACGGGTGCTGCTCGGACCGCGGACGCCGGAGACGTACGTCGAGCACGAGGAACTCGTCGTGGACGGCGTGGAGATCGACTGGCGGCTCACCGACGACGGGGTGCTGCACGCGGCCACGCTGGAGGGCGTCGCGGCGGGGCTGGCCTGGGCGGCCGGTCAGTGGCCGCGGCGCTTCGAGGTGGCCGCCCTGCTGGAGGACCCGTCCCGCACGGAGGAGCTGGCCAGGGACCGCTGGTTCGACTGACGGCACCCCGCAGAGCCGCCTCCACAACTCTCTATGAATATTCAACTTACGTACAACCGTTCCCCTGTGTGCCGGGTCTGACCTGCCGGAGCCAACAGGCTCCCGATCACTCTGCACGCAGGGGAACACATGCGTATACGCGCCACCGTGGCCGCCGTCTCCGGCGCCCTGGCTCTCTCCGCCTTCGTCGTGCCGGCCGCCCAGGCCGCCGGCTCCGCCCCGTCGTACCGGGCGGACGCCGTGCAGGCGCTCCACGCCTCCGGCAGGACCGCGTTCAGCACCGCCGAAGGCGCGGATCTCGGCGTGACCTTCTCCAACCTCAAGATCGCCTCGGCGGTCAGGGTCGGCACGACCAACCACGTCTCCACCACGGTCACCTACACGCTGACCCACGGAGCCAACTACTCCCTCTCGTCGAGCGACTTCGCCAACGGCCCGTTCCTCTACAAGGGGTCCTCGCCCGGCACCGCGAGCAACGTCCTGTTCGGCGACAACCCGGCCACCTGCACCGCCACCTCGGCGACGACCGCCGCCTGCAAGGGCGCCATCGACATCCGCCCCGCCGACGGCGAGCTGCTCAACTCCCAGGCGGGCACCTGGCACGCCGGCGGGCTGGCGCTGCAGTACAGCACCGGGGACAGCTCCGTGCAGGGCGGCCTGGGCACCACCTACGTCCAGCGCTACTCGAAGCTGACGACCACGGTGAGCTCGACGTCCGTCTACAAGGGCAGGAGCGTCACGGTGTCGGGCAGGCTGACCCGGGCCGACTGGGAGAAGCACACGTACAACGCGGTCGGCGGCCAGTCGGTCAAGCTCCAGTTCCGCAAGTCCGGCACGAGCACGTACACCACGGTCAAGACGGTGACCACCGACTCGTCCGGCAACGCGAAGACCACCGCCACGGTGAACTCCAGCGGCTACTGGCGTTACTCCTACGCCGGCATCTCCACCACCCCGGCGGTCAGCGCCACGGGTGTCTACGTGGCCGCGAAGTAGTCACCCCCCGGTCGGAAAAGCGGCGGTCGACCCACTTCCACAGGAACTCCAGGGAGGCCGCCGCCACCACCGCGATGCCGACGGCGGTCCACGGCATCGTGACCCCGACCAGTTTCAGGGCGAAGAAGTCCTGCAGCGCCGGGACGGCCAGGACCAGCAGGAACGCCACTCCCATCGCGGCCACCAGGGTCACCCGCCACCAGGTGTAGGGACGGGCGATGATCGCCAGGATCCACAGGGAGACCAGGAAGAGCGTCAGGGTGGCCGCGCTGGTCTCGGCGTCCAGCCGGCCGGGCCCGGTGTAGTACTCGCGGCCGATCAGATACGTCACGAAGGTCGCCACCCCCGCCACCACGCCACCCGGAACCGAGTACCGCATGACCCTGCGCACGAAGTGCGGTCTCGCCCGCTCCTTGTTGGGCGCCAGGGCCAGGAAGAACGCCGGGACGCCGATGGTGAGCGTGGACAGCAGGGTCAGATGCCGGGGCAGGAACGGATACTCCACCTGCCAGCACACCACCAGGACGGCCAGCAGCACCGAGTAGACGGTCTTCACCAGGAACAGCGTCGCGACCCGTGTGATGTTGCCGATCACCCGGCGGCCCTCGCCCACCACCGACGGCAGGCTCGCGAAGCTGTTGTTCAGCAGCACGATCTGCGCGACCGCCCGCGTCGCCTCCGAGCCGGAGCCCATGGCGACCCCGATGTCGGCGTCCTTCAGCGCGAGCACGTCGTTCACGCCGTCGCCGGTCATCGCGACCGTGTGCCCGTGCGACTGCAGCGCCCCGACCATGTCCCGCTTCTGCCGCGGGGCGACCCGCCCGAAGACCGTCCCCCGGTCCAGCGCGTCCGCCATCCCCGCCCGGTCGGCGGGCAGGTGCCGCGCGTCCACCGTCGTACCCTCCAGGCCCAGCTTGGCGGCGACCGCGCCGACCGACACCGCGTTGTCGCCGGAGATGACCTTGGCGCGGACGTTCTGGTCCGCGAAGTAGCGCAGGGTGTCGGCGGCGTCCGGCCGCAGCCGCTGTTCCAGGACGACGAGGGCCGTGGGGCGGGCGCCGTGGGCCGGCTCGGGGTCGTCCAGGTCGCGGCTCGCCCGGGTCAGCAGCAGCACCCGCAGGCCCTGCTCGTTGAGGCGCTCGGTCTCGGCCAGGGCCGGGTCGCCGTCCGCGAGGAGGACGTCCGGGGCGCCCAGCAGCCAGGTGCTGATCTCGCCGTCGGCCTCGCTGAACGCGGCCCCGCTGTACTTGCGGGCCGAGGAGAAGGGCACCGACTCCACACAGCGCCATTCCTCGCTGTCCGGGTAGGCGTCGATGATCGCCTGGAGGGAGGCGTTGGGACGCGGGTCGGACTCGCCGAGGGCGCCGAGCACCCTGCGTACGTAGCCCTCGTCGGCACCGTCCAGCGGCCGCAGCTCGGTGACGTCCATGCCGCCCTCGGTGAGCGTGCCGGTCTTGTCCAGGCAGACGGTGTCGACGCGGGCCAGGCCCTCGATCGCCGGCAGCTCCTGCACCAGGCACTGTTTCCGGCCGAGCCGGATCACCCCGATGGCGAAGGCGACCGAGGTGAGGAGGACCAGTCCCTCGGGGACCATCGGGACGATGCCGCCGACCGTGCGGGCGATGGAGTCCTTGACGTCGTCGCTCTTGACGACGAGCTGGGTGATGACGAGTCCGACGGCCGCCGGGACCATCATCCAGGTGACGTACTTGAGGATCGTGGAGATGCCGCTGCGCAGCTCGGAGTGGACCAGGGTGAAGCGGGAGGCCTCCGCGGCGAGCCGGGCGGCGTAGGCCTCCCGGCCGACCTTGGTCGCCTGGAAGGCGCCGCCGCCCGCGACGACGAAGCTTCCGGACATGACCGGATCGCCGGGGCGTTTGACGACGGGGTCGGCCTCACCGGTGAGCAGCGACTCGTCGATCTCCAGCCCGTCGGCCTCGACGCAGACGCCGTCCACCACGGCCTTGTCCCCGGGCCCGATCTCCATCAGGTCGTCGAGGACGATCTCGTGGACGGCGACTTCGACGGCCGTCCCGTCCCTCCGGACGGTCGGCCGGGCCTCTCCGATCACGGCGAGCGAGTCGAGGGTCTGCTTGGCCCGCCACTCCTGGACGATGCCGATGCCGGTGTTGGCGAGGATCACGAAGCCGAAGAGGCTGTCCTGGATCGGCGCGACGCACAGCATGACCAGCCAGAGCACGCCGATGATCGCGTTGAACCGGGTGAAGACGTTCGCCCGGACGATCTCGCCCAGCGACCGGCTGCTGCGCACCGGTACGTCGTTGACCTCGCCGCGGGTGACGCGCTCGGCGACTTCGGCGCCGGTCAGCCCTGCCGACCTGGTCATCGGTAGGGCCACCGGATGCACGGGGTCGAGCTCCGCGCCCGCGTCTATATGGGTCATGCATCCGACGGTACGTGCGGATGTGTCCGCCCGCCCGCTTTCCGGCCGCGGCTATGGAGCCGACGTCTCCTTCACCGCCGCCGCCCGCTTGATCGCGGCGTCCCGCCTGCGTACGTACCAGATGCCGATCAGTCCCAGCCCGCCCCCGGCCAGGCAGGTCCACAGCCACCACAGATGCCCGTGGTCCTCGAACCAGCCGTAGAAGGGGAGCTGGACGAGGAAGAGGACGAACCAGAGGATCGTGCCGCCGGTGATGGTGGCGACCACGGGGCCCTCCAGGGGCTCCGGCGCCTCGTGCTTGGGGGTCCACTTGGCCATGGGGCACAGCTTACGAGGCGACCGCTTCCTTACCGCTTCCCGATCGTTCTACGCGCGGAGATAGCGATCTATCGCTTATGCGTTCATACTGAAACCGTTTGTCTTTGGCCGCTTCTGTTCGTATGAAACTCCAACGGGACTCGGGGGAACCCCGTCGGTGATGAGGTCCCGCATGTCCACCTCGGCACCCGCCAAGGCCCCCACCCCCGAAATCCCGGGCGGTGCGCCCGCTCAGGGCGCCCTCGACCGCTACTTCAGGATCTCCGAGCGCGGCAGCTCCGTCGCCCGGGAGATCCGCGGTGGTTTCGCCACCTTCTTCGCGATGGCGTACATCATCGTGCTGAACCCGATCATCCTGAGCAGCGCGAAGGACATGTACGGGCACCACCTGGACAGCGGCCAGCTGGTGACGGCGACCGCGCTGACGGCCGCGTTCACCACGCTGCTGATGGGTGTCATCGGCAACGTCCCGATCGCGCTCGCCGCCGGCCTCGGTGTGAACTCGGTGGTCGCGCTCCAGCTGGCGCCCCGGATGTCCTGGCCGGACGCGATGGGCATGGTCGTCCTCGCGGGCTTCGTGGTCATGCTGCTGGTCGCGACGGGTCTGCGCGAGCGCGTGATGAACGCCGTGCCGTTCGGGCTGCGCAAGGCGATCTCGATCGGTATCGGCCTGTTCATCATGCTGATCGGCCTGGTCGACTCCGGCTTCGTCACCCGGATGCCGGACGCCGCCCAGACCACCGTCCCGGTCCAGCTCGGCGTCGGCGGCCATCTGCACGGCTGGCCGGTGCTGGTGTTCATCCTGGGCGCGCTGCTGACCTTCGCGCTGATCGTCCGCAAGGTGCCGGGCGCGATCCTGATCTCGATCGTCGGCATGACCGTCCTCGCCGTGATCCTCAACGCGGTCACCACCATCCCGTCCTGGGGCCTGACCGTGCCGAAGTGGCCGGGCAACCCGGTCGCCAGCCCCGACTTCGGCCTGGTCGGCCACGTCAGCCTGTTCGGCGGCTTCTCCAAGGTCGGCGTGCTGACCGGCGTCCTCTTCGTCTTCACGGTCCTGCTGTCGTGCTTCTTCGACGCGATGGGCACGATCATGGGCGTCAGCGACGAGGCCAAGCTGACCGACGCCGAGGGCTACATGCCGGGCATCAACCGGGTCCTGTTCATCGACGGCCTCGCGGTCGCGGCGGGCGGCGCCAGCTCCTCCTCGGCCACCACCGCGTTCGTGGAGTCCACGGCCGGTGTCGGCGAGGGCGCCCGCACGGGCCTCGCGAACGTCGTCACCGGCGGCCTCTTCGCCGTCGCCCTGTTCCTCACCCCGGTCGCCACGATGGTCCCGTCCCAGGCGGCGACCCCGGCGCTGATCGCGGTCGGCTTCCTGATCCTGTCGAACTCCATCAAGGAGATCGACTGGGCCGACTACACCATCGCGATCCCGGCGTTCGTGACGATGCTGATGATGCCGTTCACCTACTCGATCACCAACGGCATCGGCATGGGCTTCATCACCTTCACGGTGCTGCGCCTGGCCGCCGGCCGGTTCCGGGAGATCCCGGCCGCGATGTACGTCGTCTCGGCGGTCTTCGCCTTCTACTACCTGATGCCGGCCCTGGGCCTGACCTGAGCCCGGTGCGGCCACGGCGTCAGGTGACGCCGTAGAACCGCTCCGTCTCCTCGACGGCGGCCTGGAACCGCTCGTCGAAGTCGTCCCGGATGAGCGTGCGGACCACATAGTCCTGCACGCTCATTCCTCTTTTCGCCGCATGGTGCCGGAGTCTTTCGAGCAGCTCTCCGTCTATGCGCAGGCTGAGCACACTGGTCCCCATGCGTACGAGGGTCGCCACATCCGGCCACCCCCTGCGTCACTTTCAGGAACCGACTCACTCATATGAGTGATCGAATGGTTCAGTGGCGGGTATCACGGGCATTCGGGCGTGTCGCGGTGTTCCTTAGCGAGGGTAATGAGTTACTCTAAAGAACATGCCGGACCTCACCCATGGCGACGACGCTGCCGCCGTGAACTCCCTCCGCTCCGCCGTGATGCGGTTGTCCCGTCGGCTCAAGCACCAGCGGGTCGACGAGTCGCTGAGCCCCACCGAGATGTCGGTGCTCGGCACCCTCTTCCGCTGCGGCTCGGCCACCCCGGGCGAGCTCGCACGCAAGGAGCACGTCCAGCCGCCGTCGATGACCCGCATCGTCGCGCTGCTCGAGGCCAAGGGGCTGGTCCGGCTGGAGCCGCACCCCGAGGACCGGCGCCAGAAGGTCGTCACCCAGACCGAGCAGGCCGAGGCGATGCTCGAGGAGAGCCGCCGCAAGCGCAACGCGTTCCTGGCCGGCCTGGCCGAGGCCCTCGACGAGGACGAGTGGGCCAGACTGCGCGCCGCCGCCCCCGTGCTGGAGAAGCTCGCACACCTGTAAGCAAGCCATTCGAGGAGGCGAACCCTTTTGAGTACGGGATCCGGAGCACCTTCCGCCCCCGCACCGACCGCCACGACTACCCCCAACGCCCGCAAGGGCTCGATGTTCAGCTCGCTGAGGATCAGGAACTACCGCCTCTTCTTCATCGGCCAGGTCGTCTCCAACACCGGCACCTGGATGCAGCGCATCGCCCAGGACTGGCTCGTCCTCAGCCTCACCGGCTCCTCCGCCGCCGTGGGCATCACGACGGCCCTGCAGTTCCTGCCGATGCTCCTGCTCGGCCTCTACGGCGGAGTCCTGGTCGACCGCCTCCCCAGGCGCCCCACGCTGCTGGTCACCCAGGCCTCCATGGCCGTGACGGGCCTGGCGCTCGCCTTCCTCACGCTCACCGGCCACGTCCAGGTCTGGCACGTCTACGTCGCCGCGCTCGCCGTCGGCCTCGCCACGGTCGTCGACAACCCGGCCCGCCAGTCCTTCGTCTCCGAGATGGTCGGCCCCGCGCACCTGCAGAACGCCGTCAGCCTGAACTCGGCGAACTTCCAGTCCGCCCGCCTCGTCGGCCCCGCCGTCGCCGGCCTGATGATCACCGGCGTGGGCACCGGCTGGGCGTTCCTCGCCAACGGCCTGTCCTTCGTCGCGCCCATCACCGGCCTGCTGCTGATGCGTGCCCGTGAACTGCACGCCGTCGAGCGAACACCGCGCGGCAAGGGCCAGCTGCGCGAGGGCCTGCAGTACGTGGCGGGGCGCCCGGAGCTGATCTGGCCGATCGTCCTCGTCGGCTTCATCGGCACCTTCGGCTTCAACTTCCCGGTGTGGCTGTCGGCCTACGCGGACGGCGTCTTCCACTCCGGCGCCGGCTCCTACAGCCTCTTCAACACCCTGATGGCCGTCGGCTCCCTGTGCGGCGCCCTGCTGGCCGCCCGGCGCGGCACGGCCCGGCTGCGCGTCCTGATCGCCGCCGCGCTGGCCTTCGGCACGCTGGAGGTGGTGGCCGCGCAGGCCCCGTCGTACTGGCTGTTCGCGCTGCTCATGGTCCCGATCGGCGTCTGCGGCCTGACGGTCAACGTCACCGCCAACACGGCGGTCCAGATGGCCACCGACCCGGCCATGCGGGGGCGGGTGATGTCCCTGTTCATGATGGTGTTCATGGGCGGTACGCCGCTGGGCGCGCCGGTCGTCGGCTGGATCACCGACACCTACGGCGCCCGGGTCGGCTTCGCCCTCGGCGGCGTCGTCTCGGCCGCGGCCGCCGCCGGCATCGGCCTGGTCCTGGCCCGCATCGGCGGTCTGCGCCTGGCGGTGGGCTGGCACCACGGCCACCCGCGGGTCCGCTTCGTCCCGCGCGAGCGGGAGCAACTGGCCACGGCTGCATAGGGGATGTGCGAATGCGGGGGTGTCCCCGTACGGATGCGTGTCTCGTGTCGATCGCGTGCGCGACGATCGTCACGTGAGATGACTTGTCCCAACACGCCCCTTTGGCACCCGTACAGGAGCATCCGCATGGCATCACAGGCATCGACCCCGAGACCCCGCTCCCGCATGCGACAGCTGACGGCGGTCGCGCTGACCCTGGGCACGGTCGGCGCGCTCGCCGCCGCCGCGCCGCCCGGGGCCGTCGCCGGACCGCACAGGGCCGACCACGGCTTCCAGGAGCGCGACCTCGTCTCCGACCAGGCGGGCAGAGCGGAGCGGCGGGACCAGAACCTGGTCAACCCCTGGGGACTGGTGCGCACGCCGGGCGGGGCGATCAGGGTCTCCAACAACGGCACCAGCACCTCCACGGTGTACTCGGGCGCCCGGGACGATCGACCGGTCACCTTCCTCTCCCCCGTCATCCACCTCCCCGGTTCCGCCGACCCGACCGGGATCGTGCGCAACGACACCCGGGACTTCCGCTTCACCGCCTCCGGACGTTCCGGTCCGGCGCGGTACATCTTCGCCGGGGAGAACGGCGGCCTCTTCGCCTTCAACCCGAATGTGCTCCCGACGACCGGCGTCCAGGTCGCCCAGGAGGACGACGCCGTCTTCAAGGGCCTGACCCTCGTGGACGGCGAGCGGAAGGCCGCGAAGGGGGGCCGGCACCGGCCGCGCATCCTCGTCGCGAACTTCCGTGACGCGCGCGTCGACGTCTTCGACACCCGCTTCAAGCAGGTGAAGCAGCCCGCCGGAGCGTTCCGGGACCGGAGGATCCCCAAGGGTTTCGCGCCCTTCGACGTGAAGGACATCGGCGGCAGGATCTTCGTCACCTACGCCAAGCAGAACGCGGAGAGGCACGACGACGTCGCGGGCCCAGGCAACGGCTTCATCGACGTGTTCAGCACCGAGGGCAAGCTGCTCAAGCGTTTCGCCCGCCGTGGGGTGCTCAACTCGCCCTGGGGCCTGGAAACGGCTCCCAAGGGCTTCGGGAAGTTCGCCGGCGACCTGCTCGTCGGCAACTTCGGCGACGGCCGCATCAACGCCTTCGACCTCAGAACCGGCCGGTTCGAGGGGACCCTGAGGGACCGCCACAGGCGGCCGATCAAGATCGAGGGCCTGTGGGGGCTGCAGCGGGGCACCGCCCAGTCCGGCGGCACGGACAGCGTCTGGTTCGCGGCGGGAATCGGTGGCGAGCAGCACGGGCTGCTCGGCACCCTGCGCGCCGTACGCTGATCCGCCGGCCCTCACCCGGGGTGCTCGCCGGGCGGTCACACCCGCCGGGCGAGCACCTGCCCCGGCCAGTCGTTCTGCTCGCCCGCGGTGTACGTCTCCGTCGGGATGAACCCGTTGGCCTCGTAGAAGGCGACCAGCCCGCGGTCGTCACCCGCGTAGCAGTCCACCCGCAGCAGGGAGACCCCGGCCCGCCGGGTCACCTCGGCCGCGTGGGCGAGCAGGGCCGCTCCGGCGCCGTGGCCCTTGAAGCGGCGGTCGGAGGCGAGCCAGTGGATGTACCGCTCGGGCTCGCCGGGCGGCGGAAGATGGGACAGATAGTCACCGGGCGCGTCGCTGAGGGTGAGCGTGGCGGCCGGTACGCCGTCGACCTCGGCGATGTAGGTGCTGCCCTTGTCCATGTACCCGGCGACCGATTCCGCCACCCTCGGGTTCTCCGACAGCGGCTTGCTTCCCCACTGACCGGTGCGGCCCTGTGAGACCAGCCACTCCACACTGCTGTCGAGCATGGCGAGTATCACGGGGATGTCGTCTCGGCCGCCTTCGCGGATGGTGATCGTCATTGCCCCATCATGCCCGGCGCCGTCTGCGAAGGTGAAGGCATGAGACTCTTCGCCGCGGTGCTCCCTCCGGAGCCTGTCGTCCACGAACTCGCCGTCGAAGTCGCCAAGTTGAAGAGGCTGCCCGGCGCGGAGCGGCTGCGCTGGACCAACCGGCCGGGCTGGCACTTCACCCTC
This sequence comes from Streptomyces sp. NPDC001153, assembly GCF_053598315.1. Lineage (NCBI taxonomy): Bacteria > Bacillati > Actinomycetota > Actinomycetes > Kitasatosporales > Streptomycetaceae > Streptomyces > Streptomyces sp. NPDC001153. Next base: position 202,203 of record NZ_JBSFJZ010000002.1, read on the forward strand.
GCCTTCTACGGCGAGGTCGCCGAGGACCTCGTGCCGGACCTGTCGGACCGCCTGGCCCGCGCGGCCGCCCGTACGGCGCCCTTCGACCTGGCCCTCTACGGCGGCGGCCAGTTCGGGCACGGCAAGGCCCTGTGGACCGGCGCCTACGGCGAGGTGGAGGCGATGCGGCTGCTGGCCGACCGGGCGGAGTCGGCGGCGCGGAAGGCGGGCCTGCCGATGGGGGAGCACCGGCGGTACAAGGCCCACCTGACGGTGGCGCGGAGCCGGGACTCGGTGGACGTACGGCCGTACGTCGATCTGCTCCGCGAGTTCACCAGCCGGACCTGGACGGTGAACGAGCTGGTGCTGGTGCGGAGCAATCTGCCGCGGTCGGGGGTGGTGGGGGAGCAGCCGCGCTATGAGGCGGTCGCCCGCTGGGCACTGGGCGCGTCCGGTTAGGCTCGATGGCGTGGACCCGAAGACCCGGAACCGGATCATGGCCGGTGCGCTCGTTCTGATGTTCGTGGTGGTGGCCTTGGCGGCGGCCGTCAGGTAGGTACTGGCCGGCTGCGGGCCGTCCGTGGCCGGTCGCGCCCGCGCGGCGGAACCGCATGTCGCCTGCGGCCCCGCCGCCCCTTCGGGGTACTACCAGGCGAAGGCCTCCGGGGACGGGCCCGGCCCCGGGAAGACCTCGTCCAGGCCGGCCAGCAGCTCCTCGCTCAGCTTCAGCTCGCAAGCCCTGATCGCCGACGCCAGCTGTTCCGCCGTACGCGGGCCGACGATGGGACCCGTCACACCCGGCCGGGTGAGCAGCCAGGCCAGGGCCACCTCGCCGGGCTCCAGGCCGTGCTTGTCGACCAGGTCCTCGTACGCCTGGATCTGGGCGCGGGCGGCCGGGTCCTTGAGGGTGTCGGCGGCCCGGCCGGTGGCGCGGCGCCCGCCCTGGACCTCCTTCCTGATGACCCCGCCGAGCAGACCGCCGTGCAGCGGCGACCACGGGATGACCCCGAGGCCGTAGTCCCGCGCGGCCGGGATGACCTCCATCTCGGCGCGGCGCTCGGCCAGGTTGTACAGGCACTGCTCGCTGACCAGGCCGATGGTGCCGCCGCGGCGGGCGGCGATCTCGTTGGCCTGGGCGATCTTGTAGCCGGGGAAGTTGGAGGAGCCGACGTAGAGGATCTTGCCCTGCTGGACCAGGGTGTCGATCGCCTGCCAGATCTCCTCGAACGGGGTGCTGCGGTCGATGTGGTGGAACTGGTAGAGGTCGATGTAGTCGGTCTGCAGCCGCTTCAGGCTGGCATCCACGGCCCGGCGGATGTTCAGCGCGGAGAGCTTGTCGTGGTTGGGCCAGACGGTGGCGCCGTCGGGGTCCATGTTGCCGTAGACCTTGGTGGCGAGGACGACCTTGTCGCGGCGCTCGCCGCCCTTGGCGAACCAGTTGCCGATGATGGTCTCGGTGCGCCCCTTGTTGTCCCCCCAGCCGTACACGTTGGCGGTGTCGAAGAAGTTGATGCCCGCGTCCAGTGCCGCGTCCATGATGGCGTGGCTGTCCGCCTCGTCGGTCTGCGGCCCGAAGTTCATCGTCCCGAGGACGAGTCGGCTGACCTTGAGGCCCGTGCGTCCAAGCTGCGTGTACTTCATGGTTCCCCAGCCAACGGCTTGAAGTGCGCTCTATGCAAGGGCTTTCGGGAGGACCGGGTGTCAGTCGCGAGGCAACTCGGCGGTTTTGAAGGTGAGACGGAGGGGGGTGGTGGTCATGTCAACGTCCGTTCCATAACTGACGCGCAGTTCACAGGTGTACTCGCCCTTCTTGGGTTCGGTGTACACGTAGCACCGGCCCTGGTAAGGGTCCGCGATGAGGTACACGGGAATCTCGGCCACCGCGTAGGCGGTCTTCTTGGGGCCGTAATCGTTGTGGGCGGTGCCCTTCGAGATGACCTCAGCGACGAACTCGATGTCTTCGTACCGCCAGCGGCCCTCGTCGTCCTTCGCGGCGCCCTCGCGCATTTTGGCCACGTCGGGGCAGAAGCCGTTCTTGGGGCCGGGGAAGTCGATACGGACGTCCGTGAAAATCCGCGCACGCCTTCCGAAGCGGTCCTCAAGTGCCCAGATGATATGGCGAATGGTCTCCCAGTGGATGTCCCGCTGTGGCGTCATGAAGATGTTGCCCCCGACGATCTCGACCTTGTATCCCTCGGGGACGGGCATGCGCTCGAACCGCTCGAACCACTGGTCCAGGTAGGTGGCGTTCTCGTCGGCCATCTTGATCTCGATCCTGTCTTCCAGGATGGTCATCGTGGCGCTCCTCCCCGGCTGCCCCACGCACCGGTGCAGCCGCGCGGTCCAACGATACGCACCGTGACCAGGGGACGCCGTAATTCGGTCAGCCTGTTCAGGCCGCGTACGCCTGTCCGACCCCCCACGCCTCCCACATCGCCCCCGCGAACGCCGCCGCGATCCGGTGCTCCCCGCTCGCGTTGGGATGCGTGCCGTCATAGGTGTCGGCGTGGATGTCGTACGACTCCGGCCGCGAGGCCAGCAGGACCGGCGAGCGGGGCTCGTCCAGGTCGGCGACCGTCTTCGCCAGCAGGACGTTGAAGAGGTCCACCTGTGCGGCGAAGGGCGCGTCGACCTCGGCCCGGATGTTCGGGATCACCGGCAGCAGCACCATGCGGACGCGCGGGCTCGCCTCCCGGGCGCCCGCGATGAAGGCCCGTACGTTCTCCGCGGTCTGCTCGGCGTTGGTGTAGAAGCCCAGGTCGATCAGCCCGAGGGAGACCAGCAGCACGTCGGCCCGGTGCTTCCGTACCGCCTCGCCGATCAGCGGAGCCATGTGCAGCCAGCCCTCGCCCCAGCCCGCCAGGTGGCGGCGGGGGAAGCCGGGGTCGGCGTAGGCGTGGGAGGTGGGGGCGTCGGTCGCCTTGTCGTACAGCTCCTCGCGGGGGCCGACGAAGGTGAACGGGCCGCCGTGCGTGTCGCGCAGATGCCGCCACAGCCGGTAGCGCCACGTGTGTTCGCCCGCGCTCCCGATCGTCATGGAGTCACCTACGGGCATGAACCTGAGCATCCGCTCATGATGGACGATCGTGCGCACCGATGGGATGTGAGGCCCACCACGTCCGGCGAGCCCCGTCGGCCGCCCGCCCGGTGAACCCCCGGGGCGAATGGCAGTCTTGGGGCATGCGTCGATCGTCCGCCGTCCTCGCCGGGTTGCTGCTCGCCGGCGCCTGCGCACTGCCCGCCTCCGCCGCCGGGAGCGCGGGCGGGGACGGTGACCACGGCTTCACCCTCAAGGACCCGCGGATCACCGAGTCCAGCGGGCTCGCCGCATCCCGCCTCCACCCCGGCATCTACTGGACCCACAACGACAGCGGCGACGGGCCGTACATCTACGCCGTGGACAGCGCGACCGGGAAGACCGTCGCCCGGATCACCCTGCGCGGCATCGGCGCCCCGCGCGACGACGAGGCCATCTCCATCGGCCCGCACAACGAGATCTACCTGGGTGACATCGGCGACAACCTGGGCGGCACCTGGCCGTACGTGTGGATCTACCGGCTGCCCGAGCCGAAGGAGCTGAGGGACCAGACGGTCACCGCCACGCAGTACGTCGTGAAGTACGCGAACGGGCCGCGTGACGCCGAGTCGCTGATCGTCCACCCGAAGACCGGGCGGGTCTACATCATCGACAAGAAGGAGGACGGCGGCCACCTGTACGAGGGCCCGGCCACCCTGTCCACCTCCGGCACGAACGTCTTCCGGCCGATCGCGCCCGTCGACCTCTGGGCCACGGACGCGGCCTTCTCCCCCGACGGGCGGCAACTCGCCGTACGCGGGTACTTGGGGGGGATCTCCTACGACTGGAACGGCGGCCGCATCAGACGCCAGGGCCAACTGGACGTACCCCTGCAGGACCAGGGAGAGGGAGTCACCTACTCCGTCGACGGCACCAAGCTGCTGTACAGCAGCGAGGGGGCGGACAGCGAGGTCGTGGCGAAGGACGTACCGGGCCTTCCGGCATCCAAGTCGCCTTCGGCGAAGGGCGGTTCCGCCACGGCCGGCGACGGGATCGGTGGCAGGGGGCCGAAGATCGGTGCGGCCGTCGTCGCCGTCGGGCTGGCGGCCCTGTTCGGGTTGCGGTGGCTGCGGCGGCGGGGGTGAGGGGCAGGCTGACGGCCGCATGAGCGAGGGGCGCCCGGTGTCGGCACCGGGCGCCCCTCCATATGTGTTCCCACCTGCTCGGGAACACCCTGTTCCCGGCCGGGAACGCCCTTCCGTCCCGGCACACTGACAGGGCCGTACACCGGCTCCGGTGCTCTCGTTCGTCGCGCTACGGAGTGCCGCCGTATCCAGGAGGGGCTCAAGTGAATCGATCACTGCTGACCATGCGCTCGGCGCTGGTCCTGTTGCTGGGTGTTCTCGTCGGCGCGGGAGCAGGAGTGCTCACCGCCTGTTCCGGCGGTGGCGGCGTGGCGCAGCCGGTCATGGTGGGCGCGTCCGCTTTCGCGGCCGCCGTGGCGTTCTTCGACTCCATCATCGACCAGGCGCACTGACCAAGACCGGTTGCCGTCGTTGACAGGGCGGTGAGGGCCATGTGGCCTGCCGGTTTCCTGTAGATACATCCCGGATGTATCCGGGGAGAGGAGAGGGTGGTGGGGGACGATGACCGCGAGGAGGCGGCTTTCGACGATGCGGCCTTCGGTGACGCGGAAGGCTTCAAGCCGCTGTCGAGAGAGCTGCTTCCCGAAGTGAGGGATCTGGCCGAGGCGTTGCGCCGCCTGCTGACGGGCTCGGGGAAGTCGCAGCGGCAGTTCGCGGTCTATCACCACATCGGCGTCTCCACGGTCTCGCGCTATCTGAGTGGGGAACGAATCCCGGACAAGCACTTTCTCGACGGGTTGATGAAGTCGGCCTGCAAGGCGCACGACAGGGAGGTCAGTGCGGCGCTGCAGGGCCGGATGTACCGGCTGCACCGAGACGCGTTGCTGGCCCAGGACCCGGCTCGGTACCGGGAGCAGATGGCCAGCGACCGGCTGGAGGACGCCGTTCTGCGCGAGGAGGAGGCGCAGCTGGAGATCCGGGAGCTGAGGAAGGCCGCAGAGGGGCAGAAGCGGCAGCTGTGGGCACTGGAGTCACAGCTTCGTCAGCTCGAGGCGGCGGAGCAGCAGGAGCGGGGCTCGTTACGGGCGGACCTGGAACGGCACCGGATGCGCAAGGAAGAGCTGGAGGAGGCGTGCGCGCGTCTGCGGGACAAGGTCGCTCGTCTGGAGAAGTCGCTCGCGGAGGCGGAGCGGGAACGGGACGCCGCACGGACGCGTTGCCGGGAGCTGGAAGCCGAACTGGCCGTGGCGCAGGAGGCCGCTGAGCGGGCGGAATTGGAGCGGCAGGCGAGGGAGGAACGGCTGCGCCTGGCCAAGGCCGCCGGCGTGGCCGAGCACCGTCTGGCGGACCTGGAACGCGTTCATCAGGAAGCCGAACAGGTACGCCTGGCAGCCGCCCGGGAGGTTGCGTCCCAGTTGGAAGAGGCCCAGACCAAGGCCGACGAGCTGCTGCAGGAAGCGGCACTCAGGGCCACGAAGGTCCGGCCTCCGGTGCTCAGGAGATCAGCCGCGCTGCGCCAGTTGAAGGAGGCCGCGCAGTACATGGCCGACGTCCGGTTGCCCGAGCTGGTCAGGCAGCTGTCGGAGTTCGACCCGCAGGACGTCGACATCTCCGTGGAGCCGGTCGGTGTGCACTCCCGGGACGAGATCGGCCAGGTGGCCGCGGCCTTCGACAACGTGCACCGCCAGGCGGTCCGCCTCGCCGCCGAGCAGGCCCTTCTCCGGGCCAACGTCAACGCGATGTTCACCAACCTCTCGCGCCGCTCCCAGGGCCTCATCCAGCGCCAGCTGTCGCTCATCTCCGAACTGGAGTCCCGCGAGGCCGACCCGGACCAGCTGTCGGCACTGTTCAAGCTCGACCACCTCGCCACGCGTATGCGCCGTCACGGCGAGAACCTCCTCGTCCTCGCGGGTGAGGAGCCCGGCCGCCGCTGGACCCGCCCGGTCCCGCTGGTCGACGTGCTCCGCGCCGCCGCGTCCGAGGTGGAGGAGTACGAGCGCATCGAGCTGGCCTCCGTGCCGGAGATCGAGGTCGCCGGCCGCGTGGTCAACGACCTCGTGCACCTGCTCGCCGAGCTGCTGGAGAACGCCACCTCGTTCTCCTCGCCGCAGACCAGGGTCAGGGCGGTCGGTCACGCGCTGTTCGACGGGTGTGTGCTGATCGAGATCCACGACACCGGTATCGGCCTGTCCCCCGAGGACCTCGCGGCGGTCAACGAGCGGCTCGCCTCGCCGCCCACCGTGGACGTGTCGGTCGCCCGCCGCATGGGCCTCTTCGTGGCCGGTCGTCTGGCGCAGCGGCACGGCATCCGCATCCAGCTGCGCCCGTCCGACACCGGTGGTACGACCGCGCTGGTCCTGCTGCCCCTCGACACGACACAGCACGGCATCGAGTGCGTTCCCGAGCAGCCGGACGCCGGCCGACCCGCCCATGGCGCCCGGCAGACGCCCACGGCTGCGGCTCACCTGTTCACCATCTGCACCTCCGGCCATCTGTCCATCGAGCGTCCGAACCGATGACCGGGCCTCCTCGTACGCCGAGGGGCGCCCCGGCAGATACCGGGCGCCCCTTGTCGACGTATGAAAGAAGCAGACGGGAAGGAGATCAGAGCTTCTCGATGACGTAGTCGATGCAGTGGGTCAGTGCTTCGACGTCGGCGGGGTCGATGGCGGGGAACATGGCGATGCGGAGCTGGTTGCGGCCGAGTTTGCGGTAGGGCTCGGTGTCGACGATGCCGTTGGCGCGCAGGGTCTTGGCGACGGCGGCGGCGTCGATCTCGTCGGAGAAGTCGATGGTGCCGATGACCTGGGAGCGCTTGGCGGGGTCGGTGACGAAGGGGGTGGCGTACTTGGACTCTTCCGCCCAGGTGTAGAGGCGGGTGGAGGAGTCCTTGGTGCGGGCGGTGGAGAAGGCGAGGCCGCCCTGGCTGTTGAGCCATAGCAGTTGCTGGTTGAGCAGGAAGAGGGTGGCGAGGGCGGGGGTGTTGTAGGTCTGGTTCTTGCGGGAGTTGTCGATCGCGGTGGGCAGGCTGAAGAACTCGGGGATGTGGCGGCCGCTGGCGTGGATGCGTTCGGCGCGTTCGATGGCGGCGGGGGAGAAGATGGCGATCCACAGGCCGCCGTCGGAGGCGAAGGACTTCTGGGGGGCGAAGTAGTAGACGTCGGTCTGGGTGATGTCGACGGGGAGGCCGCCGGCGCCGGAGGTGGCGTCCACGAGGACGAGGGATCCGGCATCGGCGCCTTCGACCCGTGTGATGGGCATGGCGACGCCGGTGGAGGTCTCGTTGTGGGTGAGGGCGTAGACGTCGGTGCCGGCTTCGGCCTGTGCCTGGGGGTGGGTGCCGGGGTCGGTGGTGATGACGGTGGGCTCGGCCAGCCAGGGGGCGAGGCGGGCGGCCTTGGCGAACTTGGAGGAGAACTCGCCAAAGCTGAGGTGCTGGGAGCGGGTGAGGATTAGGCCGTGGGTCGCGATGTCCCAGAACGCGGTGGACCCCCCGTTGCCGAGGACGACCTCGTAGCCCTCGGGCAGGGAGAACAGTTCGGAGATGCCTTCGCGGACCGTGCCGACCAGGTTCTTGACGGGGGCCTGGCGGTGGGAGGTGCCGAGCAGGGAGTTTCCGGTGGCGGCGAGGGCGTCCAGCGCCTCGGTGCGCACCTTGGAGGGGCCCGCGCCGAAGCGTCCGTCGGCGGGCTTGATGTCAGCGGGAATCTGGATGTCGGCCACGAGCCGGAGCGTATCGCGGTGGGCGAACCAGGACAGAGCCATGTCCGTCCGATGAGACAAGATCGTCGAAGCGTGGACTTGTGAACCAGTACGACGATATGCGTGGGGCTGTGGAAAACTTTCGGTGACTGTCCGTGAGCGGATGCATCCTGGACGCATGACGGATCACTCGGGTCTCGAAGCGGAGCTGCGCGGCGCCGTCCGGGGAGAGGTCGGTTTCGACACCACCTCCCGGGCGCTGGTCACCATGGACGCGTCCAACTACCGGCGTGTCCCGGCGGGCGTCGTCGCCCCCCAAGACGCCGACGACGTGGCCGCCGCGCTGGAGGTCTGCCGGGCGCGCGGGGTGCCGGTGGTGGCGCGCGGCGGGGGCACGTCGATCGCCGGGCAGGCGACCGGCACCGGCGTGGTGCTGGACTTCACCCGGCACATGAACGGCCTGCTGGAGCTGGACCCCGGCACCCGTACGGCCGTCGTCCAACCGGGGCTCGTCCTCGACCGCCTCCAGGAGGCCGCCGCCGCGCACGGCCTGCGCTTCGGTCCCGACCCGTCCACACACAGCCGGTGCACGCTCGGCGGGATGATCGGCAACAACTCCTGCGGCTCGCACTCGGTCGCCTGGGGCACGACCGCGGACAGCGTGCGGGAGCTGTCCGTCATCACCGCGCGCGGGCGCCGGCTGCGGCTCGGGCAGGGCTGGGCCGGCGCGCCGGAAGGGCTGCGCGAGCTGGCGGAGGGTGAACCGGCGCGGCTGCGCACCGGCTTCCCGGAGCTGCCCCGCCGCATCTCCGGGTACGCGCTGGACGCGCTGCTGCCCGAGAAGGGCGCCGATGTCGCCCGCTCCTTCTGCGGTTCCGAGGGCACCCTCGGCATCCTCACCGAGGCCGTCGTCCAGCTGGTTCAGGCCCCACGCGCGCGTGCCCTGGCGGTGCTGGCGTACGGCGACGAGAGCGCCGCCGCCGAGGCCGCCGCCGGACTCCTTCCGTTCGGCCCGCTGACGGTCGAGGGCATGGCGGCCGACCTGGTGCGCGCGCCGGCCGGGCTGCCCAAGGGAGGTGCCTGGCTGTTCGTGGAGACCGGCGGGGAGTCGGCGGCCGAGGCACGCGCGCGTGCCGAGGACATGGTCCGCGCGGCCGACGTGACCGACTCCCTGGTGGTGACCGACCCGGCCGCCCAGCGCACCCTGTGGCGCATCCGCGAGGACGCGAGCGGCACGGCCACCCGTATGCCCGACGGCAGTGAGGCCTGGCCCGGCTGGGAGGACTGCGCGGTGCCGCCCGCCAGGCTCGGCGCCTATCTGCGGGACTTCCGCGCCCTGTTGTCGGCACACGGCCTGCGCGGCACACCGTACGGCCACTTCGGCGACGGCTGCATCCACGTCCGTATCGACTTCGACCTGCTCACCGAGGCCGGCATCGGCCGCTTCCGCCGCTTCTCCGAGGAACTGGCCGACCTGGTGGTGCGGCACGGCGGCTCCCTGTCCGGGGAGCACGGCGACGGCCAGGCCCGCGCGGAGCTGCTGCCGCGCATGTACGGCGCGGAGACGGTGCGGCTCTTCGAGCGGGCCAAGGCGGTCTGGGACCCCGACGACCTGCTCAACCCCGGCATGCTGGTCCGCCCGGCGCGGCTGGACGAGAACCTCCGCTTCTCCGTCCTGCCGGCGAAGCCCGTCGACGTGGCCTTCGGCTACCAGGCCGACGAAGGCGACTTCCGCGCCGCCGTCCGCCGCTGCGTCGGCGTCGCCAAGTGCCGTACGACCACGGCGTCCGGCCCCGCCGTGATGTGCCCGTCCTTCCGGGCGACCGGCGAGGAGGAGCACTCCACACGCGGCCGGGCCCGGCTGCTGCACGAGATGCTGGCCGGCGAACTGGTCACCGACGGCTGGCGTTCGACGGAGGTCCGTGACGCCCTCGACCTGTGCCTGTCCTGCAAGGGCTGCCGCTCCGACTGCCCGGTCGGCGTCGACATGGCCACCTACAAGGCCGAGTTCCTGCACCACCACTACGCCGGCCGCCGCCGCCCCGCCGCGCACCTCAGCATGGGCCGGCTGCCGCAGTGGCTGCGCTGGGTCGCCGCCACTCGCACGGCCCCGCTGCTCAACGCCCTCGCCTCGGTGCGGCCGTTGGCCCGGGTGGGCAAGCGTCTGGGTGGGATCGCGGCCGAGCGGGAGATTCCCCGGCTGGCGACGCGGACGTTCAGCGGCTGGTGGCGCGGCAGGAAGCCCGCCCACGGCGGCACCGGGGAGCCGGTGCCGGGGAGCTCCGGTCCGGGAGACCTGGTCGTGCTCTGGCCGGACACCTTCACCGAGCATCTGTCACCGGACGTCGGCCGGGCCGCCGTCCGGGTGCTGGAGGCCGCCGGACTGCGGGTGGCCCTGCCGCCGACGCTGCTGCCGCGCCGGGGGAGGATCGGTGAGGGCCGGATCGGCGACGGCCTGACCAGGTCGGCCGCCGCGCTGCTCACCGCCCGCCGGGCCCGGGTCTGCTGTGGCCTCACCTATCTCTCCACGGGCCAGCTCGACCGCGCCCGCACGGTCCTGCGGCGCACGCTGGACCTGATGGAGCCGGTGCTGCGGGCCGGGGCGCCGGTCGTCGTGCTGGAACCGAGCTGTGCCGCGGCCCTGCGCACCGACCTGCCCGAGCTGCTCCATGACGACCCGCGCGCGGCCCGGCTCGCCTCCGCCGTCGTCACCTTCGCCGAGGCCCTTCAGCGGCACGCCCCGCACTGGACCCCGCCCGCGGTGGACCGCCCGGTCGCCGGCCAGACCCACTGCCACCAGCACGCGGTGCTCGGCGACACCCCCGACCGCCGGCTGCGCGAGGCCGCGGGTCTCACCGGCGAGCTCAGCGGCGGCTGCTGCGGCCTCGCGGGCAACTTCGGTTTCGAGAAAGGCCACTTCGAGGTGTCGAGAGCCTGCGCGGAGGAACAGCTCCTGCCGTCGGTCCGTGCGGCCCCCGAGCGGACGGTGATCCTGGCCGACGGCTTCTCCTGCCGCACCCAGCTGGACCAGCTGGCCGGGGTACGGGGCCGCCATCTGGCGGAGGTGCTGGCGGAGGCGCTGGAACAGGAGACCGGGGGCGCGGGGTGACTGAGGAAACGGGGGGCTCGAAGTGACCGAGGAATACGGCAGGGTGGCGGTTCTGTCCGACATCCACGGCGTGCTGCCCGCCCTGGAGGCGGTCCTGGCGGAACCGGAGGTGGCGGCGGCCGACCGGATCGTCCTGACCGGCGACACAACGGCGGGTCCGCAGCCGGCCGAGGTGCTGGACCTGCTGCGGGACCAGGGCGAGAGGGTGTTGTGGCTCGCGGGGAACGCCGACCGGGAGCTGGTGGAGTACCGGCGCGGCGAGCGCACGGACATCCCCGACCCCATCGGCCCGTATGCGGCCCGGGCCCTGCGCGAGGACCAGATCGGCTTCCTCGCCGCCCTGCCGCGGACGCTCACCCTGCGCGTCCGCGGCCTCGGCACCGTCCTGTTCTGCCATGCCACTCCGCGCGACGACGAGGAGCTGGTGCTGGTGGACTCCCGCCCCGCCCGCTGGGCGGAGGTCTTCACCGGCCTCGCCCCCGGCATCGGCACCGTCGTCTGCGGCCACACCCACATGCCCTACGTCCGTCTGGCCCACGGCCGTCTGGTCGTCAACCCCGGCAGCGTCGGCATGCCCTACGGCCGCTCCGGCGCCCACTGGTGTCTGCTGGGCCCCGGCACCGACCTGCGCGTGACGCCGTACGACACACCGGCGGCCGTCGCCCGGCTCACGGCGGAGTGCGCCTACCCGGAGATCGCCGAGTGGGCCGACTACTTCCTGTACGCCCGGGCGACGGACACGGACGTGCTGACGGCATGGGGGCCGAAGGACGGGCGGAGTGCTGCGCAGGGTTGACCTCCGCATGGCCCGGCGCTGGGGGCGCTCTCAGCTTTGCAGAGCAACACCCAGCATTTCCAAGGGGATTCACAGCGCCCCTTTGCCATTTTTGCCGTTCGGGCAGACGACAGGCGTGTAAGTTCTTCGGTGCCGGGTTCCGGACGCGGAATTCAGCACCCGCAAGTACAGCGCGACATGAGGAGTCGGAATGAGCCTGAAGAAGCTCGCCCCGCTGCCCCCGAAGCCGAAGAAGCAGCTGCCGCCCCCGCCCCCGCCGAAGCACAGGAAGAAGCACGGCCCGAAGCCGCTGCCCAAGCCGCTGCCCGGCCAGGACCGCTGAACCGGCTGAGCGAGCGGTGAATTGAAAGGGGTCGATGGTGCACCGTCGGCCCCTTTTCTGTTTTATTCGGGACGGTGATTCAGAAGGGAAGAAGTTGTGGATGAAGAGGGTGAAGAATTCGAGTACGACACCCCGTCCATTCCGGCCCGTACCGCATTCCGTCGTTTCTGGCCGCTGACCAAGGGCCTTCGAAAGTGGCTGCTGCTGGTCTGGCTGTGCACGGTCCTCGCCGCGCTCGCCGAGACCGAGGCCATCCTGCTGTTCAGCGACCTCACCGACCACGCCCTGCAGAAGGGCTCGCCGGCCGCGTTCTGGAGCCCGGCGGGCAAGTGGCTGGGCATCGCGGTGGCCGGCGCCGTCGTCGCCTACACCGGCAACTCCCTCGCCGCCTGGGTGACCGAACGCTTCGTGATGCGGCTGCGCGAGCACGTCTTCGACCATGTCCAGCAGCTGCCGCCGCACTTCTTCCAGCGCCACCGCCAGGGCGATCTGCTCTCCCGGCTGACCGCCGACGTCGAGGCGATCGAGACGTTGGTCGTGTCCGGGCTGGTCGGCGCCGCCTCGGCCGCCTTCTCCGCCCTCTTCTACGCGGCCGCCGCGTTCTGGCTGCGCTGGGACCTGGCCGCCGCCACCTTCGTCCTCGCGCCCCTGTTCTGGCTGGCCGCGCGCCGCTTCTCCGGTTCCATCAAGGACGTCTCCCGCGCGGGCCGGGTCGCCGACGGCGCGATCACCTCCGTGGTGGAGGAGTCCCTCGGCAACATCGTGCTCACCCAGGCCTACGACCGCCGGGACGCCGAACGCCGACGGCTGCGCGAGGAGGCGAACGCCTGGTTCCGTGCCTCGGTCCGCTCCACCCGCCTGAACGAGGCCTACGAGCAGCTCGTCCAGGTCATCGAGACGGTGTGTGTGCTCGCGGTGATCGGCATCGGCGCCTGGGAGATCTCCACCGGCCGGATGACCCTCGGCCGGCTCCTCGCCTTCGCCGCCTTCCTCGGCTACCTCTATCCACCGGTGCGGGGCCTCGCCCAGCTGGGCCTCACCGTCACCGCCGCGACGGCCGGCGCCGAGCGGCTCATCGAGATCCTGGACGTCCGCCCCTCGGTCACCGACCCGCGGCGCCCCGCGGACACCGGCCGCCCGGACGGCACGGTCGAGGTCAGGGACGTGACCTTCCACTACCCCGGTGCCGGGAAGCCCGCCCTCGAAGACCTCTCCTTCACGGTCAGCCCCGGCGAGCTGGTGATCGTCACGGGCCCGAGCGGCGCCGGCAAGTCCACGGTCTCCAAGCTCCTGCTGCGCTTCTACGACCCGGACTCCGGAGACGTCCTCCTGGACGGCACGCCGCTCCGGGACTTCCCCCTGGCCCATCTGCGTGCGTACGTCACACTGCTGCCCCAGGAGACCCTGGTGCTGCACGACACGGTGCGCGCCAACATAGCCTGCGGCCGGCCCGGCGCCAGCGACCAGGCCATCGAGGAGGCGGCCAGGACGGCCGACGCGCACGAGTTCATCTCGCGGCTGCCCGACGGGTACGACACCCGGGTCGACCCCAACTCGGCCCGCCTGTCCGGCGGCCAGCTCCAGCGCCTGGCCATCGCCCGCGCCATCCTGCGCGACGCCCCCGTCCTGGTCCTGGACGAGCCGACGACGGGTCTGGACGCGATGGCCGCCCGCCGCGTCGTCAAACCCCTGCGCCGCCTGATGGCCGGCCGTACGACCATCATGATCACCCACGACCTCAACCTCGCACCCGACGCCGACCGCATCCTGGTGGTCGACCGGGGCCATATCGTGGAGACCGGTCGCCATGACGAACTCCTCGCCCGGGGCGGGGCGTACGCCCGGCTGCACCGCTCGCAGAACAACGCGGTGATGGACACCGGCGAGCTGCGCATGCCGCTGTGGGAGGAACAGCGGACGCCGGCGCCGGCGTACGAGCACGCGCCGGCGTACCAGCAGCAGTACGGCTACACCCCCTACACCGCCGCCCCCACCCCCTCCGCCCTCCCCGCTCCCCTCCCTGACGGCCGCCCCCTCTTCCGTGACGAGGAGGCGTGGCCGGGCATCTGACTTCCAGCATCCGGGACAGTTCCTTAAAGGGTTCACGCACCTGTCAAAGTCCATTACCCTGGACTCATTGGTGCATCCAGATGAACGAACCCGATCAAGCACAGGACCGCCCGTGACCGTCACCCCCAGCACCGCAGCGCCGACACCGGTCACTCCCACCGGAAGGCAGCGCCGTCTCGGTTCGCTCGGCCCGGTGGGCCTGGTGCTGGCCGGCGCCATCTCGGTCCAGTTCGGCGGCGCCCTGGCGGTGACCCTGATCCCGAGGGCCGGCGCGCCGGGCGTCGTCACCCTCCGCCTCCTCGCGGCGGCCGTGGTCCTCCTCCTCGTCTGCCGCCCCCGGCTGCGCGGTCACTCCCGCACCGACTGGGGCACGGTGATCGCGTTCGGCATCGCCATGGGCGCGATGAACGGCCTCTTCTACGAGGCGGTCGCCCGTATCCCGCTGGGCCCGGCGGTCACCCTGGAGGTCCTCGGCCCCCTGACCCTCTCGGTCCTGGCCTCCCGCCGCGCGGTCAACGCGCTGTGGGCGGGCCTGGCCCTGCTCGGCGTCTTCCTGCTGGGCGGCGGAGGCTTCAGCGACCTCGACCCCATAGGTGTCGCCTTCGCCCTGGGCGCCGGGGCCATGTGGGCGGTCTACATACTCTTCAGCGCCCGCACGGGCCGCCGCTTCCCCCAGGCGGACGGCCTCGCCCTGGCCATGGCGGTGGCGGCCCTCCTCTTCCTCCCGATCGGCATCGCCTCGGCAGGCACCCGCCTGCTGAACCCCACCATCCTGGCCCTCGGCTCGGCGGTCGCCCTGCTCTCCTCCGTCCTGCCCTACACCCTCGAACTCCTGGCCCTGCGCCGCCTGCCCGCCTCCACCTTCGCGATCCTGATGAGCCTCGAACCGGCGATCGCCGCGACGGCCGGCTTCCTGATCCTCGGCCAGTCCCTGTCCCTGACGGAGGCCGCCGCGATCGCCCTGGTCATCGCGGCGAGCATCGGCGCGGTCCGCACCCAGGTGGGCCAGGGCAAGGTCAAGGTGGCACCGGCCCCGGAGGCCTGACGGGCCTTCCCGGCGTCATCCGGC
Organism: Streptomyces sp. NPDC001153; assembly: GCF_053598315.1. NCBI lineage: Bacteria > Bacillati > Actinomycetota > Actinomycetes > Kitasatosporales > Streptomycetaceae > Streptomyces > Streptomyces sp. NPDC001153. The sequence goes on from NZ_JBSFJZ010000002.1 coordinate 217,351, forward strand.
TCCCGGTCGTCCGGTGACGAGGAGTAGTCGTCCATGCGCGCACCGGAGTGGGGTTTGTGCAAAAGTGGACGGTGTGACCGGCAACAGCGACACCAGCCCCCGCCCGCTGAAGATCACCGCCCGTGGCCGTGCCGTACTCGCCGACCCCCGGATCAACCGCGGTACGGCGTTCACCGAGGCCGAGCGGCGGGCCCTGGATCTCGTCGGACTGGTACCGCCCCATGTGCTCACCCAGGACGAACAGGTCGAACGCGCCTACGCCCAGTACCGGGAACAGCCCACCGACCTGGCGAAGAACGTCAATCTCACCGCCCTGCACGACCGTAACGAGACGCTGTTCTACCGTCTCGTCGGCGACCACCTCGAAGAGATGCTGCCCATCGTCTACACGCCGACCGTGGGCACGGCCATCCGCCGCTACAGCAACGAGTACCGCCGCCCGCGCGGCATCTACCTCTCCGTGGACGCCCCCGGCGACATCGAGCGCTCCCTGCGCGCGAGCGGCCGCGGCGCCGACGACGTCGACCTGATCGTGGCCACCGACGGCGAGGGCATCCTCGGCATCGGCGACTGGGGCGTCGGCGGCATCGACATCGCCGTGGGCAAACTCGCCGTCTACACCGCCGCCGCCGGCATCGACCCGCGCCGCACCCTGCCGGTCATGCTCGACGTCGGCACCAACCGCGAGGAACTCCTCGACAACCCCCTCTACCTCGGCAACCGGCACCCCCGCGCCGACCGTGAGACGTACGACGCCTTCATCGACGCCTACGTCACCACCGCCACCAAGCTCTTCCCGAACGCCCTGCTGCACTGGGAGGACTTCGGCACCGCCAACGCCCGTCGCATCCTCGACCGCTACCGCGATCAGGTGTGCACCTTCAACGACGACATCCAGGGCACGGGTGCCGTCAACCTCGCCGCCGTCGTGTCCGGCGTACGTGCCGTCGGTGTGCCCCTGCCGCGGCACCGGATCGTCGTCTTCGGCGCGGGCACCGCCGGTATCGGGGTCGCCGACCAGCTGCGCGACGCCCTGATCGCCGAGGGGCTGTCCCCGGCCGAGGCCACCGCCCGTTTCTGGTGCGTCGACCGGTACGGGCTGCTCACCGCCGACCAAGGCGACAAGCTGCGCGACTTCCAGCAGCCCTACGCCCGCCCGGCCGACGAGGCCGACGGCTGGCGGCGCGACGACAGCCTGCCCGGCATCCCCCTCGACGAGGTGGTCCGGCGGGTCCGGCCGACCATCCTCATCGGCACCTCCGGACAGAGCGGTGCCTTCACCGAGGCGCTCGTCCGCGAGATGGCCCGGCACACCGAACGCCCCATCATCCTGCCCATGTCCAACCCCACCGACCTCGCCGAGGCCACCCCCGCCGACCTGCTCGACTGGACGGACGGGAAGGCGCTGGTGGCCACGGGCAGCCCGTTCGCGCCGGTCGAGCGGGACGGGACGACGTACGAGATCGGCCAGGCCAACAACGCCCTGGTGTTCCCCGGTCTCGGCCTCGGCGTGATCGTCGCCCGCGCCTCCCGGGTCACCGACCGCATGCTCCGCGCGGCGGCGGACGCGGTCGCCCGCCGGACCGGCGCCGACCCGGACGCCGCCCGGCTGAACGCGCCGGTCCTCCCGCCCATCCGCGATCTGCGCGGCACGTCGGAGGCGGTCGCCGTGGCCGTGGTCCGCGCGGCGAGGGCGGACGGCGTCGCCCGGGCCGACCTGGACGACGACGGCATCGAGGCGGCGGTGCGCGCGGCGCGCTGGGAGCCGGTGTATCCGCCGGTGGAAGCGGTGTGAGGGGGCGGCCCCCGACCCCTCCGGAAACCATCCGCCCAAATTCATGCAAGCACGCTTGATTGTTTCTGTGGCCGCTGCCATGCTCCCCCCATGGCCGACCCGACGCCCGTCATCGACGACCTGCGTGCCGAGAGCGACGAACTCGACCTGCTCGTGACCGAGTTGAGTCCCGAGCAGTGGGCGCTGCCCACCCCCGCGCCCGGCTGGACCGTCGCCCACCAGATCGCCCACCTCGCCTGGACCGACCGCTCGGCGCTGCTCGCCGTCACCGACGCGGACGCCTTCCACGTACTGGTCGAAAAGGCGCTCGCCGCCCCCGGCTCCTTCGTGGACGAGGGCGCTGAGGAGGGCGCCCGGCTCGCGCCCGCCGAGCTGCTGTCGACCTGGCGCGAGGGGCGCACCGCCCTCGACCGGGCCCTGCGCGACTCGCCGCCCGGCGCCCGTTTCCCCTGGTACGGCCCGCCCATGTCGGCCGCCTCCATGGCCACCGCCCGACTCATGGAGACCTGGGCGCACAGCCTGGACATCGCCGACGCCCTGGGTGTGGTCCGAACCCCCACCGACCGGCTCAGGCATGTGGCCCGGCTCGGGGTCCGCACCCGCGACTTCGCCCACACCGTCCACCAGCTCACCCCTCCCGCCGAGGAGTTCCGCGTCGAACTCACCTCACCCACGGGCGAGGTGTGGGCATACGGCCCCGAGACCGCCCCGCAGCGCGTCACCGGCCCCGCCCTCGACTTCTGCCTCCTCGTCACCCAGCGCGCCCACCGCGCCGACCTCGCCCTGACCGCCGTCGGCCCGGACGCCGACCGCTGGCTGGACATCGCCCAGGCCTTCGCGGGCCCGCCCGGCGGCGGCCGCCCGCCGAAGGAGGACCCGGCGTGACCAGCCTGCGCATCGGCAACTTCTCCGGCTTCTACGGCGACCGCGCGGGCGCCCTGCGCGAGATGCTCACCGGCGGCGAGGTCGACGTCCTCACCGGCGACTACCTCGCCGAGCTCACCATGCTGATCCTGGCCCGCGACCGGCTGAAGGACCCCGGCGCCGGTTACGCCCGCACCTTCCCGCGCCGGCTGGAGGACTGCCTCGGCCTCGCCCACGAGCGCGGGGTGAAGATCGTCACCAACGCGGGCGGGCTCAATCCGGCCGGGCTCGCCGACGCCGTGCGGGAGTTGGCCGGTCGCCTCGGCATCCCGGTCCGTGTCGCGCACGTCGAGGGCGACGACCTCACCGCCTCCCACCCCGGCGCCCTCGCCGCCCACGCCTACCTCGGCGGCTTCGGCATCGCCGAGTGTCTGCGGGCCGGCGCGGACGTCGTCGTCACCGGGCGGGTGACCGACGCGGCACTTGTCACCGGGCCCGCCGCCGCCCACTTCGGCTGGGGCCCGACGGACCACGACCGGCTCGCGGGCGCCGTCGTCGCCGGACACGTGCTGGAGTGCGGGACGCAGGCCACCGGCGGGAACTACGCGTTCTTCCGGGAGGGGGACATACGCCGGCCCGGCTTCCCGCTCGCCGAGATCCACGCCGACGGCAGCAGCGTCATCACCAAGCACCCCGGCACCGGCGGCCTGGTCGACGTCGGCACGGTCACCGCGCAGCTGCTGTACGAGACCGGTGGCGGCCGGTACGCCGGGCCCGATGTCACCGCCCGGCTGGACACCGTACGGCTGAGCCAGGACGGGCCGGACCGGGTGCGGATCGAGGGCGTGCGCGGCGAGGCACCACCGCCGGCCCTGAAAGTCGGGCTCAACCGGCTCGGCGGTTTCCGCAACGAGGTCGTCTTCGTCCTCACCGGACTCGACATCGAGGCCAAGGCCGAGCTGGTGCGGGCGCAGCTCTCCGACGCGCTCGCCAAGTCGCCGCCCGCCGAGGTCCGCTGGGAACTCGTGCGTACCGACCGGGCCGACGCCGAGACCGAGGAGACCGCGAGCGCCCTGCTGCGGCTCGTCGTCCGGGACCCGGACGAGCGGGTCGTCGGACGGGCGCTGAGCGGGGCCGCCGTGGAGCTGGCACTGGCCAGCTACCCGGGCTTCCATGTGCTCTCCCCACCGGGGAAGGGCTCGCCTTATGGGGTCTTCGAGGATGTGTACGTCCCCCATGGTGCCGTCGACCACAGGGCCGTCCTCCACGACGGACGCCGTATCCCCGTGCCGGTCCCCCAGGACACTCAGCCCCTGGACGACCTACCGGCCCCGCCGCTCCCCGGCCCCCTTCCGCCCGGGCCGACCCGCCGCGCACCCCTCGGCCTGGTCGCCGGGGCCCGCAGCGGAGACAAGGGCGGGAACGCCAACGTCGGCGTGTGGGCCCGCAGTGACGACGCCTGGCGGTGGCTCGCGCACGAGCTGACCGCCGAAAGGTTCCGGCAGCTGATCCCCGAGAGCCGGGACCTGCCCGTCACCCGGCATCTGCTGCCGAACCTCCGCGCGGTCAACTTCGTCGTCGAGGGCATCCTCGGCGCGGGCGTCGCCGCGCAGGCCCGGTTCGACCCGCAGGCCAAGGCCCTCGGTGAATGGCTGCGCTCCCGCCACCTGGACATCCCGGAGGCCCTGCTGTGACGGTCATCAACTCCAGCCTCGACACCGCTGGTTCCGACTACCGCGCGCACCGCGAGGCCATGCTCGCCAAGCTCGCCGAGCTGGACGCCGAGCACGCCAAGGCGCTCGCGGGCGGCGGTGAGAAGTACGTCCAAAGGCACCGTGAACGCGGCAAGTTGCTGGCGCGGGAGCGGATCGAGTTGCTCCTCGACCCCGACACGCCCTTCCTGGAGCTGTCCCCGCTGGCCGCCTGGGGGAGTGACTACACGGTCGGCGCCTCGCTCGTCACCGGCATCGGCGTGGTCGAGGGCGTGGAGTGCCTGATCACCGCCAACGACCCGACCGTGCGCGGCGGCGCGAGCAACCCGTGGAGCCTGAAGAAGGCGCTGCGGGCGAATGACATCGCGCTCGTCAACCGGCTGCCCTGCATCAGCCTGGTGGAGTCGGGAGGGGCCGATCTGCCGTCCCAGAAGGAGATCTTCATCCCGGGCGGCGCCATCTTCCGCGACCTCACCCGCCTCTCCGCCGCCGGGATCCCGACCATCGCGGTCGTCTTCGGCAACTCCACCGCCGGCGGCGCCTACATCCCCGGCATGTCCGACCACGTGATCATGGTCAAGGAGCGGGCGAAGGTCTTCCTCGGCGGACCCCCGCTGGTGAAGATGGCTACCGGCGAGGAGAGCGACGACGAGTCCCTGGGCGGCGCCGAGATGCACGCGCGCGTGTCGGGCCTCGCCGACTACTTCGCCGTCGACGAGCCGGATGCCCTGCGCCAGGCCCGCCGCGTGGTGGCCCGGCTGGGCCACCGCAAGGCGTACCCGGATCCCGGCCCCGCCGAGCCGCCCACGTACGACCCGGAGGAACTGCTGGGCATCGTCCCCGGCGATCTGAAGATCCCCTTCGACCCGCGCGAGGTCATCGCCCGGATCGTCGACGCCTCCGACTTCGACGAGTTCAAGCCGCTGTACGGGACCAGTCTGGTGACCGGCTGGGCGGCCCTGCACGGCTACCCGGTCGGCATCCTGGCCAACGCGCAGGGGGTGTTGTTCAGCGCGGAGTCGCAGAAGGCCGCCCAGTTCATCCAGCTCGCCAACCAGCGCGACATCCCGCTGCTCTTCCTGCACAACACCACCGGCTACATGGTCGGCAAGGAGTACGAGCAGGGCGGGATCATCAAGCACGGCTCGATGATGATCAACGCGGTCAGCAACAGCAGGGTCCCGCACCTGTCCGTGCTCATGGGGGCGTCGTACGGCGCCGGGCACTACGGGATGTGCGGGCGCGCCTACGACCCCCGGTTCCTGTTCGCCTGGCCGAGCGCCAAGTCCGCCGTCATGGGTCCGCAGCAGCTCGCCGGCGTGCTGTCGATCGTCGCCCGGCAGTCGGCGGCGGCGAAGGGACAGCCGTACGACGAGGACGCGGACGCCGCGCTGCGCGCCATGGTGGAGCAGCAGATCGAGTCCGAGTCGCTGCCGATGTTCCTGTCCGGGCGGCTGTACGACGACGGCGTCATCGACCCGCGCGACACTCGTACCGTCCTCGGCCTGTGCCTGTCCGCCCTCCACACCGCGCCCTACGAGGGCGCGCGCGGCGGCTTCGGCGTCTTCCGGATGTGAGGCATCACGTGATCACGACACTGCTCGTCGCCAACCGGGGCGAGATCGCCTGCCGGATCTTCCGCACCTGCCGTGAGTTGGGAATCCGGACGGTCGCCGTGCACTCGGACGCCGACGACAACGCGCTCCACACGCGCGTGGCCGACACGGCGGTACGGCTGCCGGGCGCGGCGCCCGCCGAGACGTATCTGCGCGGCGACCTGATCGTGAAGGCGGCCCTGGCCGCCGGCGCGGACGCGGTGCACCCCGGCTACGGCTTCCTCTCCGAGAACCCCGACTTCGCCCGCGCCGTCCTCGATGCCGGCCTGACCTGGATCGGCCCGCCGCCGGAGGCCATCGAGGCGATGGCGTCCAAGACCCGCGCGAAGGAGCTGATGGGTCTCGCGCCCCTCGACGCGGCGCAGATCACGGAGGCCGACCTGCCGGTGCTGGTGAAGGCGGCCGCCGGCGGCGGGGGGCGGGGAATGCGGATCGTGCGCCGCCTGGAGGAGCTGAGCGCCGCACTGCAGGCCGCACGCGCCGAGGCGGCGAGCGCCTTCGGCGACGGCGAGGTCTTCATCGAGCCCTACCTGGAGCACGGCCGCCACGTCGAGGTGCAGATCCTCGCCGACAGCCACGGCACCGTCTGGACCCTCGGCACCCGCGACTGCTCCCTCCAGCGCCGCCACCAGAAGGTCATCGAGGAGGCCCCGGCGCCCGGCCTCACCGAGCAGCTCACGCAGGACCTGTACGCGCTGGCCGTACAGGCCGTGTGCGCTGTCGCCTACGAGGGCGCCGGCACCGTCGAGTTCCTGGTCGCCGGCGGCCGCGCGCACTTCCTGGAGATGAACACCCGTCTCCAGGTCGAACACCCCGTCACCGAGGAGGTGTTCGGCATCGACCTGGTCGCGGAACAGATCCGCGTCGCGGAGGGCCACGCCCTCGAAAAGGACCCGCCACGCGCGCGTGGCCACGCGATCGAGGCCCGCCTGTACGCCGAGGACCCCGCCCACGACTGGGCCCCGCAGACCGGCACCCTGCACCACCTCGCCGTACCGGTCGGCGTCCGCCTGGACACCGGCTACACCGACGGCGACTCCATCGGCGTCCACTACGACCCGATGCTCGCCAAGGCCGTCGCGCACGCGCCCACCCGCGCGGAGGCGATCCGCAGGCTCGCCGGAGCACTGGAGGGCGCGGAGATCCACGGCCCGGTCACCAACCGCGACCTGCTGGTCCGCTCCCTGCGCCACGAGGAGTTCACCAGCGGGCGCATGGACACCGGCTTCTACGACCGCCACCTCCCCGCACTGACCGAGCCCGCCCCCGACCCGTACGCCCGCCCGTCTCCCACCACCACCCTCAAGCGAGTCGCTACGCGACCACCTCTGGTTGTGCTCGCCGCCGCCCTCGCCGACGCCCACGGCCGCTCCCGCTTCGGCGGCTGGCGCAACCTGCCCTCGCAGCCGCAGGTGAAGCGGTACGCGGTGGCGGGGGAGGAGCACGAGGTCCGCTACCGGCACACCCGACAGGGCCTGGCCGCCGACGGGGTGCGGGTCGTGCACGCCGACGCGCGTCTGGTCGTACTCGAGGTGGACGGCGTGGAGCGCCGGTTCACGGTGGCGGCGTACGGCGACGAGGTGCACGTCGACTCCACCCGCCTCACCGCCCTGCCCCGCTTCCCCGACCCCGCCGCCCAGCTCGCCCCCGGTTCCCTGCTCGCGCCGATGCCGGGCACGGTCGTCCGCGTCGCCGAGGGCCTGGCGGAGGGGGCAGCGGTTCAGGCCGGTCAGGGCCTCATATGGCTGGAGGCGATGAAGATGCAGCACCGGATCTCGGCGCCGGTCACCGGAACGCTGACCGCGCTGCATGCCAGGACCGGCCAGCAGGTGGAACCAGGAATGTTGCTCGCCGTAGTGCAGGAAACCTCTTCTTAGGAGCCTCATGTCTCCCGTCATCGAAACCGAAGAGCACAAAGCCCTCCGCTCGGCGGTGGCCGCCCTCGGCAAACGCTACGGACGCGACTACCTCGTGCAGACGGTCGCCGCCGGAAAGCCCCCCACCGAACTCTGGTCCGAGGCCGGAAAACTCGGCTACCTCGGCGTCAACCTGCCGGAGGGATACGGCGGCGGAGGCGGCGGCATCACCGAACTCTCCATAGTGCTCGAGGAACTGGGTGCCGCAGGCTCACCCCTGCTCATGCTCGTCGTGTCCCCGGCCATCTGCGGAACGGTCATCTCCCGCTTCGGTACAGAGGCTCAGAAGCAGACCTGGCTCCCCGGCATCGCCGACGGCACCCGCCTCATGGCCTTCGGCATCACCGAACCCGACGCCGGCTCCAACAGCCACCGCATCACCACCACCGCCCGCCGCGACGGCGCCGACTGGCTCCTCACCGGCCGCAAGGTCTTCATCTCCGGTGTCGACATGGCCGACGCCGTCCTGATCGTCGGCCGTACCGAGGACGCCCGCACCGGACGCCTCAAGCCCTGCCTGTTCATCGTCCCGACGGACGCAGAGGGCTTCCAGAAGCGGCCGATCGACATGGAACTGGCCGCCGCCGAGAAACAGTTCGAGCTGGTCCTGGACGACGTACGGCTGCCCGCCGACGCGCTCGTCGGCGACGAGGACGCCGGTCTGCTGCAACTGTTCGCCGGGCTGAACCCCGAGCGGATCATGACCGCCGCGTTCGCCATCGGGATGGGCCGGTACGCCCTGTCCAAGGCCATCGAGTACGCCCGCGACCGTACCGTCTGGAAGTCCCCGATCGGCGCCCACCAGGCCATCGCCCACCCCCTGGCACAGGCGCACATCGACCTGGAACTGGCCCGGCTGATGATGCAGAAGGCGGCCCACTTCTACGACGCCGGTGACGACATCGGCGCGGGCGAGGCCGCCAACATGGCCAAGTACGCCGCCGGTGAGGCCTGCGTGAAGGCCGTCGACCAGGCCGTGCACACCCTCGGCGGCAACGGGCTCACCCGCGAGTTCGGGCTCGCCTCGCTGATAACGGCCGCACGCGTGGCTCGTATTGCTCCGGTGAGCCGGGAGATGATTCTCAACTACGTCTCCCATCAGAGCCTCGGTCTGCCCAAGTCGTACTAGGCCGCCGCATCCGCCTGGAGGAACCGTGTTCCGCAGCGAGTACGCAGACGTTCCGCCCGTAGCACTCCCCATCCACGAGGCCGTCCTGGGCCGCGCCGCCGAGTTCGGCGAGCGCCCCGCCCTGATCGACGGCACGGACGGCACCACGCTCACGTACCAGCAGGTGGACCGGTTCCACCGGCGCGTCGCCGCCGGTCTCGCCGACGCGGGCGTCCGCAAGGGCGACGTCCTCGCCCTGCACAGCCCCAACACCATCGCCTTCCCGACCGCCTTCTACGCCGCCACGCGCGCGGGTGCCTCCGTCACCGCCGTGCACCCGCTCGCCACGCCCGAGGAGTTCGCCAAACAGCTCGGCGACAGCGGCGCGCGCTGGATCGTCACCGTCTCACCGCTGCTGGGGACCGCGCGCCGCGCCGCCGAACTCGCGGGCGGCGTACGGGAGATCTTCGTGTGCGACAGCGCGTCCGGGCACCGCTCCCTGATCGACATGCAGGCCACCGCCGCCCCCGAGCCGCAGCTCGCCTTCGACCCGGCCGAGGACATCGCCGCGCTGCCGTACTCCTCCGGCACCACCGGCGTGCCGAAAGGCGTGATGCTCACCCACCGGCAGATCGCCACCAACCTCGCCCAGCTGGAGCCCGCCGTACCGACCGCCCCCGGCGACCGCATCCTGGCCGTCCTGCCCTTCTTCCACATCTACGGGCTCACCGCCCTGATGAACGCGCCCCTGCGCAAGGGCGCCACGGTCGTCGTCCTGCCCCGCTTCGACCTGGAGACCTTCCTCGCGGCCATCGAGACCCACCGCATCACCGGCCTGTACGTCGCCCCGCCCATCGTCCTCGCCCTCGCCAAGCACCCGGCCGTCGCCCGCTACGACCTCTCCTCCCTGAAGTACGTCATCAGCGCCGCCGCCCCGCTGGACGCCGCACTCGCCCGCGCCTGCTCACAGCGGCTCGGCCTGCCCCCGATCGGCCAGGCCTACGGCATGACCGAACTGTCCCCCGGCACCCACGTCGTCCCCCTCGACCGGCTCCACGACGCCCCCGCCGGCACCGTCGGCAGGCTCATCGCCGGCACCGAGATGCGCATCGTCTCCCTGGACGACCCCGACAAGGACCTCGGCACCGGCGAGCGCGGCGAGATCCTGATCCGCGGCCCCCAGGTGATGAAGGGCTACCTCGGCCGCCCCGACGCCACCGCCGCGCTGATCGACACCGACGGCTGGCTGCACACCGGGGACGTCGGACACGTCGACGAGGACGGCTGGCTGTTCGTCGTGGACCGGGTGAAGGAACTCATCAAGTACAAGGGCTTCCAGGTGGCCCCCGCCGAACTGGAGGCCCTGCTGCTCGCCCACCCCGGCATAACCGACGCCGCCGTCATCGGCTCCTACGACGACGGCAACGAAGTCCCGCACGCCTTCGTCGTCCGCCGGCCCGACGCCGCCGAGGAGCTGACGGAACACGAGATCATGTTGTACGTCGCCGAACGGGTGGCACCCTACAAACGGGTCCGCCGGATCACCTTCATCGACACCGTCCCCCGCGCCGCCTCCGGCAAGATCCTGCGCCGGGAACTGAGGGAGCTGCCGTGACAATGATCAGCCGCACACGCGCGCGTGCCGTCGAGACCCTCAGCCTCGACGCCACCGACACCCGCAACGCCCTCTCGGCGGCCCTCGTCTCCGACCTCGCCGACGCCCTCACCGACTGCGGCAAGGACCCGGACGTCCGCGCCGTCGTCCTCACCCACACCGGCTCCACCTTCTGCGCCGGCGCCGACCTGCGCGACCCGCCGCACCCGGACGCGCTCACCGGCCTGCTCCGGCAGATCCTCGAACTGCGCAAACCCGTCGTCGCCCGGGTCACCGGCCACGTCCGCGCGGGCGGCCTCGGCCTCCTCGCCGCCTGCGACATCGCCGCCGCCTCCGCCGAGGCCACCTTCGCCTTCACCGAGGTCCGCATCGGCGTCGCCCCCGCGGTGATCTCCCTCCCCGTGGTCCCGCGCGCCGACCCCCGCGCCCTCGCCCGATACTTCCTCACCGGAGAACGCTTCGACGCCCGCGAGGCCGTGCACGTCGGACTCCTCACCGTCACCGGCGACGACGTGGACGAGGCCCTCGCCCCCATCCTCGACGGTCTGCGCCGCTCCTCACCCCAGGGCCTGGCCGAGACGAAACAGCTGCTCACGGCTAGGGTGCTGGAAACATTCGACCGGGACGCGGCGGATCTGACCGCGCTCTCGGCCCGGCTGTTCTCCTCCGCCCAGGCCCGGGAGGGGATGACGGCCTTCCTGGAAAGACGGGACGCGGCATGGGTGGTGTGACCGGATGAGCACGACGGCGCAACGCGACGGCCTGCCCAGGGAGCGCGACCGCGCCCCCAAGCAGGACCGCAGCCGGGCCACCCGGCAGCGGCTCCTCGAGGCCGCCGTGGCCTGCCTGGCCGAACACGGCTGGGCAGGCTCCACCGTCGCCGTCGTCGCCGAACGCGCCGGAGTCTCCCGCGGCGCCGCCCAGCACCATTTCCCCACCCGCGAGGACCTGTTCACGGCCGCCGTCGAATACGTCGCCGAAGAGCGCTCCACCGCCCTCCGGGAGCTCTTCCCGGCCGGCCCCGCCGACCGCCGCGCCGTCGTCGCCGCCCTCGTCGACCTCTACACCGGCCCCCTCTTCCGCGCCGCCCTGCACCTGTGGGTCGCCGCCTCCAACGAGGACCAGCTGCGCACCCGGGTGACCGAACTGGAGGCCCGCGTCGGCCGCGAGACCCACCGCATCGCCGTCGACCTCCTCGGCGCCGACGAGACCCGCCCCGGAGTCCGCGAAACCGTCCAGGGCCTCCTCGACATGGCCCGCGGCCTCGGCCTCGCCAACCTCCTCACCGACGACACCGCCCGCCGCGCCCGCGTCGTCGCCCAGTGGGCCGACCTGCTCGAACAGGCCCTCGGCTGAGCCGACGGAGAGTGAAACGGGCCACACCCGTATCCGGCACGGAGCAGTACCCTTGCCCCATGCTTCCGATGCTCGTCCGCCGCCGCCACGTGGACTACGTGCGCGTCACGAGCATGGGCTGTCGGCCTTCGGCCTGATTCAGCCTCTTTTCTCCCGCCTTCTTACGGCATCTTCTTACGGCATCCGGGGCGACGCCGCCCACACCCGCGGCGGCCTGCCCATGGCCCACACACCCCGTGGACGCACCCATGACGACGCACACCGCTTCGACGTACTCCACGACGACCCCGTCGTACGACCAGCTCCCCATCATCGACCTGTCGGCCGCCGGCCGCGGCCCCCAGGCCCGCGCCCTGCTCCACGCCCAGCTGCACAGCGCCGCCCACGACGTGGGCTTCTTCCAGCTCGTCGGACACGGCGTGACCCGGGCCGAGACCGACGCGCTGCTCACCGCCATGCGCGCCTTCTTCGCCCTCCCCGAGGCCGACCGGCTCGCCCTGGACAACGTGAACTCCCCGCACTTCCGCGGCTACACCCGCACCGGCGACGAACGCACCGCCGGCGCCCGCGACTGGCGCGACCAGCTCGACATAGGCGCCGAACGCCCCGTCCGCGTCCCCGCCCCCGGCGAACCCCCGTACTGGTGGCTCCAGGGCCCCAACCAGTGGCCCACCGCCCTCCCCGAGCTGCGCACCGCGGTCCTGGCCTGGATCGACAGGCTCAGCTCGGTCGCGGACCGCCTCCTGCACGAACTCCTCGCCGCCATCGGCGCCCCCGCCGGTTTCTACGACCCGATCTTCGGCGACCGTGCCCACCCGCACCTCAAGCTCGTCCGCTACCCCGGCAGCGCGGGCGACGGCACCGACCAGGGCGTGGGCGCCCACAAGGACTACGGCTTCCTGACCCTGCTCCTGCAGGACACCGTCGGTGGCCTCCAGGTCCAGCGCGAGGACGGCCTCTTCCACGAAGTCCCGCCCCTCGACGGCGCCTTCGTCGTCAACCTCGGCGAACTCCTGGAAGTCGCCACCAACGGCTACCTCCTCGCCACCAACCACCGCGTGGTCAGCCCGCCCGGAGCCACGGAACGCTTCTCCGTCCCGTTCTTCTACAACCCCCGCCTGGACGCCAGGGTCGAACCCCTGCCGTTCCCGCACGCGTCGAAGGCCCCGGGCATCACCACCGACCCGGCCAACCCCCTGTACGCCGAGTACGGCTACAACGAACTCAAGGGCAAGCTGAGGGCGCATCCGCTGGTCGCGGAACGGCACCATGCGGGTCTGCTTGCGGCCGCATGAAAACCAGGGCCCGGAGGGCCCGATTTTCAGGGGCGCGGGGCTGTCTCCCCCTCAGTGGGCGATCTCCCCGTACCCCTCGATGTCCTCCGGCCGACGCGGCCCGGGGCCCACATACCGGGCCGAGGGCCGCACCAGCCTCCCCGTCCGCTTCTGCTCCAGGATGTGCGCCGACCACCCGGCGGTGCGGGCGCACGTGAACATCGACGTGAACATGTGCGCCGGCACCTCGGCGAAGTCCAGCATGATCGCGGCCCAGAACTCCACGTTGGTGGCCAGCACCCGATCCGGCCGACGGTTGTGCAACTCCTCCAGCGCCGCCTTCTCCAGGGCCTCGGCGACCTCGAACCGCGGAGCACCCAGTTCCCGCGCCGTACGCCGCAGCACCCGCGCCCGCGGATCCTCGGCCCGGTACACCCGGTGCCCGAACCCCATCAGCCGCTCACCCCGGTCCAGGGTCTGCCGGACGTACGCCTCCGCATCCCCCGTCCGCTCGATCTCCTCGATCATCCCGAGCACACGCGAGGGCGCACCCCCGTGCAGCGGCCCCGACATCGCCCCGACCGCCCCCGACAGCGCCGCGGCGACATCGGCCCCGGTCGAGGCGATGACCCGCGCGGTGAAGGTCGAGGCATTCATCCCGTGCTCGGCCGCGGACGTCCAGTAGGCGTCCACGGCGGCGACATGCCGGGGATCCGGCTCACCCCGCCAGCGGATCATGAACCGCTCCACGACCGACGTCGCCTTGTCGATCTCCCGCTGCGGCACCATCGGCAGCGTCTGCCCGCGCGCCGACTGGGCGACGTACGACAGCGCCATCACGGCGGCCCGCGCCAGATCCTCCCGCGCCTGGTGCTCGTCGATGTCGAGCAGCGGTTTCAGCCCCCACACCGGGGCCAGCATGGCGAGCGCCGACTGCACGTCCACGCGGATGTCACCGGAGTGCACCGGGATCGGAAACGGCTCGGCGGGCGGCAGACCCGGATTGAACGCCCCGTCGACCAGCAGCCCCCACACATTCCCGAACGAGACATGACCGACCAGATCCTCGATGTCGACGCCCCGGTACCGCAGGGCGCCGCCTTCCTTGTCCGGCTCGGCGATCTCCGTCTCGAACGCTACGACTCCCTCGAGCCCGGGTACGAAATCGGACATCAGGCGGCTCCTCGTGATGTGATCGGCGGTGGTCACCCCGGTGATGCCCCGTTCAGCCCGTGGTCACCCAAACCGCAAGGGGGACCAGCACGATAACCCCCGGTGCCAGACTTGGGGAGTCCGTACGACACTGAGTGCCAGTGGCGTTCGATACGGCAGGATGACCGCGTGACCGACCGCGACCCGCTCCTGGACCCCGCCCTCGATCCCGCCGCCATGCGCAAGCAGTACCGGGCGGAAGGCCTCGCCGAACAGAACCTCGCCACCCACCCCATGGACCAGTTCGCCCGCTGGTTCGAGGACGCCGCCCGGGCGGCGCTGCACGGCACCGTCTACGAGCCCAACGCGATGGTCGTCTCCACGGCGGACGCAGCAGGCCGCCCCAGCTCGCGCACGGTCCTGATGAAGCAGTTCGACACCGAGGGCTTCGTCTTCTACACCAACTACGACTCCCGCAAGGCCCGCGACCTCGCGGAGAACCCGCACATCGCGCTGCTCTTCCCCTGGCACCCGCTGGCCCGCCAGGTCATCGTCACCGGCACCGCCCACCGCACCGGCCGCGACGAGACCGCCGCCTACTTCCGCACCCGCCCGCACGGCTCCCAGCTCGGCGCCTGGGCCAGCGCCCAGTCCACGGTGATCGCCTCCCGCGCCGAACTGGACACCGCCTACGCCGAACTCCAGGCCCGCTACCCCGAGGACGAACAGGTCCCGGTCCCCCCGCACTGGGGCGGCTTCCGCATCACCCCGGAGACCATCGAGTTCTGGCAGGGCCGCGTGAACCGCCTCCACGACCGCCTGCGCTACGTCGCCCGGCCGGACGGCACCTGGAAGGTCGAGCGCCTGGCCCCCTGAAGGCGGCCCGCAAACGCAGACGACCCGCGGGCTGGGTTCCTCGAGGAGGAGCCGGCCGGACGTACCGGCAGCCCGCGGGTCGGGTGACTGCGTTGGATTCGGCCGGCTGCGTGTTTCGCACACACGCTGGTCCGGCACCGCACTGGGTGTGGTGGCGAGCCGCTAGCCCGCAGCCACCTCGCGCGTCCGGGTTTCACTCATTTACCCGATCACCTCCCTTCTGCTTGAGCCACAGCCTAGGAAGCGGCCGGGGAGAGCTCAACTGTTTTTCGGAGATCCTGACGGAGGGGCTTCCGGCCGCGCCGGAAATCCGTGCCGTCGCCCCGCCGGAGCAGCCGTGAACGGCCGTATTGACACCGCACTGGTCCAGACCGCACGGTGATCCGCGACACAGACGCTGCGAAGGGGCACCGCATGAGCGACGGCACGCCTGCCGACCTGTTCTTCGACGCCGCGATCGGCCTGTTGCGACGGGTCCGTGAGGAGGAGGCCGAGTCGATCGCCGCGGCCGGCACCCTGCTCGCCGACACCGTCGCCGCCGGCGGCCGGCTGTTCGCCTTCGGCGCCGGGCACTCCTCGCTGGCCGCCCAGGACGTCGTCTACCGCGCCGGCGGACTCGCCCTGATGAACCTGCTCGCCGTCCCCGGCGTCGTCGGCGTCGACGTCACCCCGGCCACCCTCGGCTCCGCCCTCGAACGCGTCGACGGCCTCGCGAGTGCCGTCCTGGACACCTCACCGGTCCGCTCCGGCGACGCCCTGGTGATCATCTCCCTCTCCGGCCGCAACGCCCTGCCCGTGGAGATGGCCCAGAACGCCCGCGCCCTCGGCGTGAAGGTCATCGGCGTCACCTCGGTCGCGTACGCCGCGCAGACCACCTCCCGGCACGCCTCCGGCACCTTCCTGAAGGACCACTGCGACATCGTCCTGGACTCGAAGATCGGCGTCGGTGACGCGGAGCTCACCCTGGACACCATTCCGGCGCCCTTCGCCCCCGCCTCCACGGTCGTCACCACTGCCCTGATGCAGGCCGTCATGGCGACCGCCGCCGCCGCCCTCGCCGACCGGGGCATCGAACCCCCGCTCCTGCGCTCCGGCAACGTCGACGGCGGCCACGAGTGGAACGGCCGGGTGATGCGGGAGTACGGCGACCGGATCTTCTACCGGCGCTGAGAGACCACCCGGGAATCACCGGGAGCCACCCGTAGGCCTCCCGGAACGCCTACTTCTGCGCCACCGCGCCCGCCAGGTCCAGCGCCGCCGCGATGCGGACCGCCACGTCCTCCGCGTAGGCCGTGTCGGACCGCTCGAAGCGGCTGCGGCCGGAGCCGCGCAGGAAGGTCACCACGCCCAGCGTCCGCCCCCGGCTGCGCAGCACCGCGCACAGGGCGTGCACCGCGTCGCCGGGCCACTGCCGGGCCAGTGCCCACTCCTGCGCCCGCTGCGCCGGGACCGGCCCGGCGTCCGCGCGCACGACCCCGGACCGCTCCACGCACTGCAGCGCCGGATGGCCCGGCTCGTAGCGCACGGGCAGCCCGGCCGCGCCGGTCAGCAGGCTCGGTCCCGGCGCTCCGGCGGGCGTCGCGGCGAGCCGTACCAGCCGTACGGCCGCCTCCCCGTCCTCCGAACCCTGCGAACCGCCCGAGCGCGGGGAAGGCACCGCGCGGTCGATCAACGCGTGGTCGGCGAAGCCGGCGAGGGCGAAGTCCAGGTGGAC
The DNA here is from genome assembly GCF_053598315.1 of Streptomyces sp. NPDC001153. NCBI lineage: Bacteria > Bacillati > Actinomycetota > Actinomycetes > Kitasatosporales > Streptomycetaceae > Streptomyces > Streptomyces sp. NPDC001153. The sequence goes on from NZ_JBSFJZ010000002.1 coordinate 234,349, forward strand.
GATGGCCGCCTCGGCCGGGTCCTCGCACTCGGCGGCGGCACGCGCGGCCCGGTGCAGCTGGTTGGTGCGAAAGCGCAGCAGGGCCGCCTCCTGCTCGCCCTGCTTGGCCTCGGTGACGTCCTGGAACAGCCAGCCGACGCCGAGCGGTACCGGTTCCTCCGCGAGCGGCGAGGCCAGCCGTACGAAACCGCTGCGCCAGCAGCGCCGCTTCTCGCTCCCCTGGGTGCGCACGGTCACCCACATCTCGGCGGGCGCGGGCGGCGCGCCCTCGGCCAGCACATGGGTGAGCGCGGCCTCCAGCTCCTCCACGCCCTGCGCGAGCAGCTCGCCGAGCGGCCGGCCGAGCGCGGAGGTACGTCCGATGCCGAGCGCACGGGCCGCGTGTGCGTTGACGACGGCGGGCCGCAGGTCGGCGTCGATGAGGACGACTCCCCAGGCGGCGTCCTCGAACAGCGCCTCGCTCAGCGCGATCGACCGCTCCAGATCGATCTGCGCGTGGACCTCGCTGAACGCGCAGTACACCCCGGCGGGCTTTCCGTCGGGCCCGCGCACGGCGGCGGACTGGGTCCGCACGAGGACTCGCCCGCCGTCCTTCGTGACCAGCGCGAACTCGTGCACCTGCCGTCCGGGGGCGTGCATCGCCGACATCAGCCGGGCCTGCACCTCCTCGGCGTCGGCGCTGCGTACCGCCCATCCGGCGAACCCCTGCCGTCCGACCGCCTCGGCGGCCGTCCAGCCGAGGATCCGCTCGGCCTCCCGGTTCCAGTGCGTGACGACGCCGTCGGCGTCGAACGCGCACAGGGCCGCGTCCATGCCGTCGAGCAGCGCGGCGAGCAGATCGGATCCGCCTGACTCACCGGGCTCGTCCGGCCCCAGTTCGTCGGTGGTCCCACTCCGCCGGGAAGCACTCACCTGGACCCCCTGGAGACTGCGTCGGCGCGCTTGCGGCGCACGGTTCGCTCAGTGGCCTTCATTCAACTGGAACGTGACCCAGCACACATCCTGTTCCCGCAAGATTGGTCCCACAAGATTGGACACATCCGCCACCCGCGGACCCGCACCGGTCGACGGCCGCAGCCTCTCGGCTGCCCCCGTTTCCCGCGCGGCCCCCGCTTGTCAGTGGGATCCGGCAGAATTGGTGACAGGGCCAGCGCACGCGCCGGGGTGCCGGCAGAGGTAATCGAGGGGCACGTATGTCCGGACTGATCGACACCACGGAGATGTATCTCCGCACCATCCTCGAGCTGGAAGAGGAAGGCGTCGTGCCCATGCGCGCCCGTATCGCGGAGCGGCTCGACCAGAGCGGGCCGACGGTGAGCCAGACGGTGGCGCGCATGGAGCGCGACGGGCTCGTCTCCGTCGCCAGCGACCGTCACCTGGAGCTGACCGACGAGGGCCGCAGGCTCGCCACGCGCGTGATGCGCAAGCACCGGCTGGCCGAGTGTCTGCTCGTCGACGTGATCGGCCTGGAGTGGGAGCAGGTGCACGCGGAGGCCTGCCGCTGGGAGCACGTGATGAGCGAGGCGGTGGAGCGCCGCGTGCTGGAACTGCTGCGCCACCCCACCGAGTCGCCGTACGGCAACCCGATCCCGGGCCTGGAGGAGCTGGGCGAGAAGGACGGCGCCGACCCGTTCCTGGACGAGAGCATGGTCTCGCTGGCGGATCTGGACGCGGGCACGGACGGCAAGACGGTCGTCGTCCGCCGTATCGGCGAGCCGATCCAGACGGACGCGCAGCTGATGTACACGCTGCGGCGCGCGGGTGTGCAGCCCGGTTCCGTGGTGAGCGTGACGGAGTCGGCCGGCGGTGTGCTGGTGGGCAGCGGTGGCGAGGCGGCCGAGCTGGAGGCGGACGTCGCCTCGCATGTGTTCGTCGCCAAGCGCTGAGCATGAGAGGGCCCCGGCGCCTTGTGGCGCCGGGGCCTGTCCTCCCCTGTGATGACCCGGAGCCCCGAGCTCCCAGGGTCATCCCCCTCGGACCGTTTTTCCCCGAGCGGTCCGCCTCCCGCCAGAAGAGATCCCCTCGATGGCGGCGATCATTCCTTGAGGGGGGTCACTCGAATGAGGGGTGTTGTCCGCAGAGACGGATTTTTCGAATGGGCATTCGATAGTCTGCGGCGGCAGGACAAGCACGACGAGCACGACGACAAGCACGTCAGCGACAGCAGCGAGTACGAGCGAGTACGGCAGTACACCGGTACGAGGCAGGCGGAGCTGGGGGGTGCCAGGCCCATGGCACGGCGTATCGACGTGACGGGAGCGGGTGGGGTGCGCCTGGCCGCCTGGGAGTTCGCCGACCCTCCCAAGACGGGACTCGACCCGGCGGGCGATCGGGTGAACGGCCGGGCGGACACCGCGCCCGGCGCCCCGGGCGTGCTGTTACTTCACGGCCTGATGGGCCGTGCCTCCCACTGGGCCTCCACCGCCCGCTGGCTCGCCGCGCGCCACCGTGCCGTGGCCCTCGACCAGCGCGGACACGGCCAGAGCGAGAAGCCCCCGCAGGCCGCCTACACCCGCGAGGCCTATGTCGAGGACGCCGAGGCCGCCCTGGAACAGCTCGGCCTCGCCCCCGCGCTCCTCGTCGGACACGCCATGGGCGCGCTGACCGCCTGGCAGCTCGCCGCGAAGCGCCCCGAACTGGTCCGGGGCCTGATCATCTGCGACATGCGGGCCTCCGCCCTGGGGGCGGCCTCGCAGCGGGAGTGGGCGGCGTGGTTCAGGGCCTGGCCGGTCCCCTTCGCCACGCTGGCCGACGTGCGCAAGTGGTTCGGTGAGGACGATCCCTGGGTGGAGCGGCCGAATCCGGCACGCGGGGAGTTCTACGCCGAGGTGATGCACGAGCGCCCCGACGGCTGGCGGCCGGTGTTCGAGCCGGAGCAGATGCTCAGGTCCCGGGAGACCTGGGTGTACGACGCGCACTGGGAGGAGCTGGCCCAGGTCCGGTGCCCGACGCTGGTGGTGCGTGGGGTGGACGGGGAGCTGGGGCGGGCGGAGGCGCAGGAGATGGTGCGGGTGCTGCCGGCCGGGGAGTACGCGGAGGTCTCCGATGCCGGGCATCTTGCGCACTACGACCTGCCGGCGGCCTGGCGTGGGGCTGTCTCGCCGTTTCTTGATCGGGTGCTCGGGGTTTGAGGGCGCGGTTTCGTCTGCTGGGTTGGGCTTTCGTCGGCGAGTGCGGGTCCTTCGTGGCTGATCGCGCCCACGCGGCGGAGCCGCATATCAGACACAGCCCCGCGCCCCTGGGGAGCTGCAGGTCCCGGCGCCTCCCAGGGGACTGCAATCCTCTAACCCTTGCTCACAGCCGCCAGGATCTCCGGGAGCCGTGCCGCAGTTCTCGGAGCTGCCAGGCGCAGGCCCCCCAGGGTGAGCCCCGCGCCGTACGCCGCCCCCGCCGGCAGCAGCACCCACTGCCAGTCCTCCCCGCCCGCGCTCACATGGAGCCAGATGGTGAGGGCGAGGACGGGGGAGCAGAGCAGGGCCGCCGAGACCATGCCGCCGAAGATCGAGATCCAGGCGAGGCCCGCCTGGCCGGGGACGACGTTCTTGTGGCCCTCCTGGGGGATGGAGTAGGGGAAGCGGGCCGAGGTCCAGGCGCCGGTCGCGAGCATCGCCCCGAGCAGGGCGAAGGACAGCCCGAGCACCTCCGGCAGCCGGGGCCAGGCGCCGAGCAGGGCCGTCGTCACCACCGTCACGAGCGCGGCGTAGGGGAGGGTGATCAGCAGCAGGGCCAGGGCGCGGCCGCGCAGTTCCTCGTACGCGTCCCGGGGGGAGGAGACGGTCATGGCCACCATCCAGAACGCGGAGGTGTCCTGCCCGAACTGGTTGTACATCTGGATGCCGAGCATCCCGGCGGCGAAGCACGCGAAGTAGATCGATCCGGTGCCCTGCACCGCGTTGAGCACCGGCACGATCAGCCCGATCGCCAGCGAGGTCACCCAGGCGGCCTTGGTCTTCGGGTCGCGCCAGATGTAGCGCAGGCTGCGTTCCATGACCGTGCCCGTGCGGCCCCGCGGCAGCAGGCGGCCGAGTCCGGCGGCCGAGCGGCCGCGGCTCCCGGCGTCGACCGGCTGCAGTGTGGAGGCGTCGGGCGCGGTCATCAGCCGGGTCAGGGTCCGCGCCCACACGGCGATCAGCGCCGCCAACCCGGCCGCGGTGACGGCGAGTTGGGCGGCCGCGACGCCGTACGAGCCCTGGCTTGCCGCGTGCACCGCCGCCACCGCCGATGCCGGCGGCACCCAGGAGAGCACGTCCGCGACCGGCTGCAGCTGGCCGAGCCCGGCCGAACCCAGCTGCCGCGCCCCGAAGTTGACCAGCTGCGCCCCGATGGCGATCACCAGCCCGCTCAGCACGGCCAGGTCGCGGCCCTTCCTGCTGGTCAGCAGCCGCACGTTGGCCGTGGCGACGGCACGTGCCAGGGCCACGCAGACGAGCAGGGCGAGGGCCACGGCGAGGACGGAGACGACGTACCCGGCTGCGCCGTCGGCCAGCGACAGCGTGCAGCCCGCCAGGACCAGCAGGGTGAACAGCGGGCCGATGCCGACCAGGGAGGCCGCGAGCAGCGCCCGGACCAGCGGACGGGGACGCAGCGGGAGCATCACCAGCCGGGTCGGGTCCAGGGTCTCGTCGCCGGTCGGGAAGAACAGCGGCAGCACCGCCCAGCCCAGTGCCAGCACGGCCGTACCCGGGACGGCGACGGCGTCGGCGTGCGCGTGTCCGTGCAGTGCGAGCAGCCCCAGCAGTTGCAGCAGGGCGAACAGGACCGCGATGACCGCCGAGAAGACGAACGCGGCCCGACGGCCCCCGGACTGCCGCAGTCCGCCCCGCAGAAGTGAGAGTTTCAGCCGTACGACGGTGGAGGTGAGGTGCGTCATCGGGCCGCTCCGCCGCCCAGCCAGTCCAGATCGGACCCGGCGTCCCGGCGGTTCGCCCCGACCAGCTCCAGGAACGCCCCCTGGAGGGTGGGATGGGTGCCGCGCACCTCTGCCAGCGGGCCGGTCGCGCGGATGCGTCCGGCCGCCATCACCGCGACCCAGTCGCACAGCGACTCGACCAGCTCCATGACGTGGGAGGAGAAGACGACGGTGGCGCCGGAGGCGGTGTACCGCTCCAGGACGCCGCGGATGGTCTGCGCGGACACGGGGTCGACGCCCTCGAAGGGTTCGTCCAGGAAGAGCACCTCGGGGTTGTGCAGCAGTGCGGCGGCGAGCCCGATCTTCTTGCGCATGCCGGTCGAGTAGTCGACGACGAGCTTGTGCTGGGCGCCGGCCAGGTCGAGGACGTCCAGCAGCTGCGTGGCCCGCTTGTCGACCTCGGCCCCCGGCAGTCCGCGCAGCCGCCCCGCGTACCCGAGCAGCTCCCGCCCCGACAGCCGCTCGAACAGCCTCAGTCCCTCGGGCAGCACCCCGATGCGCGCCTTGACGGCGACCGGGTCGCGCCAGACGTCGTGGCCGACGACCTCCACGGCCCCGTCGTCGGGCCGCAGGAGTCCGGTCACCATGGAGAGAGTCGTGGTCTTGCCGGCGCCGTTGGGCCCGACCAGCCCGATGAACTTCCCGGCGGGCAGATCGAGATCGATCCCCCCGACGGCAACCTGCTGCCCGAACCGCTTCCAGAGCCCCCGCACCCGCACTGCAACCTCGGTCATGCATGAAGGTTACGGCCGGCGCGGGGCGCCGAAGGGCGCGGGGCTGTGAACGGCTACCGGTCCCGCCCGCACGCGTAGGCGAGCGGCGAGATCAACTCCTCCGCGTCCGGCAGCCACCGGTTGGCAGGAGTCGGCCGGCAGGCCCACTGCACCGCACCACGAGACCCGAACCGGGTGGGCGGAGCGGCCACGTACGCCCCCTCGCCCAGCGCCAGCAGGTCAAGAGACGACAACGTCCACCCGAGCTTGCGCACCAGGTCCGGCACCTTCGTGGCGCCCCCCGGCAGCACGAAGAACTGCATGCGCCGGTCGGGGGACAAGGTCACCGGCCCCAGCGTCAGCTCCATCCGCTCCATACGGGCGAGAGCCAGGAACCCCGCACTCTCCGGGACGGACAACGCGTCGAACGTCCGACCCGTCGGCAGCAGAATCGAAGCCGTCGGCTGCTTCTGCCACATCCGGCGCGCGACGGTCGCGCTGCCGGTCGCCTGGGCCGCCCAGTCGGGGCGCGCGGGGTGCGCACCCGGCGCAGGGCAGGAGGCGTCGGCGCAGGAGCAGCGCTGCACCCCGTCGACGGCTTCCAGCCAGGTGCCCGGGAACACGTCCCAGTGCCGTTCCTCGGCGTAGCGTACGGCGGTCTCCAGCAGCGATTCCCCGCGTTGCTGCGGAATCTGACCGGCAATCTGAGTGTTCTGGGCGCCCACGATCGTCTCTTCCACGCTCCACTCAACTCTCGCGCCCACCTGGAGTTACGGCCAGGGCGCGCGCGGGGGAGGAGCATCGATTCGTCAATCGGGGCGCATGGATGCACGGGTGGGGGCGCGCGGGAGGAACCGGGGCGTGAGCTGGGTAGCCAGAGGTGGGGTTGGCATCCGTCGTTACCCCGGCAAACGGCACATGTCGCGCATTGACGGTATGTCAGCTGGGCAGTGATCTTCCCGGAACTGGTTACGCCCAGGGGACCGCAACGCAGGGGGTAGCACATGGCCGCAAGGCCTCTCGTGGCGAGGCAGCCGAACGAACGGCTGCAGGCACTCATCCAGGAAGCGGGGTGTTCGAACGCCGGGCTGGCCCGGCGGGTCAACATGTGCGGCGCCGAGCACGGCCTCGACCTGCGCTACGACAAGACGTCCGTGGCCCGCTGGCTGCGCGGACAGCAACCCCGGGGCCGCGCCCCGGCGATCATCGCGGAGGCGCTCGGGCGCAAGCTCGGCCGTGCGGTCACGATCGACGAGATCGGCATGGCCAACGGCAAGAACCTCGCCTCGGGGGTCGGTCTCCAGTTCTCGCCGACGGTACTGGGGGCCATCGAGCAGGTCTGCGAGCTGTGGCGCAGCGACGTGGGCCGGCGGGACTTCCTGTCCGGCTCCTCCGTCGCCGCCTCCGCGCTGGTCGAGCCCAGCCGCGACTGGCTGATCTCGGCGCCGGACGCCCAGGTGGCCCGGCAGGCCGGCCCGCGCGTGGGCCAGGCCGACGTGGCGGCCGTACGGTCCATGACGCAGGCGCTGACCGACCTGGACCACCAGTTCGGCAGCGGGCATGTGCGTCCGGTCGTCGTGCACTACCTCAACAGCGTCGTCTCCGGGCTGCTCGCCGGCTCCTACCGGGAGACGGTCGGCCGGGAACTCTTCGCGGCGGTCGCCCGGTTGACCGAACTGGCGGGGTACATGGCCGTCGACACCGGGCAACCGGGGCTGGCCCAGCGGTACTACATCCAGTCGCTGCGGCTCGCGCAGGCCGCCGGGGACCGCGGGTACGGCGGTTACGTCCTGGCCGCGTCCATGAGCCACCTCGCCGCCCAGCTCGGAAACCCGCGGGAGATCGCCCAGTTGGCGCGGGCGGCGCAGGAGGGGGCGCGCGGGCAGGTGACCCCGCGCGCGGAGGCGATGTTCCACGCGGCCGAGGCGCGCGGGCACGCCCTGCTCGGCGACGTACGCGCGGCTCAGGCGTCCACCGGGCGGGCGGTGACCGCGATGGAGCAGGCGGACGACTCCTCCGGTGACGATCCGGTGTGGATCCGGCACTTCGACGAGGCGTATCTGGCGGACGAGTTGGCGCACTGCGCCCGCGATCTCGGCCAGAGCGAGCAGGCGGCCCGGTACGCCGAGCAGTCGCTGGCCGGGCACCCCGAGACCCGGGCCCGGCGGCGCGCCATCGGCTATGTGCTGCTCGCCACGGCCCAGGTGCAGCAGCGGGAGGTCGAACAGGCCTGCAGCACCGGCCTGAAGGCGGTGGAGCTGCTGGAGACGCTCCGCTCCAACCGGGGCGCCGAGTATCTGGAGGATCTCCAGCAGCGCCTGGAACCCTTCCGGGAGGAGGCGGTGGTACGGGAGTTCGGGGCGCGTCTCGATCTCCAGCAGGCCGCGTGAACTTCGGCCCGGCGGTCGCGTGAACGCACGGCGAACGGCACCTGGATGCCTGCAGGTGCCGGGGCCGGCGCGCCGCGGGGCAGTGGTGTTACCGCCGTCACAGGTAAGAAGATCCCGACCTGAGCTGCATGGCACCCGGCTCGGGGGACCCGGTAGCGTGAGCCCGATTCACAAGGTCCCCCATTAGTAGGAGTCCCGGTGACGCAGAGTGGACAGGGCGAGGAGCCCTCGGCGCGGCCCGCGCGCGAAGGCATCGTGCTGCCCTCCGACGGAGGCGAGCCCTTGCTGCCGGGCATGACCGGCGCGCCCGCCCCCGCCGCCCCGGCAGGCGGGCAGGCCTGGGGCGGCTCCTGGGGGCCCGGGCAGCAGGCGCCCCAGCCGGGACAGGGCTGGCCCCAGGCGCCGGCCCAGCAGTGGCACGCCCCGGACGCCCCGGCCCAGCAGCCGTCCGGCGCGAACCCCGGCCCGCTGCCCCCGGAGGGCGCCCCGGCGCCGTCGTACGGCCAGACGCCGTCGTACGACCACCACGGCACGCAGGGCGGTGGCTACGGCGCCGGTCAGCAGGCCGGGTACGGCGCGGCACCCGAGCCGTACCACCAGCCGCAGCAGCAGTCTCTGCCGCAGCCCCACCAGCAGCCGGCCGGTCCCGCGCCGCTTCCGCCGGCCGTGCCGGACGCCTACCCGTCCGCCGGTGCCCCGCTGCCGGCGGCCGACGAGGGCGCGACGCAGTACATACCGCCGGTGCGGGCGGCGGCACCCGCCGAGGGCGCCACGCAGTACCTGCCGCCGGTGCCGGCCGCACCCGCGGACGAGGGCGCGACCCAGTACATCCCGCCGGTGGCGCCCGGCGCGCTGCCGCCCGAGTCGAGCGGCGAACAGACGCGCTACCTCGGCCGCGCCCCGCAGCAGGCGCCCGCCCCGGCGTCGCCCGACGCGGAGGCCACCCAGTACATACCGCCGTACGCCGCGCAGGCGCAGGGCGGCGCGGAGCGGCAGCCGCCGGCCGAGTTCGACAGCCTCTTCCGCGGCGGCCCGGCGGGCGGTGACGGCCCGGCCGGGTCCACCCAGCAGATGCCACGCATCCAGCAGCAGGATGCCCGCCCCGGCCCGGCGTCGTACGGCGCCAAGCAGCCCTCCTACGGCGCGCAGCAGCCGTCGTACGCCCCCGCGCACGACGACGACCAGCCGCGCGGCCGGTCGCGCGTGCCGATGATCGCCGCGATCGGTGTCGGCATCGTCGTCATCGGTGTGGGCGCCGGCGCGCTGCTCAGCGGCGGCAACGACCAGGGCGCCGACGGCAAGACGGTCGCGGCCACCTCCCCGGTTCCCGGCCAGGGGTCCGGCTCGCCGGGCGGCGACCCGGCGCGGCAGCAGGCGGTCGAGCTGGACAAGCTGCTCGCCGACAGCGGCAGCAGCCGCGCCTCGGTGATCCAGGCCGTGGCCAGTGTCAAGAACTGCGACAACCTCGACGGGGCCGCCACCGACCTGCGCAATGCGGCCGGGCAGCGCAACCAGCTGGTCACCCGGCTCGGCAAGCTGTCCGTGGACAAGCTGCCGGACAACGGCGCGCTCACCGCGGCGCTGACCCGGGCCTGGCAGGCGTCCGCCGAGGCCGACAACCACTACGCGGCCTGGGCCGGCCAGGCCAAGGACCACAAGGTCTGCCGCAAGGGCCACGCCCGCGTCACGGGCGAGACCCAGGCCGGCAACCGGGCGAGCGGCACCGCCAGCGTGCAGAAGGTGAAGGCGGCCGCGCTGTGGAACGCGATCGCGCAGAAGTACGGCCTGACCCAGCGCCAGCCCACCCAGCTGTGAGGGGCGTGCCGGCGGGCGTCACTGCACGTTGGCGCTCTGCAGCGTCTGCGTCATGTCGGTGGTGCCGTCGAACCCGCCGACGCCCTTGCGGGCGGCGACCAGACTGCCGCCCTGGACCACCTGCAGGCTGACGTCGGCGTTGACCATCCGCGGGAAGCCGACCGAGGCGAGCTTGCTGGAGTAGGACCACCGCAGGGGCGGGGTGAGACCGCCGGTGGAGACCTGCAGGCCGTCGTCGAGGGTACGGCGCACGGAGTCGGCGCTCACCTCGCCGTCGCCGATCTTGTCCAGCGCGGCCTTCAGCACGGTGTAGGCGATCCAGGTCGTCTGCACTCCGGCGTCCGCGGGGTCGATGCGGGTGTCGCCGAAGGCCTCCTCGTTGATCACCTTCTTCATCGGGTCCCACCGCGCGTCCGACGCCGGCGGATACCAGCCGGTGATGTACGCCCCCTCGTACGGGCCGGACGCCCCGCCGGTGGCGTTGATCACGGTCTGGTCGACGCTGCCCAGCACGGTCGCGAGCCGTACCGAGGGGAAGCTCTCGCGCTCGCGCCGGAAGGAGTCCATGAAGGTGTCGGTGCGGTCCCCGAGCGCGGGGACCACGCAGCCCTTGCGGGCGGGGTCCTTGGAGGCGTACCGCAGCGCCTGGTCGGCCTGGTCGCCGTACTCGGTGGCGGCCTCCTCGGCGAGCTGGTCGCCCGCCTTGGCGTGCCCGCCCGCCTGCAGTCCGGAGTTGAGCAGCACCGGCAGCTCGTCGCCGGCGATGCTGTCGGGGCGGACCAGGGCGATGTTGCCGCAGGCGGCCGCGAGGGCCTTGCCGAGACCGGCGAGCAGGGCGGGCTGGCCGCCGTTGACCGGGTAGGACATCTGGCCGGTGAACTCGTCGTTGGTGACGCCGTAGCCGCCGATGTAGGGGATGCCGGCGCCCTCCAGCGGGGCGGAGTAGGAGTCGGTGAACTGGCTGTAGGAGCCGACGACCGCGACCACGTTCTCGTCGGCCGCGTACCGGGCGCACTTGGCGGCGCCCACGCTGTCGTTGTGGTCGTTGCAGGTCAGGACCTGGAGCTTGCGGCCGTTGATACCGCCGTGCGCGTTGATCCACTTGGCGTAGGCGAGGGCCATCGCGGGCATGCCGGGCTTGTTGGTGGCGTTGGTGTCCTGCGGCGCCCAGGTCATGACCTTGACCGGACCATCCCCGGAGCCCCCCGTGGCACCGGGGATGGCCCCGCATCCGGCGGTGAGCGACGTACAGAGAGCCACGGCGCCCGCCGTCAGCGCGGTGGCTCTGCCGGGGCGGTAGGTCGAATGGAGGAAGGTACGAAAAGTGCGTCGCCTGCCGGTCATGTGCACGCACGATTCCCTCACATGACGAACCGGCGAGTGACCTTGAGTCAACAAAGGGTGACATTGAGGTGAATTAGAGGGGCCGGTGAGGCCGGTGTGACGGGGAACGTACGATCGATGACCGTGCAAGGTACGGAGAACTCTTCCCGTCGTGGCCGTCGCTCCTCCACCATGGGCGGCATGCCCCTAAGCGACATGCCATGGTGGCGCTGGCGCAGCAATGTGCGCTCGGCGCTGCACATGCTCTCCGATCCGGTGTTCCAGCGGGACGTCTGGCTGGCCGGCGTGGACGGGTACGGCGACTTCACGGACGCCGTCTACCGGCTGGTGGAGGACACCTGGCTGGACAACTGGTCCGCGGAGAAGTACGTCGGGACGATATTCCGGGACTCGCAGGAGGCGGCGCTCGTGGACACCGCCGTGCTGCGGGTGCTGCGGATCATGCACCAGGTCGGCCCGGACGCGCCGGTCGCCGCGTATCTCGACCACCAGGGGTGGCCGGAGGCGGTGCGGGCGGCGCGGGACGCGCACGTCCGGATGGCGGCGAGTGACGGGGAGGACCCGGACGCGCCGCCGAAGAGCCTGGAAGTGCTGCGGATCATGACGCGGACCGCGTAGACGTCCCGCCCTGCGGGACAAACACCCACGGCGGGCGGCCGACGTGAGAACCTGTAGTGCATGAATGAGCAGTCCGCGCCCGCCGCCGCCCCGGCCGACCAGTACGTCCTCACCCTCTCCTGCCCGGACAAACAGGGGATCGTGCACGCCGTGTCGAGCTACCTCTTCATGACCGGCTGCAACATCGAGGACAGCCAGCAGTTCGGCGACCACGACACGGGCCTGTTCTTCATGCGCGTCCACTTCTCGGCCGATCCGCCGGTGACGGTGGAGAAGCTGCGGGCGAGCTTCGCGGCGGTCGGTGACTCCTTCCACATGGACTGGCAGATCAACCGGGCCGACGAGAGGATGCGGATCCTGCTCATGGTCAGCAAGTTCGGGCACTGCCTGAACGACCTGCTGTTCCGGGCCCGGATCGGGGCGCTGCCCGTGGAGATCGTCGGCGTGGTCTCGAACCACACCGAGTTCGAGGAGCTGGTGGGCTCCTACAACATTCCCTTCCACCACATTCCGGTCACGAAGGACACGAAGTCGCAGGCCGAGGCGAAGCTGCTGGAGATCGTGCGCGAGGAGGACGTCGAACTGGTCGTCCTCGCCCGCTACATGCAGGTCATCTCGGACGACCTGTGCAAGGAGCTCAGCGGCCGGATCATCAACATCCACCACTCCTTCCTGCCGAGCTTCAAGGGCGCGAAGCCGTATCACCAGGCGCACGCGCGGGGTGTGAAGCTGATCGGGGCGACGGCGCACTATGTGACCGCCGACCTGGACGAGGGCCCGATCATCGAGCAGGAGGTCGAGCGGGTCGGTCACGGCGTGACGCCGGATCAGCTGGTGGCCATCGGCCGCGATGTGGAGTGCCAGGCGCTGGCGCGGGCGGTGAAGTGGCATGCGGAGCGGAGGATTCTGCTCAACGGGCGCCGTACGGTGGTGTTCGCTTAGGAGCTCAGGGGGCTTGCGTCGTGCAACCCAGCCCTTACAACCGGCTCAACCCCGCCGTGGCGAACAGGACGTCTCTGATCGCCTCCCGGTCGCCGACCTGCCCCACCGCGGCCTCCTCCGGCGACACCCGGCCGGCGGCCAGCCGGCAGAACTCCACGCCGTCCAGCGCCACATGGGCCACCTCGAGGTCCGCGGACGCCACCGCCGCCGGTGAGTCCAGCGGGATCAGCCACTCGCCGCCCGCCGCGCCCTCGATCTCCAGCCGCAGGCTGCGGCCGGGCTCGCCGGCGAGGCCGAGGTGGCGGCCGCGGGCCGGGGACGCCAGCCCGGTCTGCCGGCGCCGGGCCAGTGCGCCGGGAAGCATCCGGGTCGCGAGGTCGATCATCCGGTTCAGGTGGCGCGGCGCGGGCGGCTGGTAGGGGTAGTCCACCGCCTCCGCGATGTCCTCGGCGTGCACCCAGCACTCGAAGGCCCGGTCCAGCATCGCGTCGTGCAGCGGCAGCTCGAAGTCGCCGTACGACACCGCCAGGCCGCCCGCGTGCCCGCCGGTGAAGGACGCCGTCCGCACCAGGCCGTGGCTCTGCTCCCGCCAGGGCCCCCGCACCGAGCGGGTCGGCGGGAAGTGGGAGTTCCGCCAGAACGCCTCGGTGCGCTCCTCCGGGCCCACCGCGTCCGGCCCGGCCGCGCCGGCGACCTCGGTCAGCGGGTCCTCCAGGCCGAGCCCGAGCGCGATCAGCCCGTCCACGGACAGCAGGTGCGCGATCACCCCGGCCACGGTCGTACGACGGCTCTGCGCCGCGTCGGCCTCGAACCAGCGCAGCCGGACCGGCGCATGCCACTCCGCGTCCCCGAAGTCCTGCAGCAGGGCGTCCAGGCGGGCGGTCTCGGCGTCGTAGGGCGCCGCCCACTCGGGAACCGGGATGCGCGGCGGCCGGCGTTCCAGGCAGCTCTCCAGGACGCGGGTGCGCAGTCCCGGGTCCAGGTCGAGGCTCTCCGGCTGGTGCAGCAGGCCGACCGCCTCGCGCAGCCGGCGGGCCTCGTCGGCGCAGTCTCCGCAGGAGCCCAGGTGGTCCTCGACGGCGGCGGTCTCCGCCGCCGAGCAGGCGGCCAGCGCCCAGGCGCCGAGGAGCGATTTCAGGATGTCGTGGGGCAGGTCGAGCGGCACGGGCGTGAGGTCCCCCGGATCGGCGAGGCCGGGCAGCGGACGCCCGCCGTCCTCGACGGACGCGCGGGGTGTCGGTATGCGCGCCGGCCGGTCCGGCTCGGGCCCGCCGGCCCGGCGTGGGGCCTGCCCCGAGCCCCCGGCGCCCTCGCCGGTGTGGCCGTTCTCACCCCGGCCGCCACCGTCCTCGTACGGCGGCCCCGCGCGCTGCTCCTCGTCTCCGGGCCCCTCGTGCTCGTCGGGTGCCCCGGGCCCTCCCGCTCCGCTCACACCGCACCCCCGGCTCCCGGCGGGGTCCCGGCGTCATGGGCGGTGGAGAGCAGTTGCAGGCCGAGGCGGAGCCGGCGGCGGGCCTCGTCCTCGGTGACGCCGAGGTCGGTGGCGGTCTGGCGGTAGTCGCGGCGCTGGAAGTAGGCCAGGTCGAGGGCGGCGCGCAGCGGGGCGGGCATGGAGTGGACGATGTAGTCGGCGCGGGCGGCGACCGAGGCGCGGCGCACCTTGCGCTCCAGTTCCGCCAGGGAGCCGCCGCTGCCCTGCGGCAGCGCGGCCGCCTCGCTGTCGCGCAGCCGCTGCACGGCGAGCCGGTGGGTGACCCCGGCGACCCAGGTGCGCAGCGGGCCCTTCTTGGGGTCGTAGGTCTCGGGGTGTTCCCAGAGGTGGGAGAAGACCTCGCGGGTGACGGTGTCGGCGGCCTTCTCGTCACCGAGGACGCGGTGGGCGAGGCCGTGCACGAGCGAGGCGAAGCGGTCGTACAGCTCGCCCAGGGCGGCCGCCTCACCGCGGGCGAGCCGCTGCTGCATCTTGCGGTCCCAGCGGGGTGGTACGTCCTTCGTGGCCATGCGGTCCCCTCCCCTCACCCGTGTCCGGCCCGTCCAGCCTGTCTGCACCGTCTTCCCGAATGTAGTCGGCACGTCTGACCGTGCACGCCCCTTTGTGTCAATGCGCGCCCCCGGAAGGGCTGCAGGTGATAGTGCCCCCTCCACATAACCTTCACACAAGATGCATGCATCTCTGATCGAACAGGATCGATAGTGACCGAAACAAGTCCCTTGTCGATCACGTCTAGTTTGTGGCTCGAAGTTTCGGGGAACGGCCGCTGGGCAGCCGCGCGGAAGCAAGCGTAGGAACTGCTTCCGTTTCCGGGCGGTTCCGGGAGTTCCGGCGAGCGGAGGGGCAGGGACGTGGCATTCAAAGTGACCGGCGCCGAACAGGGTGAGTGGGCCGTGCTCCGGGTGTCCGGGGAACTGGACCTGATGACCTCGCCGGTACTGCGCCAACGTGTGCACGACGTCGTCGCCGAGGGGCACCACAGCCTCGTCGTGGACCTCTCCGACGTGTTCTTCTGCGACTCCAGCGGGGTCGGCGTCCTCGTCGCCGCCCGCAGGCTGATCCGCTCCTGCCAGGGGCGGCTCCGGCTCATCCTGCCCGACCGGGGCGCCGACGACGGCTCGCACGTCAACCGGGTCCTCGGCGCGCTCGGCGTGCGCCGGCTCTTCGACGTCCGGCCCGACATCGAGGCCGCGACGACGGACGAGGCAGGCCCGCTCTCGGCCTGACGCCCCGCCCGCGCCGCCCGTCCTTCGCGACACGGCCACACTGTTGTCGCAGAATTCCCCCGGTCTTGGCACAACCACCGGATTTCCGCCATCCGGCGGCCACCCGCGTCATACGCTCCCTGCCAGGTCACCCACGCACCCGTGGGACGACCCGGACGACGCACACGTAAGGCGGCCCGAACAGACATGGTCAGCACCGAGTACGAGCGCAGGATCGCAGCCCGGTTCGCCATCTTCGACCAGGACGGCAACGGCTGGATCGACCGCGAGGACTTCAGCGCGGCGGCCAAGGCGCTCCTCGCCGAGTTCGCCGTGCCCGCGCGCTCCGACAGGGGGCAGGCGCTGTACGCCGGCGCGGAGGCGTTCTGGCAGGGTATGGCCGGGATCGCCGACCGGGACGGCGACCAGCGCATCACCCGCGAGGAGTTCGTCACCGGCGCGGTCAAGCGCCTGCGCGACAACCCCGAACGCTTCGCCGAGATCGCCCGTCCGTTCCTGCACGCGGCGCTGGCGGTGGCCGACACGGCCGCCGACGGCCGCCTCACGGTCGCCGACGCCGCCCGCGTCCTGCGCGTCCTCCATGTCCCGGCCGACCTCGCCGACACCGTCGCCCACGCCCTCGACACCGACTCCGACGGCACCGTCACCGAACCGGACGTCGTCCCGGCGTTCGCCCAGTACTTCACGGTCGCGGAGTAACGCACGTACCGGGCGGCGCCCGGCCGCTGCCGTCACGGTCGTGACCCGTGACCCTGACCTCGCATCCGTCCGTCACCATGGCCGGCCGCGCCCGCCCGGCCGGCGGCCGTCCGAGACCGCTCGTGGCGTCACGGCCGGCCGGCGAACCGCTCCCGCAGCTTGTACTTGAGCACCTTGCGCAGCGTGTCGTTGCGCGGCAGGGCGGTCACCACCTCCAGCCGCTCCGGCAGCTTGTGCACGGACAGGCCCGAGGAGCGCAGGTACGAGACCACGTCCGGCAAGGTCAATTCGGTGGCACCCGGCGGCTGTTCGACGACCGCGCAGACCAGTTCCCCCCGTTCCGCGTCCGGCAGGCCGATCACCGCCGCGTCCGCCACGGAGGGGTGCGTGGCGAGGAGGTCCTCGATCTCCCTGGCGGAGATGTTCTCACCCTTGCGGATGATCACGTCCTTCAGGCGGCCGGTGAGGACCAGGTGGCCGGAGTCCGTCACATGGCCCAGGTCGCCGGTGCGCAGGAAGCCGTCGGGGTCGAAGGCGGCGGCCGTCTGGGCGGGGTCCAGATAGCCCTGGCAGACGGCCTCGCCGCGGAGTCTTATCTCGCCGTCGACGATCCGGATCTCCATGCCGGCCGGCGGGCGGCCCTCGGTCGTGGCCAGGTTCTGCGGGGTGTCCTCGGGGTCGCCCATGGTGATCATCGGGACCTCGGTCATGCCGTAGCCGTGGGTGAGCTGGACGCCCATCTCGCGAACCACGGCGTGGTACAGCTCGGGGGGCCTGGGCGCGCCGCCGCCCGCGAGCAGGCGCAGGGTCGGGATCAGCTTCTCGCCCGGCTGCCCGCGCTGCTCGGCGAGGAAGAGGGAGTAGAAGGCCGTGGAGCCGCCGGCCACCGTCACCTGGTGCCGCCGGTACTCCGCCAGCGCGTCCGGCAGTGCGAAGTGCTCGGACATCACCGCCGGGAAGCCGTACAGCAGCAGCATCACCAGGTAGTCGGGGCCGCCTATGTGGGCGTACGGGAAGGCGATCGAACCGACGTCGTCCGGCGTCAGGCGCAGGGCGTGGGCGAGGCAGGAGCCGCCGGCGATCAGGGAGCGGTCGGTGTGCAGCACGCCCTTGGGGTCGGAGGTGGTGCCGGAGGTCCAGTAGATCCAGCGGACCGAGGTGCCCTCGGGGGGCGGGGCGGGGAGCACGGACGGGTCGCCGTCGGGGAGGGTGTCGTACGCCTCGAAGACCCCCTTCGCGCCGAGGCGCCGCGCCATCTCCGTGTGGTCGTGGCCCCGCCACACCCCCGGGACCGCGAAGAACTCCGCCTTCGACTCGCGCAGGGCGAAGCCGACCTCCCGGTCCCGGTAGAACGGGATCACCGGGGACTGTACGGCGCCCAGGCGAGCCAGCGCGAAGGACAGCACGGCGGTCTCGATACGGGTGGGCAGCTGCCAGGCGACCACCGTGCCGGGCCGCACGCCCATGTCGTACAGGCCTGCCGCCACCCGCTCGGCACGCGCGCGCAGTCCGCCGAAGGTCAGCCGGCGCTCGCCCTGGAGGAGGACGGGACGGTCGGGTGTGAGGCCGGCACGGCGGGCGACCAGGTCCCACAGCGTGCGGGAGGAACTCAGGGAGTGCGGGGTGTCGTTCACGGTAGCCCCCTCCTTGGCTGACGTCTCGTCAGGTAGCATGCTATCTGACGGACCATCAGATAAGTACCGTCCGGCGGAGGGGACCCATGACCGAACTGCCCCGCATCATCAGCGTCGACGACCATGTGATCGAGCCCGCCCACCTCTTCGAGACCTGGCTGCCGGCCAGGTACCGCGAACGCGGGCCCAAGCCGCTGACCGCCGGGATCGGGGAACTGGCCTACGTCGGCGGCAAGTACCAGATCACCATGGACCCGGCCGGCCAGCCGACCGACTGGTGGATCTACGAGGACCTGAAGTTCCCGTACAAGCGCAACATCGCCGCCGTCGGCTTCGACCGGGACGAGATGACCCTGGAGGGGATCACCAGGGAGCAGATGCGGCCGGGGTGCTGGGACCCCGCCGAACGGCTGAAGGACATGGACCTCAACCACGTCGAGGCCAGCCTCTGCTTCCCGACCTTCCCCCGCTTCTGCGGGCAGACCTTCGCCGAGGCGCACGACAAGGAGGTCGCCCTCGCCTGCGTGCGCGCCTACAACGACTGGATGGTGGAGGAGTGGTGCGGGGACAGCGGGGGCCGGCTGATCCCGCTGTGCCTGATCCCGCTGTGGGACGTCGAACTGGCCGTCGCCGAGATCCGGCGCAACGCCGAGCGCGGGGTGCGGGCGGTGACCTTCTCCGAGATCCCCACCCACCTCGGGCTGCCCTCCATCCACTCCGGCTACTGGGACCCGTTCTTCGCCGTCTGCCAGGAGACGGGGACGGTCGTCAACATGCACATCGGCAGCAGCTCCCAGATGCCCGCCGCATCGCCCGACGCCCCGCCCGCCGTCCAGGCCTCGCTGAGCTTCAACAACGCGATGGCCTCGATGATGGACTACCTCTTCAGCGGGGTCCTGGTGAAGTTCCCGCGGCTCCAACTCGCCTACTCCGAAGGGCAGATGGGCTGGATCCCGTACGCCCTGGAGCGCGCCGACGACGTGTGGGAGGAACACCGCGCCTGGGGCGGGGTCCGGGACCTGATCCCCGAGCCGCCGTCGACGTACTACTACCGGCAGATCTTCTGCTGCTTCTTCCGCGACAAGCACGGCGTGGCCTCCCTGGACGTGGTGGGCAGGGACAACGCCACCTTCGAGACCGACTACCCCCACGTCGACTCGACCTTCCCGCACACCAAGGAGGTCGCCCTCGACCATGTGAAGGGCCTGGACGACGAGACCGTCTACAAGCTGATGCGGGGCAACGCCATCCGCATGCTGAGCCTGGACTTCGACAGGTGATGGACCTGTCGTACACGCCCGAGGAGGAGGACTTCCGCGCCCGGCTGCGCGAGTGGCTCGCCAAGGTGCTGCCGACGCTGCCGCCGAAGCCGTCCCCGGACGACTGGCCCGCCCGCAGGGCGTACGACCTCGGCTGGCAGCGGATGCTCTACGACGCCGGGTACGCCGACGTCCACTGGGACGCCTCGCCGACACTCCGGCTGATCTTCCTGGAGGAGACCGAGAAGGCGGGGGCGCCCTATGTGGGGGCGAACTTCGTCGGCCTGCTGCACGCCGGCCCGACCATCGCCGCCGAGGGCACCCCCGCACAGCGGGCGCGCTGGCTGCCGCCGATCCTGCGCGGCGAGGAGGCGTGGTGCCAGGGGTTCAGCGAACCGGACGCGGGATCGGATCTGGCGTCGCTGCGCACGCGCGCGTGGCGCGACGGCGACGAGTACGTGGTCACCGGGTCCAAGATCTGGACCTCCCACGCCGAGGTCGCCGACTGGTGCGAACTGCTGGTCCGCACCGACCCGGAGGCGCCGAAGCACCGGGGCATCACGTGGCTCGCGATGCCCATGGACGCCGCCGGCATCACCGTACGGCCCCTGCGCACGCTCGCCGGGTCGGCCGAGTTCGCGGAGGTGTTCCTGGACGAGGTACGGGTGCCGGCGGCCAACCGGGTCGGCGCGGAGAACGACGGCTGGCGCGTGACCATGGTGACCCTGTCCTTCGAGCGCGGCACGGCGTTCGTGGGCGAGGTGGTGGCCTGCCGCCGCGTCCTGGCCGAGCTGGCGGTCGAGGCTCGGCAGAACGGCCGCTGGGACGACCCGGTCCTGCGGCGCCGGCTCGGCCGTCTGGAGGCGGAGTTCCGGGCGCTGTGGCGGCTGACCCAGTGGAACGTGAGCGAGGCGGAGGCGAGCGGCGGGGTGCCGGGCGTGGGCGGCTCGGTCTTCAAACTCCGCTACTCGCACGCCCGCCAGGAGCTGTACGACACCGCCGCCGAGGTCCTGGGCCCCGACTGCCTCGACATGAACCGGCCCTGGGTCCTGGACCGCCTGTCCTCCCTGTCGTACACCATCGCCGCCGGCACCTCACAGATCCAGCGCAACATCGTCGCCGAACGGCTCCTGGGCCTGCCGAAGGGGAGGTGAACGGGTGCGCTTTCGAGTGGTGGTCGGGCGTGGTCGGGTGCCGTCGGGTGTCCCTGTCGGCGCGGTCGGAGGGAGATGAGCGTGCGTTTCCGACTCACCGAGGATCAGCGTGCGTTGAAGGCGGGCGTACGGGAGCTGCTGGACCGGCGGTTCGGGCGGGAGGCGTTGCGGGCGGCCGTCGATGCGCCGGGGCGGCTCGACCGGGAGCTGTGGCGGGCGCTCGGCGAGGCGGGGTTCTTCGCCCTGCGGCTGCCGGAGGCGGACGGCGGGGTCGGGCTGGGGCTGCCGGAGGCGGTGCTGGCCTTCGAGGAGGCCGGACGGGCACTGCTGCCCGGACCGCTCCTGGCGACCCACCTCGCCGCCGGCAGCGTACCGGGCGCGGCCACCGGGGAGACGGTCGTGGCGGGGGTGGACGGGCAACTGGTGGAGTGGCTGGAGGCGGCGGACGTGGTGCGGGGGGAGGCGGCGGGGGCCGTACCGCTGCGTTCCGTCGACCCGCTGACCCCGCTGCACCGGATCCCCGCAGCCACCCACAGCGATGCCGTACCCGGCCAGGGCCGGCGAGCGACCCGCCCCCCGGACGGCACGGTCACCGGCACAGTCACCCCCGCCCCCGGCCCCGTAGCCACCCTCCTCACCGCCGCCGAGCAGCTCGGTACCGCCGTACGCGTACAGGAGCTGGCGGTGCAACACGCCCGTGCACGCGAGCAGTTCGGGCAGCCGATCGGTGCCTTCCAAGCCGTCAAGCACCTGTGCGCGGACCTGCTGGTACGCACCGAGACCGCGCGCGTCGCCGTCTACGCGGCCGCCGTCACCGGCGACCCGGCCGACATCGCCGCCGCCCGGCTGCTCGCCGACGAGGCCGCCGTACGCGGGGCCCGCGACTGCCTTCAGGTGCACGGCGGCATGGGCTTCACCTGGGAGGCGGACGTGCATCTGCATCTGAAGCGGGCCTGGGTGCGGGCCCGGCGTGCCGGCGGGAGCACGGAGAGTGAGGAACTGCTCGCCGCGCGGCTGGCCGCCTGAGGAGGGCGACCGCGCTCCTGGGCTGCACCGGCGACAAAGCCTTGGCCCGGGATGTCGCGGATTGTGGCACTCCGGTGTCACGGAGCGTCGATACCTGGTTGTGTCCTTCAACAGGCTCGTCACGACCCGGAGTCGGACGTCCCCTCGGGTACCTTGTGTGGGATGCGAGTGGCTGCGAGCACGAGCCGGGCCGGCGGCGCCCCTGGGGCGGTACCGGGTCGCGCGGTGCGCATCGCTGCTCGCGGGGCGGTAAAGGCTTCGGCCGACGCCTGTTCGACTCCCCGGCACGCGTGTCGCACAGTATGCCGCACGCGTACTCCTTCGCGCTGGAATATGCCCGAAGCGCTTGTTGGGGTGACTGTACGTCAACCATGCTGTCGACAAAGGGAATCACGTTCCGTGACCCTTGCTCGGGCCGTTGTTCTGGGCATGCAGAAAATGGCTACGATCGTGGCCCTCGTCATCGTCGTCGCGGCCGCAGCGGCCGTGGCGGCCGGGTGGCGCGGGGTCATGTGTCCGCCGGTTCGGATGGTGTGAGCGGTGCAGGTGCTTCAAGTGCAGCTGGAGATCCGGCCCGACCCCACGGAGGTGGGACGGGCGAGGAAATGGGCCCGCTCGCGGCTTCCCGGGCTGGGGATAGCGGCCGACGAGCCGCTGGCCGAGACCGTGATCCTGCTCGTCTCCGAGCTCGTGACCAATGCGGTCGTGCACACCGGCCACGCGGCCGTGCTCCGGCTCTCCCTGCCCGCCTCGGCGGCGGCCGAGGCGCTCGGCGTGGCCGAGGCGGCCGGCGTGGCGGATACGGCCGGCGTGGCGGTCGAGATGCCGACGGCATCCGTGGCGGCCACCGTGCGCGTCGAGGTGGCCGACAGCAGCTCCCGCGCCCCCGTGCCGCGTTGCGCCGCCGGTGATGCCACCGGCGGCCGTGGCCTGGCCCTGGTGGACTGCCTGGCGGATCGCTGGGGCTGGAGCCCGGAAGGCGCCGGCAAGAGCATCTGGTGCGAACTGGACCGCTGTTCACAGCCCAGGGAGAGCGCAGCGATGGCGTACGGGGGCGGACTGTCCGCGTACGAGGGTCTCGCTTTCGAGGCGGTGTAGCACCCGGCGTGGCGGTGCGCCGGTGGTGCATCCGTGCGCGGGTGCCGCGAACAGGGCGTACGTAACAAATCCCCATACCGGCGTTGACGACCCGTGACCGCCTGAACACGCTTGTGGGCGACGATTCGCCGCGAGGGGACGGCGAGGGCCGGGGTGACGGCGGCCCTTGTCGAGTGTGGGTCGCACCCGGTGGGCGGCGCGTGCGCGCGACGGTGGGGGGAGGCGCGCCGCCGGCCGGTCAACGCCCCGCCCCGGGTTCTCAGAGGACGGCCACGGGTGCCACGGGTGCGCCCGTCGCTCCGACGAACGGCTCGGGCGTCGCGGACAGCACAAACGCGTACCGCCCCGCTTCTCCACAGGCTGTGGACAACTCTTCGAGATTCCAGTTCTGGCCCTGGAGCATCCCCATCTCCACCAGGTCCAGGGCGTGCACGGGCAGCCACAGATTCTCCGACTCGGGCGGAAATATCTCAAAAGTGAGGGTGTCGTTCGCGACCGCCGCCACATCGCGCGCGTGGAACCACTCCGGCGTACGGACGGACAGCCCCGGCGACGGATAGCCGTACCCGTGCTTGTCCCCGGCCAGATACACCTGCACCTGCCCGGTGCGGACCAGCACGATGTCACCGGCCCGGACCCGGACGCGGCCGAACTCCTCGGCGCGCTCCAGATCCTCCGGCGTCACCGCGTGGCCCCCCGCCAGCCGGTCCACGCCACGCGCGCGTGCCACGTCCAGCAGCACCCCGCGCGAGACGATGTGCCGCGCCTTGTCGATCCCGCCGAACTCGGCGCCGCCGTGCGCGGTGACCGTGTGCGCCGGGCGGCCGTTGTAGATCCGGCCCGAGTGCGAGACATGCGTGAGCGCGTCCCAGTGGGTGCCCGCCTGCAGCCCCATCGTCACCGCGTCGTCGCTGCACGCCACCGTGCCCGGGCCGAAGAGTTCCTGGTTGATCTGGACCATGACGTGCAGCGGGTTGACCCGCCCGGGGATCACCCCGGCCTGCACACCGTCCTGCTGGAGCGGAAGCGCGAGGGGGATGCGGCGTCCGGTGCGGACGCAGGCGGCGGCCTCGCGGACGACCTCGTCGGTGATCAGGTTCAGCGTGCCGATCTCGTCGTCCGTCCCCCAGCGCCCCCAGTTGTTCACCCGCTCGGCGATCTCGTGGAACTCCTCCGGCAGTGCCATCCGGTGCCTCCCCGGGGCTTGTGTCCGCGCATCCGACGCGCCATAAAATCTAACGGACCGTCAGAAACCGCGGGAAGGGGCCGGGCGTGGGGAACTTCTTGGCAGGAAAGGTCGTCGCCGTGACGGGCGCCGGGCGGGGTATCGGCCGGGCGGTCGCGCGGGCGGCTGCCGCCGAGGGGGCGAAGGTCGTCGTCAACGACTACGGCGTCTCCGTCGACGGCGCCTCGCCCACCAGCGAGGTCGCCGAGGCCGTCGTCAAGGAGATCCTGACGGCGGGCGGGGAGGCGGTGGCGGTCGCCGACGACATCTCCACGATGGCGGGCGGGCAGCGGGTGGTCGACGTGGCGCTGGCCTCGTACGGCCGTCTCGACGGGGTCGTGTGCGTCGCCGGGATCCTGCGCGAACGCATGCTGTTCAACATGACCGAGGAGGAGTGGGACCCCGTGGTCGCCACCCACCTCAAGGGCACGTTCACCGTCTTCCGGGCGGCGTCCGCGGTGATGCGGGGGCAGCGCTCCGGCACGCTGATCGGCTTCACCAGCGGCAACCACCAGGGCTCCGTGTCCCAGGCCAACTACAGCGCGGCCAAGGGCGGGATCATCTCCCTCGTCCGCAGCGCGGCCCTCGGCCTGCACAAGTACGGGGTGACCGCGAACGCGGTGGCGCCGGTGGCTCGTACGCGGATGTCGGCGAACGTCCCCATGGAGCTGACGGAGATCGGCGAGCCGGAGGACGTGGCCGCGCTGGTGGTGTACCTGCTGTCCGACGGGGCCGCTGCGCTGGGCATCACCGGGCAGGTGTACACCATCGCGGGACCGAAATTGGCGGTGTGGGCCCAGCCGCGTGAACTGCGTTCCGCGTTTGCCTCGGGCGGTTGGACCCCGGAGAAGATAGCGGAGCTCTTGCCGGGGTCGGTGGGGGTGGATCCGATGCCGATGCTGTCCCAGCTTTCGGCGATGGAAGAGGCGGCGCGGGGTTCTTCTCGGCCGAACGCCTGATGGCTCGGGGGCGTTGTGGTTTGGCGGGTGCGGGTCGTTTGTGGCTTGTCGCGCAGTTCCCCGCGCCCCTTCGGGGCGCGTCGATCTAAGGCGGTCTTCAATGGATTTCGGGTTCAGCCAAGAGGACGAGACGTTCCGTGCGGAGGTCCGCGCCTGGCTGGCCGCCCATGCCGACCCGGATACGGACAGACGTACTTGGGAGCGCACACTCGGCAAGGCCGGGTGGATAGGTCTCGGGTGGCCGCAGCCGGGGTACGGCAACCGCACGGCCACCCTCACCCAGCAGGTCGTCTGGGCCGAGGAGTACGCCCGGTCGGCCGCGCCCCCGCGCTCCGGGCACATCGGGGAGAACCTCCTCGCCCCCACCTTGATCGCCCACGGCACCGAGGAGCAGAAGGCCCGCTTCCTGCCGCCGATCGCGGCCGGCGAGGAACTGTGGTGCCAGGGCTACAGCGAGCCCGGTGCCGGGTCGGATCTGGCGGGGGTGCGCACGGCCGCCGTACGCGAGGGGACCGGCTACCGGGTCAGCGGGCAGAAGATCTGGACCTCGCTCGCCCATGAGGCCGACTGGTGCTTCGTGCTGGCCCGTACCGACCCGGAGTCCCGGCGCCACCACGGCCTGAGCCTGCTGCTCGTTCCCATGGACCAGCCCGGCCGTATCGAGGTCCGCCCCATCCGGCAGATGACCGGCACCAGCGACTTCAACGAGGTCTTCTTCGACGGGGCGCACGCGCGCGTGGAGGACGTGGTGGGAGGGGAGGGGCGGGGGTGGCCGGTGGCCATGAGCCTGCTCGGGTTCGAGCGCGGGGTGTCCACGCTCGCGCAACAGATCGGGTTCGCCGAGGAGCTGGCCCGGGTCGTACGGGTAGCCGTGGAGACGGGGGCGGCGGCGGACCCCGTCGTACGGGAGCGGCTCGTGCGGCAGTGGGCCGAGCTGCGGACCATGCGCCGGCACGCCCTGCGCACCCTCGGCGGCTCGGCCGACCCGGGCGCGCCCAGCGTGGCCAAGCTGCTGTGGGCCGGCTGGCACCAGCGGCTCGGCGAGCTGGCGATGCAGGTCAGGGGCGCGGCGGCCACCGCCGGCCCCACGGACTGGTCTGCCGCCGCGCCGTACGAACTCGACGCCGTCCAGCACCTGTTCCTCTTCTCCCGGGCCGACACCATCTACGGCGGCTCGGACCAGGTCCAGCGCACGATCATCGCCGAGCGCGTGCTCGGCCTGCCCAGAGAGCCCAAGGGGGCCGTGTGATGCGTGGAGTGGTGTTCGACGGCAAGCAGGTGCAGGTGGTCGACGATCTCGCGGTGCGCGAGCCGGGGCCCGGTGAGGTGCTGGTGGCGATCGCGGCGGCCGGGCTGTGCCACAGCGATCTGTCCGTGGTGGACGGCACCATTCCCTTCCCGGTGCCGGTGGTGCTGGGACACGAGGGCGCGGGGGTGGTCGAGGCGGTCGGCGCGGGCGTCACCCATGTCGCGCCCGGCGACCATGTGGCCCTGTCCACGCTCGCCAACTGCGGCACGTGCGCGGAGTGCGACCGGGGCCGGCCGACGATGTGCCGGCAGGCCATCGGGCGGCCGCGGAAGCCGTTCACACGCGGCACGGCGGGGCTGGTGCACCAGTTCGCCGCCAACTCGGCCTTCGCGGAGCGCACGGTCGTCAAGGCCGTACAGGCGGTGCGGATCCCCAAGGACATCCCCCTGGAGCCGGCCGCGCTGATCGGGTGCGGGGTGCTCACGGGCGTGGGCGCCGTGCTGAACCGGGCCCGGGTGGACCGGGGCGACAGCGTCGTCGTCATCGGGACCGGCGGGATCGGGCTGAACGTGCTGCAGGGGGCGCGGCTCGCGGGGGCGCTCAGGATCGTCGCCGTGGACGCCAACCCGGACAAGGAGGAGGCGGCCCGGCGGTTCGGCGCGACCGACTTCCTGACCTCGGCGGACGGGGTGAAGGACATCCTGCCCACCGGTGCCGACCACGCCTTCGAGTGCGTGGGCCGGGTGGAGCTGATCCGGCAGGCGATCGACCTCCTCGACCGGCACGGCCAGGCCGTCCTGCTGGGCGTGCCCCCGGCCGACGCCGAGGCGTCCTTCCTCGTCTCCTCCCTCTACCTGGACAAGTCCGTCCTGGGCTGCCGCTACGGCTCCTCGCGCCCCCAGCGGGACATCGCCCTGTACGCCGAGCTGTACCGCCAAGGCCGCCTGCTGCTGGACGAGTTGGTGACGGCCGTGTACCCGGTGGAGGACTTCGCCAAGGCGCGCGCGGACGCGGAGGCGGGGCGGGTGGCGCGGGCGGTGCTCACGTTCTGACCCAGGTTCCGGCTCACGTTCTGACCCAGGTTCCGGCTCACGTTCTGACCCAGGTTCCGGCTCACGTTCTGACTCACGTTCTGACGCCGGCGCGGAAGGTCCGCCGGTACGCCGTCGGGGTCACCCCGAGGGCCTGCTGGAGGTGCTGGCGCATCGACTGGGCCGTGCCGAAGCCCGCCTCGCGGGCCACCTGGTCGATGGACAGGTCGGTGGTCTCCAGCAGATGGCGGGCGCGTTCGACGCGCTGCTGGGTGAGCCACTGCCCGGGGCTGATCCCGGCCTCCTCGCGGAACCGGCGGGTGAAGGTGCGGACCGACATGGCCTCCTGCTCGGCCATGTCCCGCAGCTGGATCGGCTCGTGCAGGCGGCCCAGCGCCCAGGCGCGGGCGGCGGTCGTCGTGGCCAGCTGCGGGTCCGGGACCGGGCGCTCGATGTACTGGGCCTGGCCGCCGTCGCGGTGCGGCGGTACGACCGTGCGCCGGGCCACGTCGTTGGCGACCGCCGTACCGAAGTCGCGGCGCACCATGTGCAGGCACAGGTCGATCCCGGCGGCCACACCGGCCGAGGTGAGCACATCGCCGTCGTCGACGAACAGCACGTCCGCGTCCACCTTGACCCGCGGGAACATGCGCTGGAAACGCTCGGCGTCGGCCCAGTGCGTGGTCGCCGGGCGGCCGTCCAGGTAGCCGGCGGCGGCGAGGACGTAGACGCCGGTGCAGATGGAGGCGAGCCGGGTGCCGGGGCGGATGCGGGCGAAGGCGGCGGCCAGCTCGTCGGTGAGCCGGCCCTCGTCGAAGACCGGGCCGAGCTCGTACGACGCCGGGACGATCACCGTGTCGGCGCCGGCCAGCGCCTCCGGGCCGTTCGGGACGTGCACGGCGAAGTCGGCGTCGGTCTCGACCGGGCCGGGCGGCCGCACCGAGCAGGTCACGACCTCGTACAGATGCCGGCCGTGCTCGTCCTTCGGGCGGCCGAAGATGCGGTGCGGGATGCCCAGCTCGAAGGGGAGCAGCCCGTCGAGGGCCAGGACGACGATCCGGTGCGGACGGAAAGCACCGGCGCCGGTGGCCGTGACCCGATCCCCAGTCGTGGGCCGATCGCCAGTCATGGCCCGATCGATACGCATGTCCCGATCGATACTCATGGCCCGATCCTAACGAATGCTGTCCTCCGGGCCACTCGATGTGCGCTCATGGGATAAGCAGGCTGTATGACGTGACTCAGACAAGCCCAGCCGCAGCCCCCGTCCAGGCCGCCCCGCCCGCCCGGCGCCGCCGTGTGCACCGGGCGTGGTTCGTCGCCGCCGTCACCTTCGTCACCATCATCGGCGCGGCCGCCTTCCGCTCCCTGCCCGGCCTGCTCATCGACCCGCTGCACCAGGAGTTCGGCTGGTCGCGCGGCACGATCGGCGCGGCCGTCTCCATCAACCTCGCGCTCTACGGCCTCACCGCCCCCTTCGCCGCCGCGCTGATGGACCGCTTCGGCATCCGCCGGGTGGTCGCCGTCGCGCTGACCGTGATCGCCGCCGGTTCCGGCCTGACCGTGTGGATGACGGCGGCCTGGCAGCTGTGGCTGTGCTGGGGCCTGCTGGTCGGTCTCGGCTCCGGCTCGATGGCCCTCGCGTTCGCGGCGACGGTCACCAACCGGTGGTTCACCGAGCGACGCGGCCTGGTCAGCGGCATCCTGACCGCCGCGTCCGCCTCCGGCCAGCTGATCTTCCTGCCGGTGCTGTCCTGGCTGACCGAACACCACGGCTGGCGCCCGGCCGCCGTGACGGTCGCCCTGGCCGCCCTCGCCGTCGTCCCCTTCGTGTGGATCCTGCTGCGCGACCACCCGGCCGACGTCGGTCAGGAGCCGTACGGCGCCCGGGAGTTCGTGCCCAAGCCCCCGCCGGTCACCGGCGCCGCCCGCCGCACGCTGAAGGTCCTCTTCACCTCCGTCCGCACGGGCACCTTCTGGTTGCTCGCCGGCACCTTCGCGATCTGCGGCGCCTCCACCAACGGCCTGATCCAGACCCACTTCGTGCCCGCCGAGCACGACCACGGCATGCCGGTCACCACGGCGGCCTCGCTGCTCGCGGTCATCGGCGTGTTCGACGTGGCCGGCACGATCGCCTCCGGCTGGTTCACCGACCGCTTCGAACCGCGCCGCCTGCTGGCGGTGTACTACGCCCTGCGCGGCCTCTCGCTCCTCTTCCTCCCCATGCTGCTGGGCCCGGCGGTCCACCCCCCGATGCTCTTCTTCATCGTCTTCTACGGCCTGGACTGGGTGGCCACCGTCCCGCCGACCCTCGCCCTGTGCCGCGAGAGTTACGGCGAGGACAGCGCCATCGTCTTCGGCTGGGTGCTCGCCTCCCACCAGGTCGGCGCGGCCCTCGTCGCCTACCTCGGCGGCGTCGCCCGCGACGTCTTCGGCACCTACGACCTCATGTGGTACGCCTCCGGCACGCTGTGCGCGGCGGCGGCACTGATGTCGCTGGTGATCAGGCGCCCGGCTGAACTGGTACCGGTGGTGTCCTGAACGCCACCGCGCAGAAAGGGGAGTTGGCGAGTCCTGGTCCGCCAGACCGGAGGCCGTAGGCCTTGCACCCGGCAACCGGGAGGCGGCCCCGCGGTCAGGAGGCCGTCGCCACGAAGGGTGTCGCGGTACCCGCCGCCGACGGCGCCTGCACCCACGCGCGAGCGCCCCTGCCCGCCGGAGACACCGCCTTCGACTCGGCACCGGCACCGGTGTGCCGGCCGCCGTCCTGCCCCGGGGGGGCGTGCGCCGCGTCATGGCGACCGACCTCAGCCCGCGGGCCCGCGCCTGCGCCCGGGACGACCTCACCCGCCTCGGCCTCGCGGACCGGGTCACAATCCCCTGCACGCGGCCCGCGCGGC
Organism: Streptomyces sp. NPDC001153; assembly: GCF_053598315.1. Classification (NCBI taxonomy): domain Bacteria; kingdom Bacillati; phylum Actinomycetota; class Actinomycetes; order Kitasatosporales; family Streptomycetaceae; genus Streptomyces; species Streptomyces sp. NPDC001153. Next base: position 264,032 of record NZ_JBSFJZ010000002.1, read on the forward strand.
CGAGGTGACGGCGCGGTGGCGGCTGGGGGTGTGCTGAACCTTGGGTCAGACCGGCCGTCGGCCGAACGCCAGCAGATGCGAACTCGCCGCCAGCAGTTCGGGGTAGGGCTCGGCCATGCGTGCCGCGGTCAGGGCCGACTCGAACAGGGGCGTGTCCCGGAGGTCGCCCCCGCTGTTCCGCTCGGCCGCCGCGAGCATGGACCAGGCCGGGCCTTCGATCCCGAACACCTCGGCGTCGTTGAACCCGGCAGCGGTCACCTCGTCGCGCAGGTGCTCCCCGCTGTGGAAGTAGGCGGATGTGAACGCCTTCTTCCCGTCGTGGATCTGGGAGGCGAGGATCCGGCCGATGCTCTTCTGCATGGGTTCTCTGTGCAGGTGCGCGAACGCGGCGTGTTCGAAGAGGCTGGAGTACCGGTTGATACCGGCCGCTGCCAGCAGACCGCCCGGCTTGAGCACGCGGTAGGCCTCGGCGAGCGCCCGCTCGCGGTCGGCGCGGTCGATCAGGTGGTACAGCGGGCCGAGCAGCAGGACGACATCGGCCGAGCTGTCCCCGGCGGTGAGCTTCCGGGCATCCCCGACCTCCACGGTGGCACCGCTGGCCTTGGCTTGCTCGACGTGTCGCAGGATCGGATCGACGAGATGAACGTCGTAGCCGTCCTCGACCAGCCAACGAGCATGGGCGCCGGGGCCACCGCCGACGTCGAGGATGCGGGCTGGTGGCATAGGCAGATACCGCCGCAGCAACTCCTGCGTGCGCACCATCTCCAGGCGTCCGTCGGCCGTGGTGCTCAGCCTGTCCGCCTCGTCGATGGTCTCGGTGTAGAACCTCACGATCTCCGGCGCTAGCTCGGGAAGTGTCATGCGGGCATTCTGGTTCCGGAGCAGTGGACCAGTCCAGTGATCGGAAACATGCCTTATGCCCCTCCTCAAGTACGAGCAGATCGCCGACGATCTCCGGACCCGGATCGCGTCGGGCGAGTTCGGCCCGGGCGACCTGCTGCCGTCGGGCCGCGACCTTGCCGAACAGTGGGGCGTGTCCAGGGCCACCGTGGTCAAGGCGTACGACGTGCTGAGGGCCGATGGACTGGTCGAGGCCAGGCAAGGCACCGGATTCGTGGTCGTGGAGACGCCGGTCGCGAGGCCCGCGGGCCGCCGCCGGGCCGGTTCCAGCCGCGTCGTGGGTGGTGCACCGTACCGGCGGCTGGGCACACCGGACCGGTTCGTGCCGCCCGCGCACGTGGTCGACGCCCTTGGCCTGAAACCCGGCGAGACCGCGCTGCGTCGTATGCGTCTGGTGCTGCTCGACGACGGTTCGCCGGGGACGCTCGTCACAGCCTGGTTCCCGCCCGGCATCGCCGATGCGGCGCCCCGCCTGGCGTTGCCTGGCCCGATCGCCGAGGGCACCACGCACTACGTGCTCCGTGAAACCGGCCGTTCGCCCTGCGAAGGTGTCGACATCACCACCGTCCGCCTGGCCAGTGACGAGGAAGCTCGGTTGCTGGAGACGGAACAGTCGGCAGCCGTCGCCGTTGTGGTTCACACGGCCTATGACCAGGACCGTCTTCCGTTGGTGTGCGAAGAGGGTGTCACGCCGTCGCACGTCTTCGAGGAGGTCGAGACATACCCGATGGGGTAGTGGCTCACGCAAGCGGCTTGACTGGACCGGTCCACCGGTCCAGTCTCTTTTTGGCGCTGTGTCAGCACACCGCGAAAGCGGGCGTGTTGTGCCCGGCTGCCGAAATGACGAAGCCCGGCGACCGCTGACACGGCCCCGGGCGCGGCCAACGCTGCTGAGGAGCGTCGACATGGCGAACGTTACCGCCTCACCCGATGCCGTCCCGCGGGGCGGCATGACGATCCGGATCTACACCGTGAACCGCTACGGCACTGTCATCGCGGAGCGCGGCACGGTCAACGTCCTGCCCAGCGAAGGGCCTCCACCACTGAGCACGGTGCTTCCCGCGTGCGGCTGCCCGGGCTGCCGTAAGACCCGGGCAGCCGAGCAGTGAACGCCACGGCCGAGAGCGGCAATGCCACCGTGCCCCTGGACATCGGAACGATCCGCGAGACAGCGGCCATCTTGCTGGGCCCCGACGACGCGCCTGACGCGCTGCCTCCAGCCCCATGCGAGCTGGACACGCTCACCGCGATGCTGCGCGGTCACATGGAGCTGCTGATCCCCGAGGTGGAGGCGAAAGCCGGGCGACTGCTGCGGGACAGCGGTCTGCGGCACCGCGGGCTCGCCTGCGTCGGCGAGGCGAAGAGAAAGCTGCGGCTCGGAGACGGCTGCACGCCGCCTGTCCGCGTGGCCGTGGCGCGGAAGCTCGCCCGCTGTGTCAAAGCCCTGTGCGACCACTACGAGAACCTGGACGCCGAGCAGCCGTGATGCGCGGCCATGAAGGCGATCGCCGGCCTGCTCGCGCACGCGGCGCTCGTCTCGGCCCCGGTCCTCGCCCTGGTGCTGGCGCGGACGCCTGACTGAAGCACCCCCATGGCGACCGCAGGGTCAGGGTCGCATCCGACAAACGCCCCTCCCTGTCGTGTGCCGGAAGGCACGGCGGGAGGGGTCTTCGCGGTGCAGCTCTACCGGTCGGTGAGGCGCGCGGGGCGGCTTCCTGCCCATGCCGGCGATTTACCAGCGGGTCGGACGCTGAGAGTCGGCGATGTGGGTGATCTGGTCCGGCGACCGGGCCGGGCCGTGGTGATCCGCCGTACATGGCAGGCCAGGGCCTGGTTGGCGATGTGGGTGGTCAGAACGGGCGGAAACGCGATCTCGTTGGCGTGATGCGCTGGCGCCGCGACGGCCGCGTCGACCTTCGGGCGTCTACGGCATCGCCATCGGTGTGGGCCGCGAAGGACGGCCTTCCCCGGTGGCGGGCTGAGCCGAGGCCCGATGCGCCTCGTCCCCGTGGCCTTTGGCTCGACACGACGCTGCCATGAGGATCTTCGTGCGATAGAACGGAGATCTGATCGCCCACGTTTCCGGGCGAGCGAACGCGGAGGGATTCTGTGGGGCTGCGGCCGGACTTGAAGTTGATCGTGGATGGCATGATCAAGGCGTCCATGGGCATGGTGGACACGGTCATGGTCGGCACCCGGGACACCGCCGTCGCCCTCTTTCACGAACTCGACCGGCAGCATGGCATGGCTGGGGACGACGATGCGGGGCGCGCGTTCGCGAAGGTGTACAAGTCCGCGGCAGCCACGACGCTCGACAAGATCGGCTTCAGCGCTTACGTGATGGGCGAGACCGTCTCGGCCAGCAGGTGGATCTGACCGACGGCATGGGCGATCCCGCAGCGGACTGCTCGGAGAGCTTCCTCGGGCTGGGGCAGGAGCTTCCGGAGGTCGTCGGCGACACCGCGTGGTACGACCAGTACGCTCCCGCCGGGATGAGTGACCGTTTCCGCGGCTCGCCGGAGAAGCTGCGGGACGTGGCGGGCACCTGGCGCCGGGGTGCGAAGCTGATGACGCGCTTTCTGGAGGACGCACAGGCCTGCGCTCACACCGCTGACAAGGCCCACTCCGGCCAGGCCGCTGACGCGTTCCGCAGCTACTTCAAGGGCTTCGTCGGCTTCGCCGCCCCGCCCGAGCAGGCTCACGCGGACGAGCCGCTGGTCGCGAATCTGGTCGCCGCCTGCACCCAGCTCGCCAAGGCGTGCGACCGGTACGCCGATCACGTCGAGTCGGCCAAAGTGAAGATCGCCGATGACCGGGCGAACATCTTCCACGTGGACATGCCCTGGGACTCTCCCATGTTCGGCGGCAACGGTGACGACGGCGGCCTCCACGACGCCGTACTGAATGATCCGTGGATCCACCGACTCGGCGATGTGGCGCACGCCCTGGACACCTCCGAGAAGCGCGTCAAGCTCCCTCACGGTTCAGACGTTTCACCCGTCCTCCCTGGCCTGCCGTTTCTCCCGGTCCCCGAACCGGTACCCGTGCCCTTGGCACTCGCGTCGTACAAGGGTGGCCTGCCCGGCGTCATACCCGCCGTCTACCGGGACCCCGACCCCAACATTCTGCACAAGGACCCGCTGCCGCCGGTGCAGGGCACCACCCAGTTGCTCAGCCCCGCCGACCGGAAAGCGTTCGTGACGTGGGTGAACACGCTGCGGCCCATGGGATTCGGCGGGAGGCCCGATGCAGCAGATCCCGCCAACGCCTACCAGCTGCGGACCGCTGGCTATCCCGAGCGGCTCATTCCGCTGCCCGCCGACGCCCGGAAGGGCGCCATCGCAGCGGACGGCATGCGGCCGGACGATGGCTACATGGTCGATGCCAAGTACGTGAAGGGCACCGACGACGAGTGCAAGAAGAACTCGTTTCGTACGCCGGACACTTTCGCCCTCGAAGACAAATATGACGAGAACGGCAAGAAGAAGTGGAGCCCGAAGGACATCCTCGTCGGTAAGGACGAGAAGGAACTGAACGACTACCGGCTGGCCATGAAGGAGCACAAGCAGATCCGCGGCCTGGAGGTCATCACCAACGACAATGACTCGGCCGCCTACTGGCAGACGCTCATGGCGGCAAACAATGTCAAGGGAACCTCCCGGTACGTGCCCTAGACCCGAACGCGAACGACGAAGGACGCCTCCTGCTGTGGACCTCGACGAATACCAGACGACCTACCTGCTCTACGCACCCGCCAAGAACCCCGCCGGCTGGAACCTCGAACTGGCCGCGTTCGGTGCCGCGCTCGACGCCGCGTTCCAAGACGTCCGCTACGAGACCGAGCAGGGCCGCCAACTGCGGCTGTGTTTCTGGGCCGTGTCGGATGACGGAATCGTGTTCGACGGCTTCGCCACCAACGAAGGCCGGGACACGGTCGTCCTCACGGACAACACCGCCGCTGAAGCAGCCGTCTTCATCGCCTGGCTCCGCGACACGTTCCTGCCCGCACCGGACCTGATCCGCTTCACCTCGGAGCCCGCCGTAGAGCGGGGCATCGAGTCGGACTGGCGCATGCCCGCGGCTGGAGACGTGGCGAGCATCGCTGAGGAACTGAAGCACCACATCCAGGTTGTCGAAGGCTGACCGGCGAGCGGTGCGGCGCATTCCTGGGGCCGGTGAGTCGCCCAGTGCCTGCTGAATCTCGGCGACGCGCTGGGGCTCGGGGAGGTGGGAGGACCCGCCGACCAGGTCCAGCAGTTCCCTGGCGCGTTTCGCCCGGTCGGTGTCGGCATTGGCGGGTCAGATGCTGATCCGGGCGAACCGCCCCCGGTGGAACAGCAGTGGCTCGCCCGGCTCCTCCGCCCCGAGGGCCTCCACCCGGCCCACCACGATCAGGTGGTCGCCCCCGGTGTGCACGGCGTGGACGGTGCAGTCGATCCACGCGGCGGTGCCGGCGAGGCGCGGGGAGCCGGAGACGGGGGCCGCGTCGTACGCCACCCCCGCGAACTTGTCCGCGCCGCTCACCGCGAAGGCCCGGCACAGTTCGTCCTGGCCGGCGCTGAGCACGTTGACGCAGAAGACGCCCGCACGGGCGATGCGCGGCCAGGTCGTCGACGTACGGCCCACCATGAAGCAGATCAGGGGCGGGTCGAGGGAGAGAGAGGAGAAGGACTGGCAGGCGAACCCGGCGGGCGAGCCCGACGCGTCGGCGTCCGGTGCCGTGATCACCGTGACCCCGCTCGCGAAGCTTCCCAGCACCCGCCGGAACGCCGCCTGGTCCACCGGCGCCCGCTCGTCCTCCCGCACGCACCGCAACTCCGGCCGTGGCAACGGCTCCACGGGCCTGCGCCCCAGATACCGGACGGCGGCGGCCGCCGCCCCTGCGTGTCCCATCACGCCAACCATTCAAGCTGACGGAGCGTCAGATGGGAAGCCTCGTGGCCGGGCCGCGTAGAGGCACTTCGTAGGGTGCGGCCATGGGGTGGGAGAGAACGCGTGAGCGGGTCCGGGCGGCCCGCAGCGATCTGGCCGCGGCGATTCCGGTGAACGCGGCGCAGCTGCCGACGGCCGGCCTGCTGTGGTGGATCTGGAGCACGAGCCAGGACCAGTACGAGAGTGGCTCAGGTGGCGGCTGGGGGATCTTCTGCCTGCTGATATTCGGGCCGGTGCTGCTGCCGATCCTGGGCCTGTTCCTCTCCGCCGTGCTGACGCTGCCCGCGATCGTGCTCGCCCGGCCGGTGCTCCGGCGTTTCGGCGGGCCGGAGCGGGCCTGCCGCACGGTCGCGGCAGCGGCCACGGCCGTCGGCTGGGGTGTGGTGACGACGGCGCTCTGGAACTGGCCGTTCGCCACCACGGCCTCGGTCCTCACGGCCCTCGGCCTGCTGCCCGCGCTCGGCATCGCCTACGTCCGCACGCGATCCTGGTCGCTGTGGGGTGTCTGGTGGCGCTCGGCACTCGCCTGCGCCGGCCTGTTCGTCCTGGCCCTCGGCGGCGGGATCGCGGCCGACGCGATGGGCCTGATCCCGCAGTACGAACCACCCGAGCTGACCGCCGGGCAGCTCGCCGGAGTCTGGCACGGCGAGAACGGCGCCGAGCTGCGCCTCACCCTCGACGGCCGGGCCGAGGCCCACAGACTCCCGGCCGAACCCACGGACCGGGACTCGGCGGCCCCCGACTACAAGGACTACGTGGTCTGCGCGGGCTCCGGCACCTGGAAGTCCGACCCCGGCACGGACCACACCGACCGCGCCGGCATCCTCCTGCACCTCGACACCGGCTGCGGACGGGACACCCGCTGGTCCATCAGCGGCACCGAGTCCGCCCCCCAGCTGTACGCCCTCTTCGGTGACCCGGACGCCGGCACCCTCCGGACCCTGGACCGCACCGGGGACTGACCCTCACCGCCCCCGGAACTGTGCCCCCCGCCGCTCCGCGAACGCCCGCAGGCCCTCGTGGGCGTCCTCGGTCGTCATGTTGAGTTCCTGGGCCCAGGCCTCCGCGGCGAAGGCGGTGGCGCGGTCCGAGTCCAGGGAGGTGTTCACCAGGTGCTTGGTCAGGGCCAGGGACCGGGTGGGACCGGACGCCAGGCGGGCCGCCCACTCGCGGGCCGTCTTCGCCAGGTCCGCGTCGGGTACGACCCGGTTGACCAGGCCCAGGCGTTCCGCGTCCGCCGCCGGCACCGCGTCGCCGAAGAACATCAGCTCCTTCGCCCGGTGGGGGCCCAGCAGGCGGGGGAGGAGGTAGGCGCCGCCCGCGTCCGGGACCAGTCCCCGCCGCACGAACACCTCGACGAAGCGGGCCGACTCGGCGGCCAGGACCAGGTCGCAGGCGAACGCCAGGTGCGCGCCGAGGCCCGCCGCCGTGCCGTTCACGGCGGCGATCACCGGCTTCTCGCAGTCCAGGACGGCCGCGATCAGGCGCTGGGCGCCCCGGCGCAGCATCCGGGCCACGTCGCCGGGCAGCCGGTCGCCGCCGTCGGTGCCGCCTCTCAGGTCCGCGCCCGCGCAGAAGCCCCGGCCCGTGCCGGTCAGGACCACCGCCCGGACGTCAGGGGCGGCGGACGCCTCGGAAAGGCGGTCGATCAACTCGTCCCTCAGCGCGGGAGTGAGGGCGTTCAACGCCCCGGGGCGGTTCAGGGTGAGGTGAGTGACCTGGCCGCCGCACTCGGTCTCCAGCTCGCTCATCGGCACACCACCAGTGCGTCCAGTGCGACGGCGCCCTGGCCCCGGGGCAGCACCATCAGCGGGTTGATGTCCAGCTCCGAGACGAACTCGCCCAGTTCGAGCGCCATCCGCTGCACCCGCAGGATCACCTCGACCAGCGCCTCCCGGTCGGCCGGCGGGCGGCCCCGGACGCCGTCCAGCAGGGCTCGGCCGCGGAGCTCGGTGAGCATGGCGCGGGCCTGGTCCTCGCCGAACGGGGGGACGCGCACGGCGGCGTCGTGCAGGACCTCCACCAGCACTCCGCCGAGACCCACCGTCACCGTCGGGCCGAACAGGTCGTCGTGGGTCATCCCGAGGACCATCTCCACGCCCTGCTCGACCATCTGGCACACCAGGATCCCGTCCAGCGCGACGCCGTCGTAACGGGCGATGTCGGTCAGTTCGCGGTAGGCGTCCCTGACCTGGCTGGCCGACGTCAGGCCGATCTTCACCAGGCCCAGTTCCGTCTTGTGGGCGATCCGGGCGCCGGAGGCCTTCATCACCACCGGGTAGCCGACCTGGGCCGCCGCCCGTACGGCCGCCGCCGCGCTGGTCACCAGCTGCTCGCGCGGCACCCGGATGCCGTAGGCGCGCAGCAGCTGCTTGGCCCCGTGCTCGCTGAGCTGCTGGCCGGGCCGCATCAGGGCCTCGGCCTTGCGGAAGGAGGGGGAGGGGGTGCGCGGGGCCTCGTCGAAGGGGGAGCGGTAGTCGCTCACGAAGCGGTGGTGGTCCAGCCAGGCGCGGACGGCCTTCAGACAGTTGCCCAGCGTGCGGAAGGTGGCCACGCGGGTGGAGCCGAGCAGCACCTCGCGGTACGCCGCCTCCGTGCCGACCGGCGAGCCCCACACCACGCACACCAGCTTGTCCGTCTCCTCGGCCGCATCGGTGAGGTCCCGTACGAGCTTGTCGCTGAGCGGCGGGAACGGGCCGGTGACGGGGCAGATCAGGACGCCGATCGACGGGTCGGCGAGGATCGCGTCGATGATCTTCCGGCCGCGCCGGTCGCCCACCGGATGCCCGCCGTTGTCCACCGGGTTGGCCACGCTCAGGTACTCCGGTATCCACTGGTGCAGCTCGGCCTGCTTGGCCTCCGGCAGGCGGGGGAGCCGTAGCCCGGCCGCCGTGGCCAGGTCGGCGGCATGGGCGCCGGTGCCGCCGGAGATCGAGTACACCGCGACCCCGTCCGCCAGCGGCGCCCGTGCCCGCGCCAACAGGGTCGCGGTGTCCTGGAGTTCGTCGAGACCGTCGACCCGTACGACCCCGAACTGGCGCATCGCCGCGTCCACCACGTCGTCGGCGCCCGTGAGCTTGCCGGTGTGCGAGGCCGCCGTACGGGCGCCGGTCTCGGTGCGGCCCACCTTCACCGCGACCACCGGCACCCCGCGGCGGGCGGCGCGGTCGGCGGCCAGCAGGAAGGCGCGGCCGTCCTTCAGGCCCTCCACGTAAGCGGCGATCGCGCCGACCTCGGGCTGCTCGGCGAACCAGGACAGGAAGTCGGCGGTCTCCAGGTCGGCCTCGTTGCCGGTGGGCGCCCAGTGGGAGAGGCGGACGCCCAGCTCCTGGAGGGAGAAGACCGGGCGGCCCTGGTGGCCCGACTGAGTGATCAGGGCGATCGCCGGGCCGGTCAGGTCCTCGCGGAAGTGCTCGAAGGCGTTGAGGTTGGTGTTCGGGCCGAGGAGCCGGATCCCCGAGCGGCGTACGGCGTCCGCCAGCCGCTGCTGTGCCTCGGCGCCCGCCTCGCCCGTCTCGGCGAACCCGGAGGCGAAGGCGACCGCGAACCTCACCTTGGCGTCGGCCAGTTCCCCGATCACCGGCAGGGGATCGGCCACGAGCAGCACGGCCAGGTCGACCTGTCCCGGCGGCAGTTCGGCGACGGAGGCGGCGCAGGGGATGCCGAAGACCGAGGGGCGGGTCGGATGCACCGGGTACACCCGCGCGCCCACCCGCTCGGCCCAGGCCAGCAGCTGCCGGGTGATCCCGGTGTTCGGGCGTCCCTCCGCGTCCGAGGCGCCGATCACGGCGACGGACTCGGGCCGGAAGAAGCGGGTCAGGTCGGGGACCTCCGCGTACAGCGGCCGCCCGCTGACGTCGAGGTCGTCGACCCGGTCGTGGACGACGGGTCCGGGCCGCTGCTCGCCGCACGCGATGACCCGGGCCCGGCGGGAGTCGGTGGTGAGGGTGCCGTGGGTTGATCCAAGCATCGGTCCGCCCGCTCCTGTGAGACAGCACAAGTAAACTGACGCTCTGTCAGATTACTGAACTGACGCAATGTCAGGAACGGGTCGGACCCCCAAAGTTACCGACGGGTGCGCGGGTGGTGCCGCGCGTCACTGACGGGTGCGCGGGTGTCTGCCGCGCGTCACCGGGGGGTGCGCACGTGCCTGGCCGCCGCCTTCGCGATCTTCCCGGCGTCGAGCGCCATCTCCCGGAACATCCCACTGATCGGGTTGGTGAACCCGGTGAAGTACAGGCCGGGCGCCTGTGCGGGTGTACGGCTGCCGTGCACGACCGGCTTGCCGCGCCCGTCCAGCACCCCGAGATGGCCGACCAGGGCCTCCAGTGCCCGCGTGTACCCGGTCGCCGCGATCACCGCGTCCGGCTCGATCCGGCTGCCGTCGGCGAGGACGACCTTTCCGGGGTTCCCGCCCTCGAAGGACTCGACGGCGGCCACGACCTCCACCCTCCGCTGGCGCACGGCGTCGATCAGGCCGACGTCCTGCACCGGGACGGCGCCCTCGTTCACCCTGCTGTACATCCCGGTGTCCGGGCGCGGCAGGCCCTGGGCCGACAGGTCCGGCACGCCGAGCCGGGCCATCGACCTGGCGAGCCGGTCCACCAGCCGCACCGGCAGCCGCCGTACCAGCACACCCGAGTACTGCGCGGGCCAGCCGAGCGTCGTACGGCGCACGATGTGCGGGGTGGTGCGCACGGACAGCCGCACCCGTGAGGCCCCGCCCTCCACCAGGTCCACGGCGATCTCCGCGCCGGTGTTGCCGACGCCGACAACGAGGACGTCGCGGCCGGCGTACGGCTTCGCGTTGCGGTACGCGGAGGCGTGCAGGAACTCGCCGGTGTACGTGTCGCGGCCCGGCCAGTCGGGGACGCGCGGGGTGTGGTTGTAGCCGGTGGCGACGACCACCGCGCTGCCGGTCAGTTCGCGCCCGCCGGAGGCGTGCAGCAGCCAGCCGGTGCCGTCCGCGGCCCGCTCGACGCGGAAGACCTCCACGCCGGTGACGATCTCCAGTTCGTGGTGCTCGGCGTACTTCTCCAGGTAGCGCACCACGTCGTCGCGCGACACCCAGCGCCCGGACTTCCGGGGGATCTTCAGGCCCGGCAGCGCGGACAGCCGCCGGGTGGTGTGCAGACGCAGGCGGTCGTAGTGGCCGCGCCAGGAGGCGCCGACGTTCTCGGCCTTCTCCAGCACCACGGCCCGTATGCCCCGTGCCCGCAGCGCGTACGCGGCGGCCAGACCGCCCGGACCGGCGCCGATGACGTACACCGGGCGGTCGGCGGGCGTGGCGGAGAGCTGCACGGAAGCGGAACGGGAGTCGGTCATGTTCGGGAGCGTAATCACGCACCCGCTTGATGGGTCTCGGTCAAGACCGGAATTGGTTGCGGATCGATCACGGGTGTAGGAGGAGTGGGTGGGGCCGGTGACGTAGGACACCTGGTTGTGGCGGTACGGCGATGGCCCCCGGGCGGGACTCACAGGTGGTGCACGCGGGTGGGCTTCACTGCCGATCTGACGTACCGTCAGATCATGGACTCCATATGGCTGGACGGCGCTCAGTGGCTGGCGGTGCTGCGGATCGGTCTCGGTCTGTGGTGGCTGGAGAGCTGGCGGCACAAGGACAAGAAGGCCTGGTTCGAGCGGGGCAGCGGCATCGCGTGGGCGGCGGAGATCGCGGAGAAGCACCGCTGGGCGCCGGTGCGGACGGGGTTCGAGACGGTGGTCAAGCCCTACCCGAAGCTGATGGCGTACGTCGTCGCCTACGCCGAACTCTCCCTGGGCCTCGGCTTGATCCTCGGCTTTCTGACCCCGATCGCGCTGCTGGGCGGACTGCTGCTGAACGCGATCTACTTCGTGCTGATGATCCACGACTGGGCCGAGCAGGGGCAGAACTCGATGATGGCGCTCATCTCGCTCGTCGGGTTCTTCGGGATGGCCTGGCAGACCTGGTCGATCGACGCGTGGCTGGGGTGGTTCCGATGACCGCGGTCCGCTACGACCTTCCGGAGCCCGACGCCTTCACCCGCCCCTACTGGGAGGCGGCCGCGCGGGGCCGGCTGCTGATCCGCCGCTGCGGGGCCTGCGGCCGGGCCCACCACTACCCGCGCGAGTTCTGCCCGCACTGCTGGAGCAGGGAGGTGACCTGGGAGGAGGCGAGCGGCCGGGCCGTGCTCTACACCTGGTCCACGGTCCATCGCAACGACCTGCCACCCTTCGGCGAACGCACGCCGTACGTGGCCGCGGTGGTCGATCTGGCGGAGGGCCCGCGGATGATGACGCAGGTGGTGGAGTGCGCGGGGGAGGAACTGCGGGCCGGGCTGCCACTGCGGGTGACGTTCATGGAGGGGATACCGGTGTTCCGGCCGGGGGGTTGAGCTGCGGAGGGGGCTGGGGGTCGGGCCGGGGAGGAGCTGCGGAGGGGGCTGGGGCGGTCCGGAGGGGTGAGCTGCGGAGGGGAAGTCGATGGTCCGCCTGGAGGCTGAGCTGTTGAGGGGAAGTCGGCGTGCCTCCGGGGGTTGAGCTGCGGAGGGGGCTGGGGCGGTCCGGAGGGGTGAGCTGCGGAGGGGAAGTCGATGGTCCGCCTGGAGGCTGAGCTGTCGAGGGGAAGTCGGCCGTCCGGAGGGGTGGGCTGTCGAGAGGAGCCCGCGTGCTGCCCGGAGGGGTGGGCTGCCGAGGGAAAACCGCTGTGCCTTCCGGAGGTTGGCGCCGATCATGGCCGTATGCGCCCTGAGCACTGGCATCTCACCGAAGACCTGGACGAGTTCCTCTCCCGCGCGGGCGACTTCCTGCGCTCCCGGCCCGCCCTGCACACGCTGCCGCTGACGGTGACGGACGCGCTGCGCCGCCGCGGGCTGCACCTCTACGGCGAGGAGGCCCCCCTCTTCGGCCTGCTCGAAGCGGACGACGGCACGGTACGGGCCGCCCTGCTCCACACGCCGCCCTTCCACGTCCACGTCACCGCGCTCACCCCGCAGGAGGCCGACGCCCTGGCGGCCCGGTACGCGGAGCTGGGCCGCGCACTCCCGGGGGTCTCCGGGCCGCGGGAGACGGCGGAGGCCTTCGCGGCGGCCTGGCAGCGGCGTACCGGTACGGCGGTCGCCCTCGACAAGCGGCAACGGCTCTACCGGTTGGGCGAGTTGACCGTGCCCGAGCCCCGGCCGCAAGGGCGGGCGCGGATCGCCGGGCCGGCGGACCGGGAACTGCTGATCCGCTGGTTCGAGGAGTTCAAGGAGATCACGGGCGGCGTCGGCCAGGAGGCGGGGAACTGGGCCGACGGCCGTATCTCCTACGGCGGCATCACCCTCTGGGAAGCCCACGACGGCACCCCGCTCGCCATGGCCGGGGTCACCCCCGAAACGGCCGGCCAGGTCCGTGTCGCCCCCGTCTACACCCCGGTCGGCCTGCGGGGACGCGGATACGCGGGCGCGGCCACGGCGGAGGTGAGCCGGGCCGCGCGGGAGGCCGGGGCTTCGGAGATCCTTCTCTTCACCGACCTCGACAACCCGACGAGCAACGGGCTGTACCAGAGGATCGGCTACCGGCCGGTGGCGGACTTCACCGTGTGGAGGTTCGACGACTGACGGTGGGGGGAGAGGGCGCGCCGGGCAGGATCAGCCGCGTCCCGCTCGCACCGCCCCCGCGCTCGCCGTCACCACCATGGCGATGGCCAGGTACTGGGTGGCCGACAGGGTCTGGCCGAGGACCAGGAAGCCGGCCAGGGCCGCGATCGCCGGGGCCAGGCTCATCAGGATCGCGAAGGTCGGGGCGGGCAGCCGGCGCAGGGCCAGCAGTTCCAGGGGGTACGGCAGGCCCGAGGACAGCAGGGCCACGGCCAGGCCGAGCCCCAGCGCCCCGGCCGCAGCAGCGCGGTACCGGCCGAGGCGATGCCCAGCGGCAGGCTCAGCAGCGCGGCCACGGCCATCGCCACGGCCAGCCCGTCGAGCCGTGAAAAGCGGGCGCCGGTCCGGGAGTTGAAGACGATGTACGCCGCCCACAGCGCACCCGCGCCGAGCGCGAACCCGGCACCGGGGAGGCTGAGCCGGCCCAGGCCCTCCTGTCCGAGCAGCAGGACCCCGGCGAGCGCGAGCCCGGCCCACAGCAGGCTCACCGCCCGGCGCGCGGCGACGACGGACAGCGCGAGCGGGCCGAGCACCTCCAGGGTCACCGCGGGGCCCAGCGGGATCCGGCCGGGCGGGCGGTGGGCATCACGACGACGGCGACACCGGGTGTGCACACGCACCCCGCGATCGCCTTCCGCCCTCTGACCGACGCCCCTCCGGTACCGGTGCTTCTCGCCTGGCAGCGGGGAACTCCTGCTCACCCGGCGATTTCGGACCTGGTGCGTCTGGCCCGGCGACTGGTGGCGGGGGCATGAGCCCCCGTGAGGGCCAAGGGCATGAGCGCCTCGTAAGGGTCAGGGCCAGAGCAGCGCCTTGCTCCAGCCGAACTCCGTGCTCCGGTACTCCAGCCGTACGTGCCGCCTGTCCGCGTCCCCCTGGAAGAACTCCACCGTCTCCGGGCGAAGCCGGTAGAGGGTCCAGGTGGGAGACGGCTCGGCCGGGTTCTCGCGGGCCCGCTCCCACGCGGCCTGCGACGCCCGCCGCAGCTCGTCCAGTGAGGACAGCTCCTCGCTCTGCCGCCCGGTGAGCGCCGCGGCCAGTGCCCCGGTCGAGCGGGCGTGCAGGTCGGCCTGGCTCTCGTGGGAGGGCGCCGAGGTCACCGGCCCGCGCACCCGGAGCTGGCGGCCCAGCACCGGCCAGTAGAAGGCCAGGGCCGCGTACGGGTGCGCGCTCAGGGCGCGGCCCTTGCGGCTGGTGGAGTGGGTGCCGAAGGACCAGCCGTCCGGGTCGGCGCCGTGCAGCATCACGATCCGTACGTCCGGCCGCCCTTCCTCGTCCACCGTGGCCAGCGACATCGTGTGCGGCTCCGGCTGCCCGGCCGCGACCGCCTCCGCGAGCCAGCTCGTGAACAGGGGCAGCGGGGTCGGCGGGGCGGTGTCGGGGGCGAAGGGGCGCAGGTCGGTGACGTCGGGGTCCCATACCCGCAGCGACCTCAGAGTTGCGTGGAGATCCGTTTCCATGTGCCGAGTATCGCCACGGGCACCGTCATCCGTTCGGCAGCCGTCCCGCGACGCACACGAGTGCCTCCGCGTGCGGGAACGCCTGGGGCCGGGGACGCTCGGAGCCACGGGCTTCGGGAATGACGGTGAGGGGCGATGATCGTAACGGTGGTGTCGATGCCCGAGATGACCATCACCCGTACGGATGTCTCGGAGGCGCGGGCGCGGCTGGCCGCCGCGTCCTTCCTGCTCGTCGACGTCGAACTGCCGGAGGAAGCGCCGGAGCGGGAGGCACCGGAGCGGGAGGCACCGGAGCGGGAAGCGCCGGAGCGGGAAGCGCCGGAGCGGGAGGCGCCGATCGCCGGTCAGCTGGGCCTGGAGGATGCCGAGGACCTGGACTGGTTCGGCAGGGCGGGTGAGGCCCCGCGCGCCGAGTTCCTGGGGGACCGGGCCGCCTTCGTGGTGCCGGTGGTCCACGGGGACCGGATCGCCCACATCCACATCGTGGTGACCGAACGGTTCCTGGCCGCCGTGCACCGGGGCCAGGCCGGGCTGGCCAGGAGCCTCACCACGGCGTTGCGGCACGAGCGGCCCGAGGACACCGTCGCCGTGCTCTTCCTCCTGCTCCAGGAGGCGCTGGCCACCTTCCGCCGGGCCGCCGTGCGGGCGCTGCTGGAGACCGAGGAACTCGAGGACGGCATGTTCGAGCAGCGGCGGCCCGAGCAGATCTACCGTCTGGCGCGGCTGCGACGGCGCTCCGCCCTGCTGCACCACGCCCTGCTGCCCTACCTCCAGGCGGTCGACGAGATCCTCACCCGCCGGATGATGAGCCCCACCTTCCCCGAGGACCGGCAGAGGCGGGCCCAGGGGTTCCAGACCGCCGGAAGGCTGGTGCTCGCCGACGTCGAGTCCCTCCAGGACGCCACCCGCCGGGCCTTCGCCAGTTACTCCTCGCTCGTCGCGGGCGAGCAGAACGGCGTGATCAACCGGCTGGCCATCGTGTCGGTGATCTTCCTGCCGCTGTCGTTCATCACCGGGTTCTTCGGCATGAACTTCACGTTCCTGACGAACAGACTGGAGACCAGGGACGAGTTCTGGCTGCTCGCCGTCGGGCTGCAGGCGGTCGTCCTGCTGAGCTCCCTCTACGTGCTGCACCGCACCCGCATCTGGCGCCGGCTGCTGGAGGAGGACTGAGGCGGGGCCCTCACCGGCCCAGAACGACCGTCCCCGACGAGCAGAACCAGCCCCCCGTCCCGGAGGCCACCCCCAGCCTCGGCAACTGCCCGTCCCGCGTCCGCACCTGCCGTTCCCCGGCCTCCCCGCGCAGTTGCAGCACCGCCTCCACCAGCAGGAACAGCCCCCGCATTCCGGGGTGTTGGGCCGACAGGCCGCCCCCGTCCGTGTTGACCGGCAGTTCCCCGCCCCGCACCAGCAGCCGGCCCTTCTCCACGAACGCCCCGCCCTCGCCCTTCCCGCAGAAGCCGAGATCCTCCAGGGTCACCAGGGTCATGTAGGTGAAGGCGTCGTAGATCTCGGCGAAGTCCATCTCGGCCGGTCCCACGCCCGCCCGCTCGAAGGCCAGCCGCCCGCTCACCGCCGCCGGGGACACCGTGAAGTCCGTCCACTCCGACATCGCCGCGTGCGAGACCTGCTCCCCGGTGCCGAGGACCCACACGGGGGCCGTACGGCAGTCCCGTACGTACTCCTCGGCCGCCAGCAGGACCGCCGCGCCGCCGTCCGAGCGCAGGCAGCAGTGCAGCTTGGTGAAGGGGTCGGCGATCATCGGGCCGGCCAGGACGTCGTCGACCGTGATCGGGTCGCGGAACATCGCCTGCGGGTTCAGTGCTGCGTTGGCCCGGGCCTGGACCGCGACCTCGGCCAGCTGCTCGACGGTCGTGCCGTGTTCGATCATGTGGCGGCGGGCGGCCATCGCGTACTTGGCGATCAGGGTGTGGCCGTAGGGGACCTCGAACTGGAGGGGACCGCGGGCGCCGAAGGACAGGTCGCCGGTCCTGCGGCCCGCCCTGATGTCGGCGCGTGCCGTCGAGCCGTAGACGAGCAGGACGGCGTTCGCGTGGCCCGCGGCTATCGCGTCCGCCGCGTGCGCCGCCATGACCTCCCAGGTCGAGCCGCCGACCGAGGTGGAGTCCACCCAGGTGGGGCGCAGGCCCAGGTACTCGGCCACCTCCACCGGGGCCAGTGTGCCGAGGCCCGCCGAGGCGAGGCCGTCGACCCGGGCGCGGTCGAGCCCCGCGTCCGCGAGGGCGCGGCGGGCCGCCTGCGCGTGCAGGGTGTACGGGGTGGCGTCGTCCACGCGCCCGCAGTCGGAGAGGGCCACCCCGACCACGGCGACCTTCCTGCTCCCAGCCGTCATGGATCTGACGGTACATCAGATACGGCGGCTCGCGGCAGGTGTCGTGACCCTGGGCATCCGTGCGCCCGCGCCCTAATATGACGCTCCGTCAGATCGGCTCGGGAGGGATGAGGGACCCGCCATGGACACGCGCCTGACCGCCGAGCAGGACGAGATCCGCCGCACCCTGCGCGAGCTGCTGCACAAGCGGTGCGGCTCGCCCGAGCTGCGGGCCGCCGTCGACAGCCCGGCCGGACACGACCCCCTCCTGTGGTCGGCCCTCGCCGACCAGCTCGGCCTGCCCGGGCTCGCCCTGCCCGAGCGGTACGGCGGTGTCGGCTGCACCCTCACCGAACTGGCCCTCGCCTGCGAGGAGACCGGCCGGGCGCTCGCCCCCTCCCCGCTGCCGGCCACCTCCGTCCTGGCCGCCCCGCTGATCCTCGCCCTCGGCACCGAGGCCCAGCGCGCCGAACTGCTGCCCCGCCTGGCCGCCGGCACCCTCACCGCCACCCTGGCCGTCCCCGGCCCGGCCCTGACCACGGCCCTCGCCCTGACCTGCGACAACGGCAGCTTCTCGGCCGGTGGCGGACGGGCCGGGGGCGTCCAGGCCCGGCACGCCGACGGCGACTGGCGGCTGTACGGGCAGGTCGACCAAGTGCTGGACGGGCACAGCGCGGGGCTGCTGCTCGTCGCCGCCCACACCGGGGGCTTCGCGCGGTCGCGGACCCTGCTGTTCCTGGTCGCCGGGGACGCGCCCGGCGTCGTACGAGCCCGGCAGACCGCGCTCGACGCCACCCGGCCGCAGGGCCGCGTCCAACTGCGGGACGTTCGCGCGGAGTTGCTCGGCGAGGAGGGGGTGGACGTGTTGCCCGCCCTGGCCGTGCTCGGTGACGGGGTCGCCGCCGTGCTCGCCTGTGAGGCCGTCGGGGCGGCGGAACGGGTACTGGAGCGGACCGTGGAGTACGTCGGGCAGCGCGAGCAGTTCGGGCGGCCGGTGGGGTCCTTCCAGGCGGTGAAGCATCGGCTGGCCGACGTGTACGTGGGGGTGCAGGCGGCTCGGTCGGCGGCGTATCACGCGGCGTGGGCCTGCGGCGCCGGCGCCGGGTCCTCGGGTGCTCAGGGTGAACGAAGTGGTGGGCTCGCGCTCGCGCAGGCCCTGGAGGCGTTGCGGGGGGCCGCAGGCGAGGGGATCCAGTTGCACGGGGGGATCGGGTTCACCTGGGAGCACGACGCGCAGCTGTACTTCAAGCGGGCCGCCGGGGACGAGCTGCTGTTCGGGCCGGTGCACCGGCTGCGGGACCGGGCCGCCGAGGCCGCCGGTCTCTTCGCGGGCACGGAGGTGACGGTGTGATCGGCGTCCGGCTGGTGCAGAAGGTGTCCTCGACGCGCGGGTTCGCGAAGGTCGCGCCCCATGTGATCCCGGCACTCGACCGGGCGGTCCACCGGCTCACCCGGGGGCGGTACCTGCTCAGCACCCGGATGCTGCCCGGGTTGGTCCTCACCTCGACCGGCGCCCGCAGCGGACTGCTCCGCCGGACCCCGCTGGCCTGCATGCCGGAGGCGGACGGCAGGAGCTGGCTGCTCGTCGGCTCCAACTTCGGGCGGCCCGGGCATCCCGCCTGGAGTCACAACCTGCTCGCCCACCCGGAGGCCGTGATCAGCTGGAAGGGCCGGGACATCCCGGTCACCGCCCGGCTGCTCACCGCGGACGAGCGGGCGGAGGCCTGGACGGCACTCCTGGAGTTCTGGCCGCCGTACGCCACGTATCAGGCCCGGGTGACGAGGGAGATCCGGCTGTTCCGGATCACGGAGACCCCCTAAACCCCGGCCAGGCGCTCCGCCAGGAGAACCGCGCCGATCCCCAGCATCGCCGCCCCCGACGTCCGCGTCACCGCCCGGGCCGCCGTCGGCCTCGCGGAGAGCAGCGCACGCGACAACGTGCCGACGGTGAGGTAGACGGCCGCGCAGCAGGCCATGTGGAGCAGGCCGAGGGCCGCCGTCTGGACGGGGACGGGCAGGTGGGTGCCGCGCAGGGTGAGGAACTGGGGGAGGACGGAGAGGTAGAGCAGCAGGCCCTTGGGGTTGAGGCCGCTGATCGTGGCGCCGCGCAGGAAGAGACGCCCGTCGGGGGAGGCCTCCTCCGTGGCTCCCGGTACCGCCGGCCGGCGCAGCACACCCCAGCCGAGCCACAGCAGATACCCCGCGCCCGCCACGGTCAGGGCCGTCAGCAGTCTCGGCGAGCCCGCCACCAGGACCGCGAGGCCCGCCGTCGCCAGGGCCGTGTGCAGGGCGTAGCCGCAGACCAGGCCGGCCACCGCGCGCGGCACCGAGCCGCGGCGCACGGCGGTCGCGATCACGTACGCCCAGTCGGCGCCCGGCACGCACACCAGCAGCACGTCGACGGCGAGGAAGGAGAAGAGCAGTCCCGAGTCCATGTCGGCGACATTAGGCGTGGATGGGCCGAAAGTGTTCCCGAAGTTTGCCCGCAAGCAGCGGTTCTGGGGGAAGATATTGCTCATGGACGACATGGACCGGAAAATCCTTGCCGAGCTGCAGCAGGACGGGCGCCTGACCGTGACCGAGCTGGCCGCCCGGGTGCGTCTCAGCGTCTCGCCCTGCCACCGCCGGCTGCGTGAGCTGGAGCGCTCCGGTGCCATCCAGGGCTACCGGGCGGTGGTGGACGCGGCGGCGCTCGGGCTGAACTTCGAGGCGCTGGTCTTCGTGTCGATGCGGCAGGAGGACCGGGACACGGTCGCCGAGTTCGAGCGGGCGGTCGGCGAGCTGGAGCACGTGCTCGACGCCCAGCGGCTCTTCGGCGAGCCCGACTATCTGCTCCGGGTGGCGACCGCCGACCTCGCGGCCTTCCAGCGGCTCTACGACGAGCGGCTGGCGACCCTGCCGGGGGTGCAGCGGCTGACCTCGACGCTGGTGATGAAGCACGTCGTACGGGACCGTCCGCTGCCCGCATAGCGGTGCAGGCGGTGGCTCACCGCGTGCGAGACGCGAGTGAACCACCGCCTGCCAGACAGGACTTGGGCATGAAAAAGGGTGCAATAAGGGGTGTGGCAGCGGGCGTTGTTACTTGCTCGGCTTCTTTCCGGTCACGCCCAGGTGTACCAACAACGCCAGGTTCGGCTTGAGTTCGGCCTGTTTCACACCCCAGGACTGGAAACCCTTCTGGTGCGCCGCCACCGCCGCGAGCATCGCGACGAGCGAGCCGGCCACCGCCGCCGGGTTCACGTCCTTGTCGACCCTGCCCTTGGACTGCAGCTCGGCGATCGAGTCCGCGAGGGAGTTGTTCACGGAGTTGAGGATCTTCATGCGGATCTTGTAGAACCGTTTGTCCCCCTCGGCGGCGCCGAGGTCGACGACCCGCAGGATCGCGTCGTTCCTGCGCCAGAACTCCAGGAATCCGTCCACGAGTTCCTGCGCGGTCTGCCATCCCGACTTGCCGGCCCAGGACCGCCCTTGGAGCAGTTGGGTCAATCCGGCGCCCTCGGTCGCCATTTGTTCGGCGATCTCCAGGACGGCGCCTTCGACGTCCGGGAAGTACTGGTAGAAGGTCGCGGGCGAAGTACCCGCCTTCCGGGCGACATCGATGACCTTGACGTCCCGGTAGGGGGAGGAGCTGAGCATCTCGCTGAGGCAGTCGAGCAGCTTCTGCCGGGTCGCCTGCCCACGCCGGCCGGCCACGCGGCCGTCGACGGTACGCACTTGTCCTGTCATGCCGTCAGCTTACCGAGGGGTGATCGGAGCGCGATTCGGCCGACTGCAAATGGGGTGCATGGGTGCTCTGAGGGTGGTGTGCCTGGTCTGCGCGGTGCGTGCGGCCCGGTTACTTTGACGGCATGGCCGAAAACAGGGCATCCGGGAACGAAGAGGCGGAAGAGACCTCGGAATCCGAAGAGGTATTTGAGGCGGAAGTCGTGGAAGAGGCATACGGGGAAGGTGTGCCCTGCTGGGTGGATGCACAGCTCGCCGACGTCGAGGCGGGCAAGCGGTTCTACGGTGAGCTCTTCGGGTGGACCTTCGAGGACGCGTACGGCTCCTCGGTGTGGGCCCGGCTGGCGGGGGAGCCCGTCGCCTCGCTGGCCCCCAAGATCGACGGCCGGATGCCCACCGTCTGGACGGTGTCCTTCGCGACCCCGGACGCCGAGGCCCTCGGCCGGCGGATCACCGCGGCCGGCGGGCAGGTGGTCATGGCCCCGTTCCCGGTGGGCGACCTGGGGGTGGCCGCCCTCGCCGCCGATCCCTCGGGCGCCGTGTTCGGCCTGTGGCAGGCGGGCCGCCACCGGGGCTTCGGGCGGCGGCACGAGCCCGGCACCTTCGTCTGGGCCCAGCTGTACACGCGGGACACGGCCGCCGCCAACGCCTTCTACGGCGGCCTCTTCCACGACGCCCTGTTCGGCGCCGAGGCCCGGCCCGACTTCGGCCGTGCCGAGGTCACCGAGGTCTTCCCGGCCGAGATGCCCCCGCACTTCCTGACCCACTTCCGCGTCGCGGACCTGGACGACGCCCTCGGGGCCGTACAGCGGCTCGGCGGCCGGGTGCAGGCGCCACCCTTCGAGACGTCGTACGGACGAGTGGCCGTCGTCACCGACAATCAGGGGGCGTCGTTCGCACTGCTGCAGCGCTGACCCGTCCGCTTTGGGGTGATTGGTACCGGTTGGTACAGAGACACCCCGAATATCACCGGGTTCGCAACCAGCCGCCCGGCCAGGAAGAATCGGGGTGCGTGCCGCCACGGCGGTGCGGTGGTGAGACGCTGCACTTCGGTCGCGTACATATGGAGAGTGGCGCGGCTCGTACGGGGAGGTGGCAGGCAAGTGGTGGATCAGCTGACGCAGCACGATCCGCGGCGGATCGGGCCGTTCGAGGTGCTGGGCCGGCTGGGCGCCGGCGGCATGGGGCTGGTCTATCTCGCGCGCTCGGCGTCCGGCCGGCGCGTGGCGATCAAGACGGTGCGCACCGAGCTGGCCGAGGACCAGCTCTTCCGGGTCCGCTTCACCCGTGAGGTGGAGGCGGCCCGCGCGGTCTCCGGCTTCTACACGGCGGCCGTGGTCGACGCCGACCCGCGCGCCGCCGTGCCGTGGCTGGCGACCGCGTACGTACCGGCGCCCTCGCTCGAGGAGATAGTGAACGACTGCGGGCCGCTCCCGGCCCAGGCCGTGCGCTGGCTCGCGGCGGGCGTCGCCGAAGCCCTCCAGTCCATCCACGGCGCGGGGCTGGTCCACCGCGACCTGAAGCCGTCCAACGTGCTCGTGGTCGAGGACGGCCCCCGGGTGATCGACTTCGGCATCGCCTCCGGGGTCTCCAACACCCGGCTGACCATGACGAACGTCGCCGTGGGCACCCCCGCCTACATGTCCCCCGAGCAGGCCAAGGACTCCCGCAGCGTCACCGGCGCCAGCGATGTCTTCTCCCTCGGCTCGATGCTGGTCTTCGCGGCCACCGGCCACCCGCCCTTCCACGGCGCCAACCCCGTCGAGACCGTCTTCATGCTGCTCCGCGAGGGCCCGGACCTCACCGGCCTGCCCGACGAGCTGCGCCCGCTCATCGAGGTCTGCATGCAGATGGAGGCCTCCGCCCGGCCCAGCCCGGCCGACCTCCAGGCCCAGCTGGCCCCGCACCTCTTCGGCTCGGGCTCCGACGACAGCGGCACCGCGTCGGCCTGGCTGCCCGAGAAGGCGGTCGCCCTCATCGAGGCCCGACGCGGCGGCCGCCCCGCCGCCAAGCCCTCCCCGGCCCCGGCCGGCGGCCCCAGGAGCGGCGGCCGTGCGGCCGTACCCCCGCCGCCCGCCTACGACCCGCCGGCCCCGGCCCCGGTCCCCGTCGGCGTCCCCGACTCCGGCCCGGTCCGGCTGGCCGGCGCCCAGGTGCCCATCGGCCCCGGCCCGCGCGTCGCCGACGCCCGCGCCGCCGCCGTCAAGGCGCCCCCGCCGGAGGCCGGCCTGGTCGCCAGCTGGTCCCGCCCGCGTCCCGGCGTCGCCGGCACAGACCCTGCCGTAGGCCCTGCCGTACCGTCCGCCCCGCCCCAGCCCCCCGAGACCGCGAGCGGCTGGCGGCCCTGGCGGTTCCGCATGTCCAACGAGGTCTGGGGCACCCCCTCGGTCGACGGCGACCTGGTCTACGTCACCTCCTTCGAGGTGCACGCCCTGGACGTGGCCACCGGCCGGCGCCGCTTCAAGACGCGGGACGTCGCCTGGTCCATGGCGGTGGCGGACGGCCGTATCCACGCCTCCGACGGCCCGACCCTGTTCGCCCTGGACGCCCGCGAGGGCAGCGACCTGTGGCGGCTGTCCACGGACGCCTGGGTGTACTCCCTGCACGCCGACCACGGCACGGTCGTCACCGGCACCCGGGGCGGCGGCGTGCAGGCCTGGGAGGCCGCGCACGGGCAGAAGCTGTGGGAGATCAGCGGCTGCCAGACCGACTTCGAGTCCCCCGAGGCGGGCCCGCTCGTCCACGACGGCACGGTCTACGTCTGGCAGGACGCCCGCCTGCGTGCCCTGGAGGCCCGCACGGGCGAGGAGCGCTGGTCGTACCCGGTCGGTGACGCGGCCGCCTGTGGCGGCGTGCCGGTCCGCCTGACCCCCGCCGCCGACGGGTACGTCTACGTCTCCGCCGGCACCCGCGTCCTCGCCATCGAGGCGGCGAGCGGCATGGTCCGCTGGCACTTCGAGGCCCCCGCGGTCTTCCTCAGCCCGCCGGCCTTCGCCCCGGGCCCGGCGGTGACGGGCGGCGGCGTCTACCTGGCGGACTACCTGGGCACCGTCTACGCCCTCGACGCCACCGACGGCCGCGACCGCTGGCGCATCGCCACCGAGGCCCGCTCCTCCATCGAGCCGGTCCTCGTCGCGGCCGGCCATGTCCACGTCGGCAGCGGCAAGGGCCTGTACACCCTGGACGCGGTCACCGGCACGCCCAAATGGCGCTTCCAGGCGGGCGGCGACGTCGTGGGCGCTCCCGCGGTGGCGGAGGGCCGTATCCACTTCGGCTCGACGGACCACCTGCTCTACACCCTGAAGTCCGACGACGGCCGCCTGCGCTGGAAGCTCGCGACCGGCGGCGAGATCACCGGCTCCCCGGTGGTCAAGGACGGCGTGGTGTACGCCTGCAGCAAGGACCGGTGCGTGTACGCGCTGGACGCGGAGAAGGGGACGGGCACGGCCCGCACGGCGTGAGGGGCACGCCGGGGACTGAGTGACGGCCGTCGTACCGGTGTGTCACGGAAGGGCTCCAGACGGCGGCCGTCCCAGGCCTGACGCTACCCCGGGTGCGGGTTCCGCGCCATGCGGTCACTCACCGTGTCCGCGGCTCGGTGCGGTCCCTGTTCCTGAACAGCTCCGCCTGCCGTTCGACCGGCAGACTGCCGAGGGCGATGAGGGACGGGGCCTGGGCGAACGCCTGGGCCAGGGCCGCCTCCCGGGCCGCCCACAGCGCCCGCACGGTCCCCTGCACCCCCTGCGGCGGATACCCGGCAACGACCGCGGCGCAGCGCACGGCGCCCGCCAGCGCCCCGCCCTCCTCCGTGACCTCCGACACGAGCCCGATCTCATGGGCCCGCCGGGCGGAGATCCGCTCGGCGTTCCCCATGAGCGCCATCCGGGCCGCCTCCCCGTACGGCATCCGCGCCGCCATCAGCATCGACTCGTAGGCGCTGACCATGCCGTACGAGGTGTGCGGATCGAAGAAGACGGCCGTCGGATCGGCGACGACGAACTCGCACTCGCCCAGCAGATAGAAGGCACCCCCGCAGGCCATCCCGCGCACGGCGGCCACGACCGGCTTCCACAGGTCGTTCGCCTTGGGCCCGACCGTCAGCAACGGATCGTCCTGCATGTACGGCGACGAGGGCTGCGGCACGACGACGTCCCGGTCGATCCCGGTACAGAACGCCCGCTCCCCGCCCCCGGTGAGCACCACGGCCCGCACCGAGTCGTCGAACCGCAACGCCCGCCAGACACCGGTGAGTTCGCGGGCCATGTCCAGGTCGATGGCGTTGAGCCGGTGCGGCCGGTCGAGGGTGACGACGGCGACCCCGCTGTCCTTGTCGGTGTCGACCCGTACGGCGCTCACGCCGGCACCCACTGCGGCAGCCCGCCGTCACCGAAGACGACATGCACCCGGGCGCCGATCCTGGGGCTCTGCGGATCAAGGGAGTCGAGGGGCGCACCGGCGCGGGCGACCAGATTCCCGACCAGCCGGATCCGGGGGCAGTCCTCCAGCTCCACCACGACGACGTTGTACGGCGCCTGCGCCGCGTAGTCGGGCAGCAGCGGCGGATGCGGCACGACGTAGGACCAGATCCGGCCGCGCCCGCTGGTGAGCCGCCACTCGCTCGCGAAGGACTGGCAGTGCGGGCAGCACGGGCGGGGCGGGAAGCGGGGTTCGTGGCAGTCGCCGCAGACCTGGACGCGCAGTTCGCCACGGGCGGCGTACTCCCAGAAGGGCGCGCCGTCGGTGTCGGTGACGGGGTTCAGCATGATCAGCTCCTCAGCAGGAGAGCGGAGGTGGGCACGCCCTCGCCGGCCGTGACCAGGCAGGTGGCGGCGCCGGGCACCTGGGCGGTGCTGGTCCCGCGCAGTTGCCTCACCCCTTCGTTGATGAGGTTGAAGCCGTGGACGTAGGCCTCGGAGAGCCCGCCCCCGCCGGTGTTGAGGGGCAGCCGCCCGCCGATCTCCAGGGCGCCTCCCTCGGTGAAGGCCCCTCCTTCCCCGCGCCCGCAGAAGCCGTAGCCCTCCAGCGAGAGCGGTATGAGGACGCTGAAGGCGTCATAGATCTGCGCCACGTCCACGTCCTCCGGCGTGAAGTCGGCGTGCTTCCACAGATGCCGGGCGGCGGTCCAGGCGGGGCCGGTGAGGGGGTCGTCGTTCCAGTAGTTGACCATGCCGTGGTGCTGGGCGGGCAGCCCCTGGGCGGCGGAGTGGACGTACACGGGCCGGGTACGGCAGTCCCGGGCGCGCTCCTTGGACACGAGGACACAGGCGAGGGCCCCGTCCGTCTCCAGACAGTTGTCGAAGAGGCACAGCGGCTCGCTGATCCAGCGCGAGGTCATGTACATCTCGCGGGTCAGCGGCCGTTCGTACATCACGGCGGCCGGGTTCTGGTTGGCCCGGTTCCGGCAGGCGAGGGCGACGTTGAAGAGGTGATCGCGGGTGGCGCCGTACTCGTGCAGGTACCGCCGCGCCAGCATGGCGATCTCGTCGACGGGCCGCAGGAGGCCGAAGGGCCGCGTCCACTGGGCCGGGGTGGGGAGCTGGACGCGGGTGTCGGTCCACGGCCGCGGCCCGGACCCCCGTTTCCGCGACCGCCAGGCGACCCCGACGGTGGCCTGCCCGCAGGCGATGGCGGCGGCGAGGTGCGCGACGGTCGCACAGGAGCCGCCCCCGCCGTACCCCACCTTGCTGAAGAAGGTCAGATCCCCGAACCCGACGGCCTTGGCGAGCTCGACCTCGTCGGTCTCCTCCATGGTGTAGGAGGCGAGTCCGTCGACCTCACCGGGCGCGATCCCCGCGTCCTCCAGCGCGGCGAGCACGGCCCGGCAGGCGAGCGTCTTCTCGTCCTCCGGAAGATGCCTGGCGAACGAGGTCTGCCCGATCCCGACGATGGCGGTGGCGTCCTTGAGCCCGGCTGCTGCCACAGCGTCCTCCCCCTCCTCAGCATCCTGACAGTCCGTCAGATTACAGCTAATCTGACGGACGGTCAGCTACGCGGTACAGGGGGCCTGTGATGAGCGACTGCGACTGGGACACCATCCCCGGCCTGGTCCGGTGGTCGGCCGAGCGGTACGCGGACACGGAGGCGGTGGTCGAGGGCCGCACCAGGATCACGTACGCCGAACTCGGCGCCCGGGTCGAGCGCGCCGCGGCGGCCTGCCTGGCGAGCGGGGTGCGGGCCGGCGACCGGGTGGCGGTCTGGGCCCCCAACTCCCTGGACTGGATCGTGTCTGCCCTCGGCGCGGTGACGGCGGGCGCGGTCCTGGTCCCGCTGAACACCCGCTTCAAGGGCGCCGAGGCGGCGGACGTACTGCGCCGCAGCGGGGCCCGGCTGCTGTTCGTGACGGGCACGTTCCTGGGCACCTCGTACGTGGCGAGCCTGCGCCGGGCGGCGGGGGAGGGGGTGGCGGACGGCCGGGCGCCGCTGCCCGGACTGCCGGAACTGGAGGAGGTGGTGGTCCTGTCGGAGGACGCGCCCCCGGACTTCCGCACCTGGAAGGACTTCCTGGCGGGCGGAGAGGGCGTGGGTGCGCCCGAAGTGGAATCGCGGCGGAGGGAGTTGGATGCTTCGGCGCCGTCGGACATCATCTACACGTCGGGCACGACGGGCCGCCCCAAGGGCGCGATGATCACGCACACCCAGACCCTCCGGGCGTACGAGATCTGGGCGGACCTGGCCGGGTTGCGGGCCGGCGACCGCTACTTGATCATCAACCCCTTCTTCCACACCTTCGGCTACAAGGCCGGGGTGATCGCCTGCCTGATGCGCGGGGCGACGATGATCCCTCAGCCGGTGTTCAACGTGGAGACGGCACTGGCGAACATAGCGGCGGAACGCATCTCGGTCCTCCCCGGCCCACCCACCCTCCACCAGTCCCTCCTGGACCACCCGTCCCGGGACGCGTACGACCTCTCGGCGCTGCGCCTGGTGGTGACGGGCGCCGCGGTCGTGCCGCTCCGCCTGGTGGAACGCCTGCGCGGCGAACTGGGCGTGGACACGGTCCTCACGGCGTACGGCCTGTCGGAGGCGAGCGGCATCGTCACGATGTGCCGGCGCGGCGACGCCCCGTCGGTCATCGCGTCCACGTCGGGCCGGCCGATCCCGGGAACGGAGCTACGACTGGTGGACGCGACGGGCGCGCCGGTACGACCCGGCGAGGCGGGCGAGATCCTGGTCCGCGGCTTCAACGTCATGCGCGGCTACTACGAGGACGCGGCGGCGACGGCGGAGGCGATCGCTCCCGACGGCTGGCTGCGCACGGGCGACGTGGGTGTCCTGGACGCGACGGGCAACCTGCGCATCACGGACCGCATCAAGGACATGTTCATCGTCGGCGGCTTCAACGCCTACCCGGCGGAGATAGAGCAGTCGCTCGCCCTCCACCCGGATGTCCGGGAGGCGGCGGTGATCGGCGTACCGGACGCGCGGCTGGGGGAAGTCGCCAAGGCCTTCGTGGTCCGCCGCCCCGGCTCGGTCCTGACCTCGGACGACCTGATCGCCTGGTCCCGCCGCGAGATGGCGAACTACAAGGTGCCGAGGTCGGTGGAGTTCGTGGGCGAGCTCCCGCGGAACGCGAGCGGGAAGGTGGTGAAGGGGGTTTTGCGGGGGAGGGCGTGAGGGGGAGGGGGCTGGACCGAGCCGGTGTCGATGGGTTGCCGTGGGGCCGCCCGCTTCTTCGGCCAGTGTCGTGCTTCCGCGAGGTGCGTCAAGGGCGCTGCGTTCCGCTGCGCTCCACTCCGCGTCGGCTTCGCCGATGGCCCTCCGGTCCACCCTTGACCCACCTCGCTCCAGCACGAGGAAGAAGCGAGCGGGCAGGCCGGGGAAAGTGGCCGGCTTGCCGGGGTCGGGCCGTTACGTCGGCTGCGTTCGCGTCGTCGGCTGAGGGGTGCGCGGTCGCGTCTCGCCTGCACGCCGGGCCGGCCAAGCGGCTCGCGGTGAGTGGGTGGGTGCGCGGTCGCGGGGTAGGGGGCACGCCGGGTGGGGTCGGCGGCGCTCGGCGGCTCGGCAACTGGGCACTTCGGGATGCGAATTGAGTGGCCGGCGTGACCCCAAGAGCGCCCCTTCTGTCACACCAGGCACAGAGGCCACGGCAAGCCGAGCAATCGGCAGACTTGGGCCAGCCTGGGAGCCAACCTGGGAGAGCTGACCCGCCGTCCGCTGAGGACGAGAGTGCCCAAAGATGCCAACCCTCCGCCGTCCTCACGTTCGGGGCCCTCAGGTGCAGATGCCAGGATCCCGCGCCGCCAGGCCGACCTTCACGGGCTGGGATCCCCCCAACTCGCCGAGCCGACCGGGCGTGCCGCCGCCGGGCTGGTGCGCCGCCCCGCTCCTCCCGTAAGCCGCCGAGCCGACCGGGCGTGCGGCCGCCGGGCTGGTGCGCCCCCGCCCATTCACCGTAAGCCGCCAACCGCGCCCGGCGTGCCGCCGCCGGGCTGGCGCGCCGCCCCGGCCCTCCCGCAAGCCGCCAACCGCGCCCGGCGTGCCGCCACCTGCCTGGCGCGCCCCCGCCCATTCACCGTAAGCCGCCAACCGCGCCCGGCGTGCAGGCGAGGCGCGGTCGCGCCCGTCAGCCCCGGCCCGGAACGCAGCCGACCCGTACCGCAAACCCCGGCAAGCCGGCCACTTTCCCCGGGCTGCCCGTTCGCTTCTTCCCCGTGCTGGAGCGAGGCGTGTCAAGGGTGGTCCGGAGGGCCATCGGCGAAGCCGACGCGGAGTGGAGCGCAGCGGAACGCAGCGCCCTTGACTCGCCTCGCGGAGGCACGACACTGGCCGAAGAAGCGGGCGGCCCCACGGTCACCGGGAATCGCCGGTCAGGGCAGCCAGGGTGGCCCTGATCTCCTCGACCATGTACTCAGGGCGGTGGAAAACGTCCTCGGCGCTGTAGCGGAGGAGGCTGCGGATCTCCGGACACCTCAGGATCTGGTTGAAGCGGGCGACGTCCCTTCGGTGTGCGTCACGGGTTCCGTGGTAGGCGTAGCCCTCGATCTCCACCCCCAGCCCTGTCGCCCTGAACAGGAAGTCGACGACGCGGCGACTGCCGTCCGGGGTGCGTAGCTCGGCCTGGCTCTCGGGGTGCAGGTCGGCGTCGTACATGCGCAGTCGGGCAACCGTCTCGGCAGGGGAACCGGCGAGGGGGTCGGCCAGGGGCAGCCAGTTCCGGGCCCGGACCGACCCTTGCAAGGTCGTCTCAAGCGCCGCGGCGATCTCGTCCAGCTTGGTGAGCGGCGCGCGACGGACCCGCCCGACCCTGCGGCACGTCTGCGCCGAGTCCACGGCGACGATCGCCTCGTCCCTCGGGCCGCGCCGAAGCAGGTCGGCGAGCGTGCGGGTGGGGTTGGTGAGCCGTAACCCCTGCCGTTCCACCACGTCCCTCGCGCTGAGCGGCATCCGGTGGACGCGCACGCCCGCGCTCACACCACGGACGGTGAGCTGCGGGTCGATGAACTCCAGCGGCCTCCTGCGGCCGTCCCCGAGCATCTCGACCCGCCAGAGGGCAGCCGCTGAACTGTGGCTCACGATCAGCCGGGGGTCGCGGAGCAGCACGGCCCGGAGGTGAGTGAGCAGGTCCGGGTTCCGCCCGGGCTCGGCCCAGGCGCCCTGCCGCAGCCGGGTCCAGCCCTCTGCCCGTAGCGCACGTGTGAGGCTGCGCCGGGGCCAGCCGGCCTCCACGGCACGCGAGGTGAGCAGGACGCCCCGGTTGGCCAGCGCCCTCAACTCCGTCCGCTCCACTCCAGCAAGATCGCAGAATCCCTGACTTGCCGCTGAGCCTGTGGATAACCGGGCGGGGTCAGCCCTTCAACGAGTTGAGGAAGGTGCTCCAGGCGAGGGGGCGGAAGAGGAGCACGGGGCCGTCCTGCGCCTTCTTCGAGTCGCGGACGGGGATCACCACGCTGGGGTGTGCGTTGGAGACTTCGACACACTCGCCACCGGTGCCGTTGCTGTAGCTGCTCTTGCGCCACACCGTGGTGCTCAGGTCAATCCCGCTGCTTGCCATCTCGGTAGTCCTCTGCCGCAGCCTCGATGATCGCAAGGGACGCCTCAGGCGGCAGTGCGGCGGCCCTGAGCAGATCGTACGACTCGCGGTACTGCTTCACGAGCGCTGGATAGTCGATGAGTTGGCCGCTGTGTAGTGACTCGGTGTACACCACCGGAGGTGCGTCCGCGAAGGTCATGAACCTGGTCATGCCCATCATGAACGGATGGACGCCGGTGGTTTGCGGGACGATCTGCAGAATGGAGTGCGTATTCCTCACCACCTGCGCGATGTGCTCCAGCAGTTCCGCCATCGGCTCGCCGGGGAGCGCTGGGCGCCGGATCAGAGACTCATCCAAGATCGCCCAGAACTTGGGCGGGTGCTCCGAGTCGAAGAGCCTGGCGCGGTCCATGCGGACGTGGACCTTCCCTTCGACCTCCTCGTCCGAGGCACGGGGCATCGCGGCGCGTACGATCGCGCGGGCATAGGGCGCTGTTTGCAGCAGCCCCGGCACCAGCATCGGCGCCCAGTCCTCGATCGTCTCCGCATGCTGCTCCAACTCCGCCACATCCGCGAAGTACTCCGCATGCCCCGACTGCCGTGCCCTGCGGGCATCTTCACAACGGCGCTCGAAAAACCCGTCGGTCTTCAGCACCTTGTCGACATGCCGGGCCAGATCCACCGGCATGCGTCGCTCACCCCGCTCGATCTGGCTCAGGAACGGCACACCCCGGAAGCTCCCTTCCGCCAGCTGCTCCAGGGTCAGCCCCGCCAGTTCCCGTCGATAGCGCAACTCGGCGCCGTAGAAGGAGGGGACGTTCGCCGACGCGTCGGGGTCTTTGCGTGGGGGCACAACTCATCACCGCCATTTGCCAGTTGCGCTGCGTAGCCGAAACCTCTTCAAAAGGTACCGATGTCGGCGCCACTGTGTGACTGATTCATCACAGAGAGCACAGGAAGGCGTACGCAACCATGGCGTCCTCGAATCCCCCCAGCCCTCCCCCCGGCCTGGTGGCGCTCGGCAACTGCAACGCCGCCACGGCACGCGGGCCGGCAGCGGTGCTGCGGAGTCTCGGTACGGCACCGAGCCGGCCGCCGCTGGACGTGGAGCTTCCCGCCGTACCGGAGGCGCTCCAGGGACTGCGCCGTACCGTGCGCCGCTACCTGGACGCGCCCTGCACCGATGTCCAGCTCTGCGTCACCGAACTCGTCACCAACGTGATCCGGCATGTGGGGGAGGCGACTCCGGTCCGTGTGCGGGTGGCCCTGACGGACGGCAACCACATCCGCGTCGAGGTCACGGACCCAGCCGGGCAGGCCCTGCCCGTGCCCCTGCCCGGCGCGCTCGACGCCGAGGACGGGCGTGGCCTCGCCCTGCTGGACGCGGTGGCGCTGCGCTGGGGCGTGGAGCAGGGGGTGGAGGGCAAGACGGTGTGGTGCGAGCTCGGCATTCGTCGAACCTGACTGCCCCTGGACACACCTCGGCCGCGACGGCTCCCCCTCGGCGCCGTCGCGGCCGGTCCCCCGTTGTGTGTGAGCCTTGGGCCTTAGGCCGTCTCGGATCCGGCGTGATTCTCCTGCGGCTTCAGGACGCTCTCCGACACCAGGCCGGCGTGGTTCTCGAGCGGCTTGATGGCGTCGTTGCCCGTCGTGCTCCCGGCGTGGTTCTCCAGAGGCTTGACGGTGGAGCCGTCGTCCGGGCTGCCGGCGTGGTTCTCCAGCGTGGTGATCTCGTTCTTCTGCGAGGTCTCGCTCATCGTCGGCAACTTTCTGTCGAGCATCCTGGAAGGGTGATCAACCCGTCCGGCGGCTCCCCCGATGGGCCGCCGGACGGGACTCAAGGCCGTTCACCCTAACGGTGAGGCCAAGTGCCGCTCCGTTTGGCCCCCCGCCGCAACGGACCGGCACTCATGAGGATGGCGATCTGCGATAAACAAACAATGAACGTGGTGTCCGGCGGAGCCGTCAGGCTGTCGCGGCAGGGTGCAGGAGGGCCTTCACCTGGTCTGCCTCGGAGGCGCCGAACTGCTCATGGATGACGAGGGCTTCACGCCAGCACGCGCGTGCCCGATCGCTCTGCCCCAGGTGGTTGAGCGCCTGCCCCAGCGTCGTCAGGACGTTGGCCCGCATCCAATCGCCTCCGATGACGCGAAGAGCAAGAGCTTGCTCCGCATGCCGCGCCGCCAGGGCGTATTGGCCGGACGCGAGGTATGCCTCGGAAATACGGAAGTTCGCGGTCCCTTCCCAAAGGCGCTGCCGATTGTCCTGGAACAGCCTCAGGGCTTCGTGGAGTTGCTCCAGTGCCTCGACGCCACGATCGGCGGCGCTGAGCGCGATTCCCAGAGCGAGCCGCGCGTTGGCCACACGGAGCGTCAACCCGAGCTGATCGTAGAGAGCCAGACCCTGCCTGGCCAGCTCGACAGCGCTATGGAGCCGTCCCAGCTTGACGTGAATCCGAGACAGATTGCACAGGGCACTGGCCTGTCCCGGCAGGTTTCCGTCGGCGCGGTAGTTGGCGATCGCCTCCTGAAGGTGCTTCTCCCCGTCGTCGTTCCGGCCCTGATAGAGGGCAATGATTCCGCGGTCGTTGGGGGCCCAGCAGCAAGGCGCCAGATCTCCCGAGGCCTGTGCCAGCAGGATGGCGAGGCGAGCTTCCTCGTCCGCCTGGCTGAACTTGTCCGAGATCATCAGAGCGTTGGTCAGCGCCGTGCGTGCCCGCCCCTCGGCTCGTTTGTCTCCTGCGTCCTGCGCCAGGTTTCGCAGAGCTACAGCAGTCGTCTCGTACTGGTGGGAGTTCGCACCTGATTCCGTCAGATCCTTGGCCACCCACAAGAGATCGACCGAGCGCCTCAGCATTCCCTGCCCGGCGCTCTGACGAACGCAGGCCAGCAGGCAGTCGCCCTCGGCGTGCAGCCAGTCGACGGCGGCCTTGGAGTCGGGAAAGGTCAGGCCTGGGTGATGCGTGGACTCCAGGTGATCCACCAGCCGGTCCCCCGGCCGCTCCATCGCGTAAACCTGCGCCGCCGTGGCCAGATAGAAGTCCAGCAACCGCGACATCGCAGCCTCCCGCTCGCTGGGCGGCTGTTCGTCCCTCTCCGCGCAGGCACGCGCGTAGAGCCGGACCAGGTCGTGGAAGCGGTAGCGGCCCGGTGCCGCCGACTCCAGCAGCGACGTGTCCACCAGGGCCTCCAGCAGGTCCTCCGTCGCCTCCACGGGCAGGTCGAGGACGGCGGCCGCGGCCGCCAGGGAGATGTCCGGGCCGTCGGCCAGGCCCAGCAGGCGGAACGCGCGGGCCTGGGCCGGCTCCAGCTGCCCGTAGCCCAGTTCGAAGGTGGCCTTCACCGCCAGGTCCCCGGCCTGCAGTTCGTCCAGGCGGCGGCGTTCGTCCGCGAGCTTCGCGGCGAGGACCGACACCGTCCAGGTCCTGCGCGCAGCCAACCGTGACGCCGCGATCCTGATCGCCAACGGCAGGAACCCGCACGCCGCCACCACGTCCAGCGCCGCCTCCCGTTCCGCCGCCACCCGCTCGCCGCCCACGATCTTCGTGAAGAGAGCGAGAGCCTCGTCGGGGGACATCACGTCCAGGTCCACCAGGTGGGCGCCCGCGAGGTCGACCATCCTCACCCGCGAGGTCACCAGGGCCGCGCAGCCCTCCGTGCCGGGCAGGAGCGGGCGTATCTGTGCCGCGTCCTTCGCGTTGTCCAGCAGCACCAGGACCCGGCGGCCGTCCAGGACCGAGCGGTAGAGCGCCGCCCGGTCGTCCAGGGAGTCCGGGATCGCCGAGTCCGCCGTGCCCAGGGCGCGCAGGAAGGAGCCGAGTACCGTCTCCGGTTCCGCCGGGCGGGGGCCCGCGCCCTGCAGGTCGACGTACAGCTGGCCGTCCGGGAAGGCGCCCCGCGCCCGGTGGGCCACGTGCACCGCCAGGGTCGTCTTGCCCACGCCGCCGATGCCGGCCAGTGCCGACACGGCCATCACCCGGTCCGCGGCGTCCGGGGACTCCGAGGCCGAGGACAGTACCTCGCTCAGTTCGGTCACGAAGGACGCGCGGCCCGTGAAGTCGGGAACCGAGGCCGGCAACTGCGCCGGGCGGACCGGGACCGCCGCGGGCTCCGCCGCCGGGGACGACGGTTCCGCCAGGGCCGGGTCCGCCTGCAGGATGCGTTGCTGCAGTTCCCGGAGGCCGGGGCGCGGGTCCACGCCCAGTTCCTCGGCCAGCAGGCGGCGGGTGTCGGCGTAGACGGCCAGGGCCTCCGCCTGGCGGCCGCTGCGGTACAGGGCCAGCATCAGCAGCTCGCGCAGCCGCTCGCGCAGGGGGTACGCGGCCGTCAGCGCGGTCAGCTCCGACACCGCCTCCGCGTGGCAGCCCTGTTCCAGGTCCATGTCCAGGCGGGATTCGAGGAGGCCCAGGCGCCACTCCTCCAGGCGGACCCGCTGGGTCTCGGCGTACGGGCCGGGGACGCCGGCCAGGACCTCGCCGTCCCAGCGGGCGAGGGCCTGGTTCAGCAGGTCCCGGGCCCGGCACAGGTCGCCGGCGGCCCGTGCCTTCTCCGCCTCCGCCGCCAGGTCCTGGGCGACGGCCAGGTCCAGGACGCCCTCGGCCGGCATCCGCACCGCGTAGCCGCCGGACTCGCTGACCAGCACCCCGGGGGGCAGGACCTTGCGCAGGCGGGAGGCGTAGGTACGCAGCGCCGCCAGCGCCTGCGACGGGGGCTCGGCGCCCCACAGCGCGTCGATCAGCTCCGCCGCCGTCGCCGTACGGCCCTCGCGCAGCAGCAGGGCGGCCAGCAGGGCGCGCTGCTGGGGCGAGCCCGTGCCGATCTGCTCCGCGCCGCGCCAGGCCCGCACCGGACCGAGCACGCCGAACCGCAGCGCCTCCGGCTCCGTGACGTTCACGGAGCCGGGACGCCGCTGCTCAGGCACTCGCGGCCCACCGTCCATGCGTTCGTCCCCCTCGGCATCACGAACAACCCCGTCAGTTTGCCTTGTTCCGGGCGGTTCCGTCAGCTGTGGGAGACGCCGATCACAGGCCGCTGCCTCGCAGCGCACAAACCCCTCACACCCTCTTTGCAAGCACCCGATAGCTGACGGACCGTCAGATCGGCGCTACCGTGAGGGCCATGGAGACCACACAGTTCCCGCTGATCATCTCCGTCGACGACCACACCGTCGAACCCGCCGGCGTCTGGCAGGACCGGCTGCCGAGGAAATACCTGGACGTCGGGCCCCGGATCGTGCGCGCCCCGCTGAAGGAGATGACCTTCCTGGGCGGGCGTTTCAAACCCGTCATGGGCGAACCCGGCAGTACCGACGGACCCCTCGGCGACTGGTGGGTCTACGAAGACCTGCGACGGCCCCTGACCCGGCTCGACACCGCCGTCGGGTACGACCGGGACGAGGTCAGGCTCGAGGTCATCACCTATGAGCAGATGCGGCCGGGGTCGTACGACGTGTCCGCGCGGCTCGCCGACATGGACGTCAACCACGTGCAGTCCGCCGTCTGCTTCCCCACCTTCCCGCGCTTCTGCGGGCAGACCTTCACCGAGGCCGCCGACAAAGAGCTCGCCCTGCTGTGCGTGCGCGCCTACAACGACTGGATGGTGGAGGAGTGGTGCGGGCCGAAGGCGCACGGGCGGCTGATACCGCTCACCCTCATACCCCTGTGGGACGCCGAGCTGGCCGCCGCGGAGGTACGGCGCAACGCGCACAGGGGTGTGCGGGCCGTCGCCTTCTCCGAGATACCCCCGCACCTCGGCCTGCCCTCCGTCCACACCGACGACTGGGATCCCTTCCTGGCCGCCTGCGACGAGACCGGCACCGTCGTGGCCATGCACATCGGCTCCAGCAGCCGTATGCCCTCCACCTCCGCCGACGCCCCGCCCGCCGTAGGCTCCACCATCACCTTCGCCAACTGCTGCTTCTCGATGGTGGACTGGCTGATGAGCGGCAAGTTCGAGCGGTTCCCGAACCTCAGGGTCATGTACGCCGAGGGGCAGATCGGGTGGATCCCATACATCCTCGAGCGCGCCGATGTCGTGTGGCAGGAGAACCGGGGGTGGGGCGGCATCGCCGACAAGGTCACCCGGCCGCCGTCCGAGACCTTCGCCGAGCACGTCCACGGCTGCTTCTTCGACGACACCTTCGGGCTCAGGAACCTGGACGCCATCGGGGTCGGCAACGTCCTGTACGAGACCGACTACCCGCACTCCGACTCCACCTGGCCCAAGTCCCGCGAGGTCGGTGAGGCCCAGATGGGGCACCTTCCGGCGGACGTGGTCGAGCGGATCGTGCGCGGCAACGCCATCGAGCTGCTGGGGCTCACCCCCGAAGGGCTCTGGCGGTGAGTGCCCTGGCGTACGGCGTCCAGCTGCCCGTGCAGGCGCAGAGCGCCCTGTTCGCGGAAGGCTGGGAGGCCGGGGCCGGGCCCGAGGACCTGGTGGCCGTCGCGCGGGCCGTGGACCGGGCCGGGTTCGACTACCTCGCCGCCTGCGACCACGTGGCGATCCCGCGCCGGCTCGCCCCCGCCATGAGCACGGTCTGGTACGACCCGGTCGCCACCCTCGCCCACCTCGCCGCCGTGACCGAGCGGGTACGGCTGCTCAGCCATGTGGCGGTCGTGGGGCTGCGGCACCCCCTGCTCACCGCCAAGCAGTACGCCACCCTCGACCACCTCTCCGGCGGCCGGCTGGTCCTCGGGGTCGGGGCCGGGCATGTGCGCGAGGAGTTCGAGGCGCTCGGGGCCGACTTCGAGCGGCGGGGGGCCGTGCTGGACGAGGTGATCGACGCGCTGCGGGCCGCCCTGGGAGCGGAGGAGTTCCCCGAGCACCACGGGAAGACCTACGACTTCGCCGGGCTCGGCCAGCGCCCCCGCCCGGCCCAGCCGCGGGTCCCCCTGTGGGTCGGCGGCTCCTCGCCCGCCGCCGTACGCCGGGCCGCGCTGAAGGGGGACGGCTGGCTGCCGCAGGGGGATCCGCGGGAGCGGCTGCCCGCGCAGATCGAACGGATCCGGCGCTTGCGCGCGCAGGCGGGCGCCGAGGGGCCGTTCACGGTCGGCGCGATCGCCGAGCCGCTGTACGTCGGGCGGGCCGGCTGGGACGT
The DNA here is from genome assembly GCF_053598315.1 of Streptomyces sp. NPDC001153. Classification (NCBI taxonomy): domain Bacteria; kingdom Bacillati; phylum Actinomycetota; class Actinomycetes; order Kitasatosporales; family Streptomycetaceae; genus Streptomyces; species Streptomyces sp. NPDC001153. Next base: position 302,063 of record NZ_JBSFJZ010000002.1, read on the forward strand.
CGGAGGACGGACCCTCACCGGGGCGCCGGAGGAGATCGCCGAGTCGCTGCGGGCCTACCGGGCGATGGGCGTGGACCAGGTCCAGGTGCGGTTCCGCAGCCGGAGCCGGGCCGAACTCATCGAGCAGATCGGGCTGTTCGGGGCGGAGGTCGCACCCCGGCTGAACTGAGGAGGATGCCATGGGCAAGCTGGACGGACGGGTCGTCGTCATCACCGGGGCGGCACGCGGGCAGGGCGAGCAGGAGGCCCGGCTCTTCCGGGCGGAGGGGGCGCGGGTGGCCGTCGCCGATGTGCTGGACGAGCAGGGGGAGGCCCTGGCCAAGGAGATAGGCGCGCTGTACGTCCATCTCGATGTCGGCACCGAGGAGGGCTGGCGGGAGGCCGTCGCGGCGGTCAAGGAGGCGTACGGGCACATCGACGGGCTGGTGAACAACGCGGGGATCCTGCGCTTCAACGCGCTCGTGGACACCCCGCTGGACGAGTTCATGCAGGTCGTCCAGGTCAACCAGGTCGGCTGTTTCCTGGGCATGAAGGCGGTGGCGCCCGAGATGGCCGACGGCGCGACCATCGTCAACACCGCCTCCTACACGGCCCTGACCGGCATGGCGGCCGTCGGGACGTACGCCGCCACCAAGCACGCCGTGCTGGGGCTGACCCGGGTGGCCGCGCTGGAGCTGGCGGGCCGGGGCATCCGGGTCAACGCGATCTGTCCGGGCGCCATCGACACCCCGATGTCCAACCCGGCGCGGCTCGACCCGGACGCCGACCCGGAGGAGATGAGCCGGGCCCTGGACGAGCTGTACCGGGGGCTCGTGCCGCTCGGGCGGGTCGGGCAGCCGGAGGAGGTGGCGCGGCTGGCGCTGTTTCTCACCTCGGCGGACTCGTCGTACATCACCGGGCAGCCGTTCGTGATCGACGGCGGGTGGCTGGCGGGGGTCTCCGTGATCTGACTGCCCGTCAGCTATTGACGGTCACGACGGCCGATGCGACAGTCGGCCGACAGGATATCTGACGGAGCGTCACAAGAGAGACTGAGGACGGTGAACGGCCTTGGAATTCGGGCTCTTTGTACAGGGATACGTGGGCAAGCGCGCCGAGACCGACCCGCTGGCCGAGCACAAGGCGCTGATGGAGGAGACCGAGTACGTCATCCAGGCGGACAAGTCCGGCTTCAAGTACGCCTGGGCCTCCGAGCACCACTTCCTGGAGGAGTACTCGCACCTGTCCGCCAACGACGTCTTCCTCGGGTATCTCGCGCACGCGACCGAGCGGATCCACCTCGGGTCCGGGATCTTCAACCCCCTGGCCCAGGTCAACCACCCCGTGAAGGTCGCCGAGAAGGTCGCCATGCTGGACCACCTCAGCGAGGGGCGCTTCGAGTTCGGCAGCGGACGGGGCGCCGGCAGCCACGAGATCCTCGGGTTCATACCGGGTGTGACCGACATGAACCACACCAAGGAGATCTGGGAGGAGACCATCGCCGAGTTCCCGAAGATGTGGCTCCAGGACGAGTACGCCGGCTTCCAGGGCAAGCACTGGCAGCTGCCGCCGCGCAAGGTCCTGCCGAAGCCGTACGGGAAGTCGCACCCGGCGATGTGGTACGCGGCCGGGTCGCCGCCGTCGTACGCCATGGCCGCGAAGAAGGGGCTCGGCGTGCTCGGCTTCAGCATCCAGAAGGTCTCCGACATGGAGTGGGTGCTCGAGCAGTACAAGACGGCGGTCGTGAACGCGGAGCCCGTGGGGGACTTCGTCAACGACAACGTGATGGTCACCACCACCGCGATCTGCGCGCCCACACACGCCGAGGCCATCGAGATCGCGGTGAACGGCGGGCTGCACTACCTTCCGTCGCTCGTCTTCCGGTACCACGACACCTTCCCGCGCCCCGAGGGCTTCCCGGTGTGGCCGGAGACGCTGCCCCGGTACACGCCGGAGTTCGTGGAGCTGCTCGTGGAGGAGGAGCTGCTCATCTGCGGTGACCCCGACGAGGTGCTGCGCCAGTGCAAGCGGTGGGAGCAGGCGGGCGCCGACCAGCTGAGCTTCGGGCTGCCGGTGGGGGTGCCGAAGGAGGAGACGCTGCAGACGATCCGGCTGATCGGGGAGCACGTGATCCCCAAGATCGACACGGATCCGGTGCACCGGACGTCCAGGTTCCGTCAGGCCGTCTGAGGGGGGTTCCGGACATGCTGGACCATCTGATCAAGGGCGCCACCGTCGTGGACGGCACCGGCGCCCCCGCCCGCACCGCGGACGTCGGCATACGCGGCGGCCGTGTCGCCGCCGTCGGCGAGATCACCGAAGAGGCCCGTACGGCCGAGGACGCCTCCGGCCTGATCCTCACCCCCGGCTTCGTCGACCCCCACACCCACTACGACGCCCAGCTCTTCTGGGACCCGTACGCCACTCCCTCCCTCAACCACGGAGTGACGACGGTCGCCGCCGGGAACTGCGGGTTCACCCTCGCGCCGCTCAACCCGGCCCGTCCCGAGGACGCCGACTACACGCGCCGGATGATGTCCAAGGTGGAGGGGATGTCCCTGGTGGCCCTGGAGGAGGGGGCGCCCTGGGGCTGGCACTCCTTCGGGGAGTACCTGGACGCGCTCGACGGGCGGATCGCCGTCAACGCGGGCTTCATGGTGGGGCACTGCGCGGTGCGGCGGTATGTCATGGGGCCGCAGGCCGTCGGGGGACAGCCGAGCGAGGAGCAGCTCGCGGCGATGCTGAGGCTGCTGCACGAGGCCATGGACGCCGGGGCCTGGGGGCTGTCCACCACCCAGTCCGGTACCCACTCCGACGGCGACGGGCAGCCGGTCGCGTCCCGGCATGCGCGGCCGGCGGAGCTGCTGGCGCTGTCGAGGGCCGTCGGCGAGCACGAGGGCACGCAGATCGAGGCGATCGTCGCCGGCTGCCTGGACCAGTTCGGCGACGACGAGATCGACCTGCTCGTGGAGATGAGCGCGGTCGCCGGGAGGCCGCTCAACTGGAACGTGCTCACCATCGACGCCGCCGTACCGGAACGGGTGCCGCGGCAGCTGAGCGCGAGCGAGCGGGCCCGGAAGGCGGGCGGGCGGGTGGTGGCGCTCACCATGCCGATCCTCACCCCGATGAACATGTCGCTCGGCACCTTCTGCGCGCTCAACCTCATCCCGGGGTGGGGTCCGGTCCTCGGGCTGCCGGTGCCCGAGCGGATCGCCAGGCTCCAGGACCCCGGCGTCCGGGCGGAGCTGCTGCGGCGGGCCCGGTCGAAGGAGGCGGGCGTCTTCCGGCGGCTGGCGAACTTCGGGCGGTACGTCATCGGGGACACCTACAGCGAGGCCAACCGGGGGCTCACGGGACGGGTCGTACGGGACATCGCCGAGGAGCGGGGGCAGGACCCGTTCGCCTGCCTGGTGGACATCTGCGCCAACGACCGGCTGCGTACGGTGCTGTGGCCGATGCCGACCGACAACGACCCGGCGTCCTGGGCGCTGCGCGCCGAGACCTGGCAGCACGAGGACGTGCTGCTCGGCGGGTCCGACGCGGGCGCGCATCTGGACCGGATGTGCGGGGCGCCGTACACCACCCGGTTCCTCGGGGACTGTCTGCGCGGCCGGAAGCTGCTCGGGCTGGAGCAGGCGGTGAAGATGCTGACCGACGACCCGGCGCGGCTGTTCGGGCTGCGGGAGCGGGGACAGGTGCGCGAGGGCTGGCACGCGGACCTCGTCCTCTTCGACCCGGAGCGCATCGACGCCGGCCAGGCCCGGCTGGTGCACGACCTGCCGGGTGACAGTCCTCGCCTGGACTCGAGGGCGATCGGCGTGCGGGCCGTGTGGGTCAACGGGGTGGCGGCGATCCGGGACGACGTGGTGACCGGGGCCGTACCGGGCAAGGTGCTGCGGTCGGGGACCGACACGCGGACGGTGAGTACGAGGTGACGGGGCAGCCGCTGTTCGTCGGCGGGGAGTGGGTGGCGCCGGACGGCGGGCACTACCCGGTGACCGACCCGGCCACCGAGGAGACCGTCGGCTGGGCACCGGAGGCCTCGCCGGAGCAGGTGCGGGCGGCCTGCGCGGCGGCGCGGGAGGCGTTCGGGGCGTGGTCGCGGACCCGGCCGGAGGAGCGGGCGGCGGTGCTGGGCCGGGCGGCCGACATCATCCGTGACCGGACGGGGCCGTACACCGAGCTGGCCCGCGCGGAGACCGGCGCGACCACGGGGACCGCCCGGGCGATGCAGGTCGGGGTGGCCGCCGCCCGGTTCCGGCGGTACGCGCGCGTGGAGCCCGCCGAGTGGCCGATCACACCGCAGATCAACGAGGCCGGGCCGATGGGGAAGGCCGGGGTGGTGGGCGCGCTGGCGGTACGGCAGCCCGTCGGGGTCGTCACCTGCATCACCTCCTACAACAACCCCTGGGCCAACCCGGCCGGCAAGGTCGCGCCGGCGCTGGCCATGGGCAACACGGTGGTCGTGAAGCCCGCCCCGCAGGATCCGCTGTCCGTCTACCGGATGGCCGAGGCTCTTCAGGCGGCCGGGGCGCCACCGGGGGTGGTGAACGTCGTCTCCGGGCGTCGCACGGAAGTGGGTGAGGCCGCTGTCGCGTCCCCCGACGTCGACATGGTCAGCTTCACCGGGTCCACGGCCGTCGGCCGGCGGATCGCGGAGGTGTGCGGCCGGGACATGAAACGCCAGTTGATGGAGCTGGGCGGCAAGGGCGCGGCGGTCGTGTTCGACGACGCCGACCTCGGCTCGGCCGTCGCCGGCATCGGCACCACCTTCTCCTTCTACAGCGGGCAGATCTGCACGGCACCGACCCGGGTGCTGGCCCAGCGCGGGGTGCACGACCGCCTTGTCGAGCACCTCGCGGGGTACGCCCGCGGGGTGAAGGTCGGGGATCCACGGGAGGCGGACACGGTCGTCGGCCCGGTGATCTCGGCGGAGCACCGGGCGCGGGTCGAGTCGTACGTCGAACTCGGCCGCAAGGAGGGCGCGTCGGTGGTCGTGGGCGGCGAACGGCCCGCGCTCGACCGGGGTTTCTACGTGGCGCCGGCCCTCCTCGCCGACTGCGCCACCGACATGCGGGTGGCCCGGGAGGAGATCTTCGGGCCGGTGGTCGCGGTGATCCCCTTCGACGAGGAGGACGAGGCGGTCGCGCTCGCCAACGACTCCGAGTACGGGCTCATCGACTACGTCTGGTCCGGCGACGTGGCCCGGGCGTTCCGGGTGGCCCGGCAGCTGCGGGCCGGCGGGGTCGGCATCAACACCGTCGGCCGCAACATGGAGGCCCCGTTCGGCGGCTTCAAGAAGAGCGGGGTGGGCCGCGACGTCGGCTCCTACGCGCTGCACGCGTACAGCGAGGTGCAGGCGATCGTGTGGCCGGGGTGAGCGGGACCGGCAGCGCTCAGTCCTCCAGGTCCACCCGGACCGTCAGCAGGTCGGTCCCGAACGCCCGTACCGCCGCGCTGTTGAAGCGGGGCAGGGAGCGCAGGCGGGCCACCGGGTCGTCGTCGGGGAGGAGACGGGCGGTGCCGCGGTGCCAGCGGCCGCCGATGCGGACGCGAACCCGCGGGTCGGCCTGGATGTTGCGCACGTACTGCGACCTGGTGCCGAACTCGGAGACCAGCCAGAAGGACCCGCCGACCCTGCGCCCGCCGACCGGCGTCCGCCGGGGCAGGCCGGAGACGCGGCCGGTGGTCTCCAGGAGGACCTGGAACGGCAGCCGCCGGTTCAGCGGGTTGGCGAGATACCGCTGAAAGCCGGTCACGAGGCGGTGCTTGAGGTCGGTGCGGGCTGACATCTGTCTGCTCTCTCCCGGTGTCTCGCGTGGATGCCGTGTCCGCACCGTGCGCGGCGCGTGAGGCGCCCAGGATCGTACGAAGGGCGCGTGTTAGCCTCCCCCGCGGTCATGTTCGAGCGCAAACGGGGGAGCGTGATGGGCGCGTCGTCGGACGGCTACACGGTCAGGCACGGCATGTCCGGGCAGGCGAAGGAACTCGACGGCGCGGGCGACGACGCGGGCCGCGTACACCAGGCGATCGTCACCGACGAGTGCTACGGCCAGGACGCCCTGGGCGGCGCCGAGTCGGCGGCGGCGTTCAACGCGTTCGCCGCGGCCTGGCTGGAGGACGCGGCCACGCTGCAGTCGGCGCTGCACGAACTCGCGGGCAAGGTACGGCTCGCCAAGGGCGCGTACCAGGGATCCGACCACACGGCGGCGACGCGGACCGAGGCCGTGACCGTCGGCGGCGACGGCATCACCGGCATGCCGGCGCACGGCGGGCGTCCGTCGGCCCTGACGCAGTACTGAGGGCCGGCCGATGGGAATCTTCGACGACCTGAACCCGCTGACCCCCTTCGCTGCCCTGAACACCCCGTCCGGCCGCCGTTCCTGGCTGGCCGGCCTGTGCACGAGCATCCCCAGGGCCACGGACAGGAACGATCTGCTGGACCTGATCGACAACGCTCTCCTCACCTCGGCGCCGGCCGGCGACACCGCGACGCTGGAGTCGCTCGGCACGCGCTACCGCGGACAGGTCGACAAGGCCGGTGAGCTGCACGACCGGGTGAACAGGGTGGCCCGCAAGGGTCTGCCGGAGGTCTGGGTCGGCCACACCAGCGTCCTCGCCTCCGACGCGGTGGCCGGCGCCGCCCGCGCCGCGACCAGGATGTCGGAGGCGTTCCAGGGCGGCGCGAAGGCGCTGCACGCGCTGGCCGACGCGCTCGGCACCGCGCAGACGCAGGACGCCGACGGCCGTGCCCTGCTGCGGCAGGCCAAGGAGCGGCTCGGCCCGAGGGACAGCTTCTTCGACGTCGGCAGGGCGATCGAGACCGCCCAGGAAAAGGCGGAGGAGAAGGCGGCCCTGGAGGCGGGCCGGAGCCTCGCCACCGGCGGGGTCGAGCTGATGCACAAGGGCGCCGTCACCGCGGACGACGCCGTGCGCGCCGCCACCCGTGACCTGAACAAGTGGGCGGCCGAGGCCCGCGCCGGGAAGATGCACAGCGGTCAGCTCTCCGCGGTGGACCGGATGATGCTCGCCGACGCCAGCGGCAAGGACGGTGCGCCGGACTACAACGAGATCCTCACCGCGGGCGAACTGGAACGCTCCGGCCGGGCCATGGACCAGCTCTCGCCGGCCGACCGGGCCCGGATGGACCGGCTCCTGGCGGACGCGAAGACCCCGCAGGAGAAGGCGTACCTGATGAAGGCCCTCGCCGCGGGGCACGGCGTCGACGACATCCAGACCTTCGACGGCAAGATCCACGACAAGGACCCGGCCTGGCTGCAGCGGCATCTGACGCCGATCGTCACCCAGGTGGACAGCCTCAGGGACGAGGGAACGGACCCCGGCAACGGCGCCAACGTCAACACCGCCGTGCAGAGTTTCGACGGCCAGAAGTGGATGCAGGGCGGCGACGGCCGGGACAACACCTGTGTCGCCTCGTCCACGGTCACCGCCCGCGCCCTGGTCGACCCCGTCTACGCCCTTTCGCTCACCGGTGGGCCCAGCGGGCAGGAGGACGACCCCACCGCCTTCCGGAACCGCCTGGTGGCCGAACAGCACCGGGTGCATCTGGAGGGGCACGGCGGTGCCCATTGGAACGGTATGCACGCGGAGGGCAACAACGAGGTCGCCGACAAGGAGATCAGCCCGGAGACCGGCAGTTCGTACCAGACGCACTTCATCCAGGACCCCGCTGCCCGGCGCAATGTCCTGCCCGAGATCGAGAAGGCGGTGGCGGACGGCAAGCCGGTGCCCATCGCCGTCGGGGGAACCGACGCGACGGGCAGGTACTACGGGCACGCCCTGATGGTCGTCGGCCAGCAGGGCGACAAGTTGGAGATCTACAACCCGTACGGCACGACCACCTGGGTGAGCGAGGACGACTTCGTCAACGGCGGCATGGCGAAGGCCAGCAACAGCTGGACCCCGGACGCGGTCGAAGTCCACCTGCCCCAGGACTGAGAACCCCCCCCAGGACCGATAACACCCAGGACCGAGAACACCGCGAACCGCCATGACTCCCATGCCCCCAGCCCCCGAGAACCGCACCGACGACGAGGTCCTGGCCGCCACCGACGTCACCGTGCTGCTCCGTTACGGACTGACCCAGGAGGCCTTCCGCACCGCCCTGTTCGGCGACGGTGCCATCGCGGCCGCGGTCACCCTGGACCGGCTCGGCGTACTGCCGCGCTCGCTGGTGTTCGTCGCCGAGATCGTCCGGTCCGGCGGTCTGGCGTACGCGGCCGGGCTGCCCGAGCCGCTGCCGTCCCCGGAACCGGCCGCGATCCTGCGGGACTGGCTGACCGGGGCGGCGCAGACCGCCACCACCCCCGAGGCCGAGACCCGCGCCGCCCGCTGGCTGAAGGCGGTGGCCGAGATCATCGCCATGCGCCGGGCCACGCGCGACGGCACCGCCTAGGCATCGCTGTCCGCGAGCCAGTTGCCGTGGAAGCCGAACGGCACCCGCGCCGGCAGGTGGATCGTGGCGACCGGGGGCGCGGTGAGGTCGTCGGCGTCCAGGACGGCCAGGTCACTGCGGTCGGTGGCGGCGTCGTACACGTACGTCATGAGCCAGCCGGGGCCGCCGGGCCTGTCGTCGGCGGGGGCGAAGGCGGCCTCGCCGGGGGTGCGGCCGGGCCCGAAGTCGTGCGCGGTGACGGCGCCGGAGGCCAGGTCGTAGCGGACCAGGGAGGTGCCGCTGGTCATGTGCCCGTGTCCGGCGGCGAGTCCGGTGAGCCGGTCGTCGACGCGCGGGAACTCGCCGGGCCGGTCGTCGCACTGCTCCTCACGGACCGTGCCGGCCGCCGGGTCGATGGTCCACTTCCACAGCACGGCAGGCTCCTCCCGCGTGCCGCCGCCCGCGTCGCGCCGCCACATCTCCGGGTAGCGCATCACGTGCAGCACGATGGTGCCGTCCGGCGCGTCGTGGGCGTTGAGGGTGTGGAAGACGTAGCAGGGATCGACGGCGAACCAGCGGACCCGGCCGCAGGGGTCGTCGCGGCGCAGCACGCCGAGCCGGGCGCCGTACCCGTCGTCCCAGCTGTACGGCATCGTGCCGCCGGCCAGGGCGAGTTCGACGTCGAAGACGACGGGCAGGTCCATGAAGACGACGTGCCCGGCGGTGAGCGCGAAGTCGTGCAGCATGGTCGGCCCGGGTACCTCGACCGGCCTGCTGAGCTCCAGCCCGCCGGTGGCGTCGGCCCGGTGGTAGGTGAGGTGGGTGGGCTCCAGCATGCCGTAGCCGAAGAAGTGGAGTTCGCCGGTGGCCGGGCAGGTCTTCGGGTGGGCCGTCATCGCGGTGGTGAGGCGGCCGTCGAAGTCGTAGGGACCCTTGGTGTCCAGGTCGCGGGTCAGCTCGTGGGGCAGGGCGGTCTCGACCAGGGCCAGGGTGCGGCCCGCGTGCCGGACGACGTGGGTGTTGGCCGGTCCCGCGGTGAGGTCGCGGCGGCCCCGGTCGTCGTACAGCCGTGCCCCGTCGGTCAGTCGGCCGGTGCGGACCCAGCGGTTGCGGTAGGAGACGGCCCGCCCGCCCTCCAGGCGCACCCCGTGGACCATGCCGTCGCCGAAGAACCAGTGCCCGGAGGCGGCGTCGGCCGGGTTCGGGCCGTTGCGCAGGTACCAGCCGCACAGCTCGGGCGGGATCGTGCCGGTCACCGGCAGGTCGTGGGCGGTGAGTTCCTCGGTGACCGGGGCGTAGTTGCCGGACAGGTGCTTCGGGGCGGCGTTCACCGGGCCACCCGCCCGGCGGCCTGGGCCTTCGCCTGGACACGGGCGACATAGCGGACGGTGAAGAGCATCGGGACGGCGAAGCCGGCGATCTGGACGACGGTCGCGGGCGTCGAGTGGGCGCTGCCGGAGTGAGCCAGCACCGCGAGGGCGACGGCGGTCAGGACGAAGGCGGCGGTCCACACGGACGTGATGACCACGTTGACCCGGATGAAGGGCTTCAGGTCCCAGAACTCGCGCGGGGTGGTGCGCTTGGCGATGCCCAGGGTGAAGGGCCGGCCGACGGCCAGCGAGAGGCCGGCGATGACGGCGAGGGTGCCGGAGGAGAGGGCGGCGGAGTAGGCGTGCACACCCGAGTGCGGGTCGGCGAAGGCGAGGGCCGCGAGGACCGCGAAGAAGACCGCCGAGCCGGCCTCGATGACGAGGGCGTCGAAGCCGGCACCGGCCCGCCTCTGCTGGGCGATGATCCCGACGGCCACCACCAGGGCGGCCGACGCGCCCCACTGCCAGTCACCCGAGGGGATGACGGCGAAGACGATCCACGGCAGGAACGTGCGCAGGTAGGACATGGGATTCCCCCGCTCAGTGTGTGTCCCAGTCTTGACATGTCAAAAGTAGAAGGTCGGCTCGCGACATGTCAACAGTGGAATGTAGGATGCGGGCATGAGTCTCAGACACGCCCTGCTCGGCCTGCTGTCGGACCGTCGCGCCAGCGGGTACGACCTGCTGAAGACGTTCGAGACCTCGCTGGCCAACGTCTGGCCGGCGACCCAGAGCCAGATCTACACCGAGCTGACCAAGCTGGCGGGCTCCGGGCTGATCGCGGTGGCCGCCGAAGGCCCGCGCGGCCGCAAGGAGTACGAGATCACCGACGAGGGCATGGCGGAGCTGCGCCACTGGCTGACCGAGGTCCCGCCCCAGCCGGTCATCCGCAGCGACGTCCTGCTGCGCGTCTTCTTCCTCGGTGTGCTCACTCCCGAGCAGGCCCGCGCCTATCTGACCGACCTGACCGACATGTCCCGGGCCGGACACGAACAGCTGCGGCAGCTCGCCGACTCCATCGACTGGGACGAGGGCAACCTCTCGGTCTACGGCCGCATCGCGCTGGAGTACGGTCTGCGCTTCAACGCGATGCGGCGCGAGTGGGCCGAGTGGGCGGCCGAGCAGCTCAGGCAGCCCCGAGGAAGACCGGGTTCGTGAAGGCGGCCAGGGCGCCCGGCACCGGTCCCGCCGCCGCCTCGTGCCGCAGCTCGGCGCGCACGTACGCGGCGTAGGCGGGCGTCGTACGCCACTCGGCCGCGCCCGAGCCGGAGACCGGCAGCGGATCGCTGGTGAACAGCACACCCTGGTCGGTGACGAAACGGATCGAGCAGCGCGGAGCGCCCGAGACCTCCAGCCGGACGGTCACGGGGGTGTCGGCGGCCACGTCCAGCCGCTCGCCGATGCCGGCCTGCTGTCCGCGCCCGCCCGTCACCGTGAAGGCGAGGGTCACGTTCTTCGACTCGGCCACGTAACTGCGTCCCGCGCGGATGCCTTCCTGGATCGCCTCCCGGGTCAGGTCGTCGGCGAGGACGACCGTCTGGGGACTGCCGACCACGTCCGGATCGCGGTGCGCGTCGCTGTTGCCCATGGCCGGGAGCCAGGGCCGTCCCTGCCGCACGGAGGCGACCAGCTGGTTGTCCCACTCGGCCAGCGTCACCTCGTCGTCCGGGGTGTAGGGGCCGTTCCACACCTCCACGGCGTCCGCCTCGCCGAAGCCGAACTTCCAGCCGCAGCCGACGCAGGTGGCGTGCGGGTGGGCGGGGACGACCAGGCCGCCGGCGCGGCGGATGTCCCGCGCGAAGCGGGCCCAGCGGTTGTCCCGGGCCCGGTAGCGCCAGTCCACGAACGTACCGGGCTCGGTGCCGAGCGCCACCACGTGGCCGTTCCGCGTGGTGACCTCCTCGCCGAGCATGATCAGCAGGTCGTCGCCGGCCTGGTCCGCCCAATGGGGGTGCGCGGAGTGGGTGTTGTGGTCCGAGGAGTTGATGAAGTCCAGGCCCGCGGCCCGCGCCAGGGCCGCGATCTCGGCCGGGGTGCGGCGGCCGTCGGAGTACCAGGAGTGCAGATGGCAGTCGCCCCGGTACCAGTCCCGGCCCCGTCCCTTCGCCCGGGCGGGCGGATACACCGGCCGCGGGGTCTCGCCCGCCTCGCCGTAGGTCAGCGTGATCGTCAGCTCGTACGTCAGCCCCTGCGGCGCCACCGTGTAGGGGCCCAGCGCGACGTACCAGGTGCCCTCCCGCACCGGGCCGGGGATGTACCCGGGAGTCGCGTCGTCGGCCCGGACGAAGAACTCCGTGCGCGCCCCGCCCGACCAGCCCCGGAAGCCCCGGCCGCCCAGCTCGGTGCCGTGCCGGTCGAACAGGCCGATGTCGAGTGCGTTGCCCGTGGTGCCGGCCGGGACCGAGGGCCTGTCGTAGGTGTAGGAGACCTTGATCTCCCGTACGCCGGCGGGGACTTCGACCGGTACGTACACGAAGTCGGGGGAGCCGGGCGGCAGGGTGCCGCGAACCGACCGGGTCTCCTGCTGCTGACCGTCCGCCGCTGCGAAGCTCACGCTTCCCAACGTAAGGGCAGCGGCGGCGCCCGTCACGAACAGCGCGCGTCTGCCGATGCCATGAGCCTGACCGTGCGTGTCTTCAGCCATGGCGGTCAGTCTCCCGCGCGCGCGTGAACACGCGTGAAAGAGCGGGCGATTGGCGTCCGACAGGTGTCATGCACGCGACTTCACGGCCATCGGCGCGGACTGTGCCGACCAGTCGGTATGGACAGTGCGGGCCCGGCCCGGTACAGATGGGCCATGCGTATCGCCGTCACCATCTTCCTCACCGACGAGACCATCGCGCCGGTACGGCTCGCCCGCGAACTGGAACACCGCGGTTACGCCGGCCTCTACCTCCCCGAACACACCCACATCCCGGTCGAGCGGGCCACCCCGTACCCGGCCGGCGGCGACCTGCCCCGCGAGTACGGCCGTACCCTCGACCCCTTCGTCGCCCTGGGCCAGGCCGCGGCCGTCACCGAGCGCCTCGGCCTCGGCACCGGCATCACCCTGCCCGCCCAGCACGACCCCATCGCCCTGGCCAAGCAGATCGCCACCCTGGACCACCTGTCCGGCGGCCGCTTCACTTTCGGCCTCGGCTACGGCTGGAACGTGGAGGAGGCCGCCGACCACGGCGTGGAGTGGCGCACGCGCCGGGAGCTGGTCCGGGACCGGGTGCGGCTGATGCAGGCGCTGTGGGCCGGGGAACCGACCGCCTACGAGGGCGAGTTCGCCGCCGTACGGGCCAGCCACGCGTACCCCAAACCCGCGCAGAAGCCGCGTGGCCCGGTGACCGGCCCTCGCACGCTCCTCGGCGGGACGGCCGGGCCGAAGCTGTTCGCGCACATCGCCGAGTACGCCGACGGCTGGCTGCCGATCGGCGGCCGGGGCCTCACCGAGTCCCTGCCGGTGCTGCGCACGCTGTGGGCGGACGCGGGCCGCGACCCGGCCGCCCTCCAGGTCGTCCCGTACGCGGTCCAGCCGACCCCGGGCAAGCTGGCCCATTACGCGGAGCTGGGCATCGAGGAGGTCGTACTGCAGTTGCCCCCGGCGGGGGAGGCGGAGGTGCTGGGGGTGCTCGACGAGTACGGAAGCTTTCTGTAGGGCGAATTTCCTGCGGACCGGGCGGAGCCCCTTGCTCTGATCACCCCGAACGTATCCTCGAGGGATGACGACTTCCGCGACCTCCGGAACCGGACCGACCGAGAACTCCATGCGTCGCGCCCTCAAACGCGCCCGGGACGGCGTCGCCCTCGACGTGGCCGAGGCGGCGGTGCTGCTCCAGGCCCGCGGCGAGGCCCTGACCGACCTCGCCGCGTCCGCTGCCCGGGTGCGTGACGCCGGTCTCGAACAGGCGGGCCGCCCCGGCGTCATCACGTACTCGAAGAGCGTCTTCATCCCCCTCACCCGGCTGTGCCGGGACAAGTGCCACTACTGCACGTTCGTCACCGTCCCCGGCAAGCTGCGCCGGGCCGGCCACGGAATGTTCATGTCCCCGGACGAGGTGCTGGACATCGCCCGCAAGGGCGCTGCCCTCGGCTGCAAGGAAGCCCTGATCACCCTCGGCGACAAGCCGGAGGACCGGTGGCCCGAGGCGCGCGAGTGGCTCGACGCGCACGGCTACGACGACACCATCGCCTACGTCCGCGCCGTCTCCATCCGGATCCTGGAGGAGACGGGCCTGCTGCCCCACCTCAACCCCGGCGTGATGACGTGGACGGACTTCCAGCGGCTCAAGCCCGTCGCCCCCTCCATGGGCATGATGCTGGAGACGACCGCGACCCGGCTGTGGTCCGAGCCCGGCGGCCCGCACCACGGCTCCCCGGACAAGGAACCGGCGGTACGGCTGCGGGTGCTGGAGGACGCCGGCCGTTCCTCCGTTCCCTTCACCTCGGGCCTGCTCATCGGCATCGGGGAGACGTACGAGGAGCGGGCCGAGTCCCTCTTCGCCCTCCGCAAGGTCTCCCGGGCCTACCACGGCATCCAGGAGCTGATCATCCAGAACTTCCGCGCGAAGCCGGACACGGCGATGCGCGGCATGCCGGACGCCGAACTGGACGAGCTGGTCGCCACGGTGGCCGTGGCCCGCCACATCATGGGCCCCTCCGGCTGCCTCCAGGCCCCGCCGAACCTGGTGGACTGCGAGTACGAGCGGCTGATCGGCGCCGGCATCGACGACTGGGGCGGGGTGTCGCCCCTGACCATCGACCACGTCAACCCCGAACGGCCCTGGCCGCAGATCGAGGAGCTGGCCGAGAGGTCGGCCGCCGCGGGCTTCGAGCTCCGCGAACGCCTCTGTGTCTACCCGGAGTTCGTGCTCCGCGGCGAGCCCTGGCTGGACCCCCGGCTGCGCCCGCACGTGAGCGCGCTGGCCGACCCGGAGACCGGCCTGGCCCGCCCGGACGCGACCGTCGAGGGCCACGCGTGGCAGGAGCCGGAGGAGGCCTTCGTCCCGGCCGGCCGTACGGACCTGCACCGCACGATCGACACCGAGGGCCGCACCGCCGACCGGCGCGACGACTTCGACGAGGTGTACGGCGACTGGGAGGCGCTGCGCGAGGCGGCCGCCTCGGGCATGGCGCCGGAGCGCATCGACACGGACGTACGGCAGGCGCTGGCGACCGCGGCCGACGACCCGACCCGCCTGACCGACGCCGAGGCCCTGGCCCTGCTGCACGCGGACGGCCCGGCGCTGGACGCGCTGTGCCGGGTGGCCGACGACGTGCGCAGGTCCGCGGTCGGCGACGACGTCACGTACATCGTCACCCGCAACATCAACTTCACCAACGTCTGCTACACCGGCTGCCGCTTCTGCGCCTTCGCCCAGCGCCGCACGGACGCCGACGCGTACACCCTGTCGCTGGAGCAGGTCGCCGACCGCGCCCAGCAGGCCTGGGACGTGGGCGCGGTCGAGGTGTGCATGCAGGGCGGCATCCACCCGGACCTGCCGGGCACGGCGTACTTCGACATCGCGAAGGCGGTCAAGGAACGCGTTCCCGGCATGCACGTCCACGCCTTCTCGCCGATGGAGGTGGTGAACGGCGCGACCAGGACGGGCATGTCGATCCGCGAGTGGCTGACCGCCGCCAGGGAGTCCGGCCTGGACACCATCCCCGGCACGGCGGCGGAGATCCTGGACGACGAGGTCCGCTGGGTGCTGACCAAGGGCAAGCTGCCCACGGCCACCTGGATCGAGGTGGTGAAAACGGCCCACGAGCTGGGCATCCGCTCCTCCTCCACGATGATGTACGGCCATGTCGACCAGCCCCGCCACTGGCTGGGCCATCTGCGCACGCTGGCCGCCCTGCAGCGGGAGACGGGCGGATTCACGGAGTTCGTCACCCTCCCCTTCATCCACACGAACGCGCCGGTGTACCTCGCGGGCATCGCGCGCCCGGGCCCTTCCACACGGGACAACCGCGCGGTGACGGCGATGGCCCGGCTCCTCCTCCACCCTTGGATTCCGAACATCCAGACAAGCTGGGTGAAACTGGGCACGGAGGGCGCGGCGGAGATGCTCCGCTCGGGAGCCAACGACCTGGGCGGCACCCTCATGGAGGAGACGATCTCCCGCATGGCGGGCTCGTCGTACGGCTCGTACAAGTCGGTCCGCGACCTGGTCGCCGTGGCCGAGGCGGCCGGCCGCCCGGCGAAACCGCGCACCACGCTCTACGGCGAGGTGCCTCAGGAACGGCAGCGGGCGGCGGAGGCCTCCGACGGCCACCTGCCCGAGCTGCTGCCCGTCCTGGACTGAGTACGATGATCCGACCCCCGACCTGAGGCGGGGCCCCGTAGCGGAGGAGATGCGTACCCGTGGCTGCCCGACTGCCCTCCTGGGCCTGGGTCACCGGCCTGACGGCAGGCGCGACCGCGGCCGTCGTCGCCCTCGCCGTACAGGCGGACCACGGGCCGCGTCCCGCGGCCGCCGTGGCGGCCGGGCCGAGCCCGTCCGTCTCGGCGAGCGCCCACGGCTCGGCCGCACCGCACTCCCCGGGGGCGCCCGCGCTGCCGGACGCGTCGGGCGAGGGCCGCCGGATCGTGTACTCGCTCGGCGAGAAGCGGGTGTGGCTGGTCGACGCGACGGGCAAGGCGACCCGGACGTTCACGGTGTGGCCGGGCACGGTGAGCCCGCAGCCCGGCCGCTACTCGATCACCCTGCGCGGGCAGCCCCTCAAGGGCTCGGACGGCGTGGAGATCGAGCACGTCATGTACTTCACCAAGGTGGAGGGCGTGAACATAGCCTTCTCCAACGCGCTGGACGGCTCCTCGCCGCCCCCGGCGGACGGCAAGAAGCTGGGCGGCATCCGTATGCACAAGGAGGACGGCGCCGCCCTGTGGTCCTTCGGCGATCAGGGCACCAGGGTGGCCGTCGTCAAATAGTGTCTTCCCGGCGGGCGGGCAGCTGGTTGACGATCAGGGCGACCCCGGCGAGCAGGAAGATACGGGTCGCGGCCTCCAGCCCGTTCCAGGTCTTGGACTGCCACATCGAGAACCACTCACCCCCGATCGCGATGAACCCGGCGCCGAAGAGCAGCAGCAGCATCAGCAGCCCGTAGGTGGACCAGCGCCGTGCGAGGTCGTCGTCCTTCCGCCGGGCCCAGAGGTAGGTGCCCCGGATCAGGACCAGGGCGGCCACCGTCTCCCACGCGATGATCAGGACGTAGGCGGTGTCCTGAAGCCCGGTGCCGGTGATCGCCCGCCACATCAGGTCCTTGTCGTGGAAGGTCGTGTCCATCGCCAGCACATGCCGGACGAACTGCTGGTTCGTCCCGAAGTCGGTGATGTTCCCGAGGGCGACCAGGGCGATGTAGAGGGCAAGTATTCCGGTGAGCACACCGGCGGCGAGCGCGAGGCCGGTGTGACGCGTGGGGGTGGTGGTCATGGCTGAATTCTCTCCTGCCCGGGGCCCGGTTATCGCGTGGTCATTGCGCCAGAATGAGAGGCCGGGTTGCGGGAGGGGCTGACGGATGGCGCAGGCACGGCCGTCGATGCAGGAGCTGATCGGGCGGCGCAGACGGGCGGGGTTCGTCGGACGCAGCGATGAACGGGCGGCTTTCCGCGCGAACTTGGACGTACCCCCCGAGGACGAACGCCACCGCTTCCTCTTCCACGTCCACGGCAACGCGGGCGTCGGAAAGACCTTCCTGATCAGGGAGTTGGAGCAGATCGCGCGGGAACGCGGGGCGCTGACGGCGTACGTCGACGAGAGCGTCGGGAGCGTGCCGGAGGCGATGGCGGCGATCGGCGACCAGCTCGGCCGGCAGGGCCACCGGTGCAAGGAGCTGGAGCGGCTGCTGGCCGCCTACCGGGAGCGGCGGCACGAGGCCGAGGCCGCCGCCCTCGCCCTCGACCCGGAGGCGGCGCCGCATCCGTCGGCCGGTTCGCTGGCCGTGGCGCGGGCCGGTCTCGTCGGGCTCGGCATGGCGCCGGGCGTCGGACCGTTCGCCGGCGCGCTGGACGCGGCCCAACTCGCCCAGAGCGCCGACCGGTTGCGGGCAGGGCTGAGCGCGCGGTTCCGTAACCAGGAGGACGTGCGCCTGGTGCTGTCGCCGGAGCGGGTCCTGACCCCGGCGCTGCTGGGCGAGCTCGCGGCCGCCGCCTCCGCCGCACCGTGGATCGTCCTGCTCTTCGACACCTACGAGCGCACGGGCGCGTTCCTGGACGGCTGGCTGCACGAGATCATGACGACGGACCGGTACGGCACCCTGCCGGCCAACGTCGTCCTGGTGACCGCGGGACAGCTCCCGCTCACCCCGGCGCGCTGGGCCGGATTCGCGGACTTCGTCGCGGACGTGCGGCTCGGTCCGTTCACGGAGGCTGAGGCACGCGGACTCCTCGCGGACAAGGGCGTCCGGGACGAGCCGGTCGTCGCCGAGGTGCTGCGGCTGACCGGGGGCCTGCCGGTGCTCGTCTCCACCCTGGCCGAGACCCGGCCCGCCGACCCTCGGGACGTGGGCGATCCCAGCGCAACGGCCGTGGAGCGGTTCCTGAAGTGGGAGCAGGATCCGGTGCGCCGGGCCACCGCACTGGCCTGCGCGCTGCCGCGGACGCTGGACGCGGATGTGTTCCGGGCCGTGGTCGAGTGCCCGGAGGAGGAGTTCGACGGGCTGTACGCCTGGCTGCAGGACATGCCGTTCGTCAGCGGGCGCGGGGACCGGATGCGGTACCACGACCTCGTGCGGGCGCCGATGCTGCGGCTCCAGCGCCGGCAGTCGCCGCGGAGCTGGACCGAGCGGCACCGGCGGCTCGCGCGGACCTTCGCACGGTGGCGCGCGGAGACCGAATCCGCCCTGGAACCGGGCGAGTTCTGGAAGGAGGAGGACTGGCGGGAGCTGCGCCTGGCCGAGTCCTACCACTCGCTCTGCGCGGCTCCCCGCGCCGCGCTGCCCGCCGTGCTGGCGGACCTCGTCACCGCCTGCGACCACGGGGACGACGTGCTGTGGCGCTGGGTGCGGCTGCTGGTGGAGGCATCCGAAGACACCGGTGACACAGGTGCCACGGGCACGCGGAACCTGGCGGGCTGGTCAGGCGCGCTGGCGGAGGCGTTCGCGGCGGACGCGGAGGCCGGGGTGGCCGGTCTGCTGCTGGACCGGGCGCGGGGCGAGGAGCCATGGCGGGCGACGGCGTACGCGGTGCGGGGCGACGCCCTGGCGCGCCGCGGCGACCAGCAGGGCGCGCTGGACGCGTACGACCGTGCCCTCGCCCTCGACCCCTCCCTGGTGCGGGCCCTGCGGGGCAAGGTCCTGGCGCGCAGCTCGCTCGGCGACTACCGGGGGGCCCTGGAGGACCTGCGCCGGGTGCTGGAGCTGGAGCCGGACAACCCGTACAACATGTTCCTGCGCGGGGAGCACCTGCGGATCCTGGGCCGGTACGAGGAGGCGGTGGCCGACCTCGACCAGGGGATCCGGCTCGACCCCGGCCAGGCCTTCGCCTGGGCCTCCCGGGGCGCCGCCCGCCTGGCCCTCGGCGAGCTGGACGACGCGCACGCCGACCTGAACCGGGCGCTCGATCTCAACGCCGACTACGCGTGGGCCCTCGCCCGCCGGGCCCGTCTCTGGCGCGCACGCCGGGACCGCACCCGGCAGCTCGCCGACCTGGACCGGGCGCTCGCCCTCCAGCCGGACTGGGCCTGGGGCCGCTGTGAACGCGGTGACGCGCTGCGGGTGGCCGGCCGGGACGAGGAGGCTCTCGTCGACTACGACCGCGCGCTCGCCCTGGACCCGGACTACGCCTCGGCGTACGCGAGCCGAGGCGCCTCGTACGCCAACCTCGGCCGCCTCCAGGAGGCCCTCGCCGACCTCGACCGCGCCCTGTCGCTCAACCCGGTCTACGTCTGGGCGCTGCAACGCCGGGCGGAGGTGCACCGCGGACTCGGCGCGGATGCCCTGGCCGAGGCGGACGAGTCCCACGCCGCCCACCTCTCCCTCCCCACGCCCCCACCACCGCGCCACCACCCCTCCTCGGTCAACTGACGTGCCCCCTGTCACGTCCGTAGCTGAGAGGGAATGACCACTGGGGGGCGATTTGCCCCCCTGAACGGACCATTCCCCGTCGATTACAGTGCTGAGCGTCGTACGGACGGACGGTGCCGTGGGGAGGTCTGGATGAGTGCGACATCCGGCGCCGTCTGGGGCCGAGCCGAGCAGCAGGACTACCGCAGCAGGGTGCGCGGCACCCTGCTGGGCGTCGCCGTGGGCGACGCGCTCGGCGGGCCCGCCGACCCGCTGTCCCTGGAGGAGATCCGGGCCGCGTACGGCCCCGAGGGGCTGCTCGACCTGGCCTTCGGGCAGGGGCGGCGCGGCACGGTCACCCATCACACCCAGCTCACCCTGTTCAGCGTGGACGGGCTGATAAGGGCCCAGGTGCGCCGCGACACCGGCGCCTGGCACCCGCCGACCGATCTGCACCGGGCGTACCGGCGCTGGGCGGCCACCCAGCGGGACTGGGGGCCGGACGAGCGCCGCAAGGACGACGGCTGGCTGGCCCGGGAGGAGTGGCTGTACGCCCGCCGGGAGCCGACCCGGGCCCTCCTCGTCGGGTTCGGCGACGACGTCATGGGCACGCTGGAGGCACCGAAGAACCCCGATGAGCTGGGGCCGGAGGCGGTGGCCCGGTCCGCGCCCTTCGGGCTGCTGGTCGGCTGGGAGCCGCAGCTCGTCGCGCAGCTGACGGTGGAGTGCGCCGCCCAGAGCCACGGACATCCCCTCGCCTACCTGTCGGCGGGCGCGTACGCCGTGATCGTGCATGGGCTGGCCCGGGGCGAGAGCCTGGACGGCGCCGTGCAGCGGGCCCTCGCCCTGCTCGCCGCCCGGCCCGGCCACCAGCCCGTCTCGGACGCCCTGCAGCATGCCCTCGGGGCGGTACGGCAGGGGATGCCGAGCCCGACGCGGGTGGAGGAACTGGCCGGCGACGGTACGGCGGACGGGCTGCTGGCCGCGTCGGTGTACTGCGCGCTGGTGGGGGAGGACGTCCGGCACGGGCTGTGCCTGGCGGTGAACCAGAGCGGGCCCTCGGCCGCGGCGGGCGCGCTCACCGGCGGCCTCCTGGGCGCCCTCCACGGCGAAACGGCCCTCCCCCCGGCCTGGCTGGCGGAGCTGGAGGGCCGCCCGACGGTGCTGGAACTCGCCGACGACTTCGCGATGGAGATGACCCAGGGCCCGGCACTGCACGGCCCGGCGGGGTCCTCACCGGGGTGGCTGGTCCGCTATCCGCGGGCCTGACCTCGGACCCCGCGCGCGACGGGTGGCCGGTCGGGATGTCTCCCCGGTGGACGGTGCCCCCTACGGCGCTCCCACCACGTCGTCCCCCGCCCCCGCAGGGACCGGTACCGCCGCCACCGCGTCGCCGTCGGTGTTGACCTTCTCGATGATGGCCAGGCGCTCGGGCGTCTCCTCCGGCTTCAGGTAGCCGATGACGGTGTAGAGGACCAGGGACACCGCCAGCGGGACCGAGACCTGGTACTGGAGCGGGACCCCGCCGGAGACGTTCCAGTTGATGGGGTAGTTCACCAGCCAGAACGCCAGCAGACCCGCAGCCCAGCTGGTGAGCGCCGCCGTCGGGCCGGAGCGGCGGAACGGGCGGAGCAGGCCCAGCATCATCGGGATCGCGATCGGGCCCATCAGACCGGCGACCCACTTGATGACGACCGTGATGATGTCCTTGAACGTGGGGGAGTTGACCTGCGTCGCCACCGCCATGGACAGACCGAGGAAGACCAGGGTCGTCACGCGGGCCGCGATCAGTCCGGAGCGCTCGCCCCAGCCCCGGGCACGGGAGGACAGCACCGGAGCCACGTCACGGGTGAACACCGCCGCGATCGCGTTGGCGTCGGAGGAGCACATGGCCATCGTGTGGGAGAAGAAACCGACGACGACCAGTCCCAACAGGCCGTGCGGAAGCAGCTGTTCGGTCATCAGGCCGTAGGAGTCGGAGCCGTCCGGCTTCCGGGCGTGGACCAGGAGGGGGGAGATCCACATGGGGAAGAAGAGGACGACCGGCCAGACCAGCCACAGGACCGCCGACAGGCGGGCGCCGCGCTCGGCCGCGTGTGCGCTGCCCGTCGCCATGTACCGCTGCGCCTGGTTGAGCATGCCGCCGTTGTACTCGAAGAGCTTGATGAACAGGAACGCCAGCAGGAACACCGTGCCGTAGGGGCCGACCAGCGGCTTGCCGTGGCCGTGCAGCGCCGGCTGGTTCCAGGCGTCGAAGAAGCCGATGTGCTTGTCGTTCAGCTTCAGGACGACGGCGACGAACATCGAGACGCCGGCGAGCAACTGGATGACGAACTGGCCGAGTTCGGTCAGCGCGTCCGCCCACAGGCCGCCGATCGTGCAGTACACGGCCGTGATCGCACCGGTGATGAGGATGCCCTGGTTCAGGGTGACCCCGGTGAACACCGACAGAAGGGTGGCGATCGCCGCCCACTTGGCGCCCACGTCCACGATCTTCAGCAGCATGCCGGACCAGGCGAGCGCCTGCTGGGTGGACAGGTTGTAACGGTTCTTCAGGTACTCCAGCGGGGAGGCCACATGGAGCCGGGAGCGCAGTCGGTTGACGCGGGGTGCGAACAGCTTCGACCCGATGGCGACGCCGAGCGCGATGGGGAAGGACCAGGTGACGAAGGAGGTGACGCCGTAGGTGTAGGCGATGCCCGCGTACCCGGTGAACATGACCGCGCTGTAGCCCGACATGTGGTGCGAGATGCCGGAGAGCCACCAGGGCATCTTGCCGCCGGCCGTGAAGAAGTCGGAGACGTTGTCCACGCGCTTGTGCGACCAGACGCCGATCGCGACCATCACACCGAAGTAGCCGATGAGCACGGCCCAGTCGAGACTGTTCATGTGCCCGATCGTGGGTGCCCCCACGTGAACACGACAAGCGACTGTCCGGTCAAGAGCCGGTAAAGATGTTCGTCTTCGTGACCTTCGTTCATCTACATGAACCAGTCGGCGAAGCCGGATCCGGTCGCCAGGCCGTGGCCCGGGCGAAGGCGTTCGCGCTGCCCCGGCCGGTGGCGGAGTCGTGTCAGCCCGGCAGGACACATCGGGTCACCGCATCAACTCACCCGCGTTGACCAGCAGCGACTGCCCGGTGATGGCCCGTGCCCGGTCCGAGGCGAGGAACACCACCGCATCGGCCACGTCCCCGTCGGTCGCCGGCTCGGGCAGGGCCATCCGGTCCGTCAGCCGCCCCAGCACCTCCGCCTCCGGCACGCCCTCCGTCTGCGCGGTGAACCGGACGTACGCCTGCACCGGCGGTCCCCACATCCAGCCCGGCAGGACGGTGTTGACCCGGATCCGCCCCGGCCCCAGCTCCCGCGCCAGCGAGTACATCGCGCTCGTCAGCGCACCCTTCGACGCGGCGTACGCCGCCTGCTTCACCTGCGAGGGCGCGGCCACCGCCGACTGGGTCCCGATGAAGACGACGGACCCGCCCCCGCCCTCCCGCAGCGCGGGGAGGCAGGCCCGGGTCATCCGCAGCGTGCCGAGGAGGTTCACCTCCATGACCGACTGCCACGTCGCGAAGTCCGCGTCCTCGACGCCGCCGAAGTACGAGTCCCAGGCCGCCACGTGCACCACCGCGTCGATCCCGCCGAACCGCTCCCGCGCCAGCGCGGCCAGCGCCTCGCACTGCCCCTCGTCGGTGATGTCCGTCGCCCGGTACGCCGTGCGCGCGCCGGACGGATCGATCCCTGCCGCGCTCTTGGCGAGGTTCGCCTCGGTGCGCGCCCCGAGCACCGCGTTCCCGCCGTCCCGTACGACGGCCGCGGCGACCTGGTGACCCAGCCCGGCGCCGACTCCCGAGACGACGACGGTCTTTCCGGCGAGCAGGGACATCCGTACCTCCCGGGCTATGGCGCTTCACCTGACGGACCGTCAGAGTATGGGCGACCGGAGGAGGACGGAAGGGGAGGGAAGGGGAACCGCATGAGCGAGGAGACCCGCAGCGAGGCGTACGCGGAACTGGCCGCCGTGGGACCGTACGGCGTCCGCCCGGGCCACGCCCTGATCACCATGGTCGAGCCGCACCCCGGACACGAGTACGCCTACAACCGCTGGTACGAGGACGACCACTACTACGCCGGCGCGATGGCCATGCCCTGGATGTACGCGGGCCGCCGCTGGGTGGCGACGAGGGACCTGCAGCTCCTGCGCCGCCCCGAGAAGTCGGCGATCGCCCAGCCCGTCACCGCCGGCTGCTACCTCTCCACGTACTGGATCACCGCCGGCCGCTACGACGACCACATGAAGTGGACCGTCGCCATCAACAGGCGCCTCAACCGCGACGCCCGCGTCTACCACGACCGCACCCACGTCTTCACGTCCTTCCAGGACCACGAGACGACGGTCTACCGCGACGGCGCGGCCGGCCCGCGGGACTTCCACGCCCTGGACCACCCCTACGCGGGCCTGGTCCTGGAGGTGATCGACACGGAGTCGGCGGAGCAGCGGGCCGAGCTGCTCCAGTGGCTGGCCGCCCGGCACCTCCCGCGCCGCCTCGCGGGCTCCCCCTCCGCCCTGGTGACGGTCTTCCGCCCCACCCCCCTGCCCGGCGACCGCATGACCTACGTCAAGCAGGTCGAGGGCGTCGACACCCGTCTGACGCTGCTGTGGTTCCTGGAGGCCGACCCGAGGGAGTGCTGGCAGGACCACTTCACGGGGCTGGACGAGCAGGTGACCGACTCGGGCCTGGGCAGGGTGGAACTGCTGGCGCCGTTCGTCCCGACGGTGCCGGGGACGGACCGGTACGTCGACCGGCTCCGCTGAACCTCACCGGGTCACGGCGTCACGGCGTCACGGAGTCGCGGGGCCACGGAGTCCTGAGCTCGTCCGGACACGGGGTGCCCCGGGGGAGCTGGTACGGCGCCGCCAGCCGGTAGGTTCCCGCCTTCGGCGCGAGCAGCATGGTCCACTTGTCCCCGTTGGCGTCCTCCGGCGTCTCCGCCAGGCACCCGTTGGCGTTCCGGTACTTCTTCGGCGGGCCGGAGGAGACCATCTGCGGCGGCTTCAGGCTCTTGCCGTGCTCGTCGACGATGCTCAGCCACGGCGAGTAGGGGATCCTGATCAGGATCCGCCCGGCCTTGCGCACCTGAAGGGTCATCTCGCCCTGGTCGGCGCGGTCCACCACGGCGTCGGGCTCGGCCAGCGGCGTCGGATCGGTCACCCGGAACAGCTGCCAGTTGGCGTCGCCCCACACCTGCGTCAGATACGGCATCCCGCGCCGCAGCAGTTCCCGCTCGCGCTCGCCGCCGTCGCCGTCCGGGTTGTCCTTCGGCAGGACGACGAAGTGGACGGCCCAGCGCTGCAGCCACTCGTGGTAGTTCGCCGAGTTGAGGGTGTCGTCGTAGAAGAGCGGGTTGCGCTCCATGTCGGCCTGCCGGTTCCAGCCGCGCGCCAGGTTGACGTACGGCGCGAGCGCCGACGCCTCCCGGTGCGAGCGGGCCGGGACCACCTCGACGCGGCCCTTCTCGGCACCGGCCTTCTGCAGCTGGTGCACCAGCGGGGCGAGCTCGCGGGCCCAGGACGCGGCCGGGGTCGTGTGGATGATGTCGTCCACCGACTTGAAGCCGATCCAGCCGGCGAAGCCCAGGAGCGCCAGCACGGTCGTGTACCACCTGCGGGACTTCGGCACCGTGAACGGCAGCGCGGCCACCAGCGCCGCACCCGCGAACAGCATCGGCAGCCGGGAGATGTTGGAGCCGATCTGCGAGTTGATCAGCCACACCAGGACCACGCCGACGCTGTAGACGGCCGCCGTCAGCCGGACCGTCACCCACTGCCTGGGCACGAGGAACAGGCACAGCAGGCCGTACAGCAGGGGCAGGATCACCGAGCCGATCGTCATCGGCTGGGTGCCCGAGAAGGGGAAGAGGAAGTACGAGGCGGCGACCACCACGGTCGGGGCGAGACCCAGCGCCCAGGCGCCCGGCCGCCGCTTCTGCAGGAACAGTGCGACCGCGACCAGCCCGACGAACAGCCCCGAGACGGGCGAGGCCATGGTGGACAGACCGGCCAGCGGGGCGGCCACCGCCGCCTTCGCCCAGCGTTTGTGACGCCACCGGTACGGCCAGCAGAAGACGGCCGCGACGGCGCCGAGCGCGAACATCGTGCCGAGCCCGAAGGTCACCCGGCCGGAGATCGCGTTGCACAGAAACGCGAAGACCCCGGCGAGCGAGGCCCACAGCGGGTTCTTCACCGCGCGGCTGCGGATCAGGACCAGCGTCAGCAGGCCCGCCGACACGGTCCCGGCGATCATCATCGTCGTACGGACGCCGAGCACGGCCATCAGATACGGCGACACCACGCTGTACGACACCGGGTGCATGCCGCCGTACCAGGCGAGGTTGTACGCCGAGTCCGGGTGTCGGCCGACGAACTCCGCCCAGGCGTCCTGCGCCGCGAGATCGCCACCGCTGTTCGCGAACGTGAAGAACCAGACGATGTGCAGGACCCCCGCGAGGGCCGTCACGGACAGCACGGGGTGCTTGAGCAGCCGCTGCCGCAGGGGTTCGGCGGCGGCGAGGAGACGCGCGAGCCGGCCGGCGGGCGTGTCGAGGTGCTCACTGTCGGTACGGCCGTCCGGGTGGCCGGAGTGATCCCCGCGACCGTCCGGGTCAGGCTCGGACAGGCGTATTCGCGGGCCGGATCCCGGCCCAGGATCGGCGTCGTCGGCGCGTGTCGGCTCGGCTGTGGCCACCTGAAGGCACTCCCCGTGTCCCGTCTTCTGTTCTCGGCCGTGTTCCACGGTGTTCCCGGCTGCTTCCCGTCCAGTTCGCGGCCATGTCCCGGTGACCGGCGACCTGCCCCGATTCGTGACGCTAGCACGCACCCCGCCGCGGGTCTCCGTCGGCGGGGTGCGTGCTGGTGAGACCGCGGTGCGGACTCAGCCCAGACGGGTCAGCTTGGCGCCGAAGCCGGGCTCCGCCAGATCCTCCTGCAGGGCCACCGGCACCCTGACCGCGCCGGCCGAACCGTCACCCACGGTGAGCGAGCCGACCTGGGTGCCGGCCTTCGCTGTGTGCGGCACCTTGTCGGCGGCGAAGGACAGCTTCACCGTCAGCCCCGACCAGCCGGCCGCCGTGACGTCCTTCGTCGCCACGATGGGCGTACGGCCGCCGAGACCGTCGTCGACGTACCCGACCACATCGCCCTTCTTCAGGATCGTCACCGACTTCAGGGCGCCCTGCGCGGCGCGGATCAGCTTGTCGCCCGCGTCCAGGACCCCGCTGATGATGGTGTGGTCGAAGCCGCCGGCGGGCTGGCGCAGCACGGCCCCGATGATGGTGCGCGTCTCGCCGCCGACCTGCTGCTTCGCCGCGAAGACGAGGTTGCCGAGGGCGGCCGGCGTGGTACCGGTCTTGATGCCGACGACGTTGTTGTGGCCGACCAGGCGGTTGTAGTTGGAGTGGTTGACGCCCTTGTAGTCGTTGTACGACATCATCGCCGCGACCTCGCGGAAGACGGGCTGCTCCATCGCCGCCCGGGCCAGCTTCACCTGGTCCACCGCGGTGCTGACCGTGGAGGCGGTCAGGCCCGAGGGGTCGGTGTACGTCGTGTTGGTCATGCCGAGACCCTTGGCGGCGGCGTTCATCTTCTCCGTGAACGCCTGCTCCGAGTGGGAGTCCCAGCGGGCGAGCAGCCGGGCCACGTTGTTGGCGGAGGGCAGGAGGATGGCCTCCAGCGCCTCGCGCTCGGAGATCGAGTCGCCCGCGGTGACGCGGACGGTGGACTCCTGGCCCGCGTCCGACTGCTGCTCGGCGGGCTTGTCGATCGTGATCTTCGGACCGTCCTGACCGCTCTTGAGCGGGTGGTCGCGCAGGATGAGGTACGCGGTCATCACCTTGGCGACGCTCGCGATCGGTACGGGCTTCTGGTCGCCGGAGTTACCGAACGTGCCGATGCCCTGGACGTCCAGCGCGGCCTGACCAGTGGCCGGCCACGGGATGCCGGCCTTGCCGCCGTCGAAGGTGTAGGTGTCCTTCGCGGTGAGGTCGAGCGTGGGGTCGGGGAGCGGGCGGAGGGTCTGTACGACCGCGAAGATGATCGCCAGGAGCAGGACCAGGGGCGTCCAGATCTTGACCCGGCGCACGACCGTGCGGACCGCCGTCTCCGGGGGCGGCGGCGTGTTCGTCAGCTCCGCCAGGAGGTCCAGCGGGGGCTTCGGGGGGAGCGGCTGCTGGGTGGTGCGCTCGGGGCCGACCTGGGGGACGGGGGTGGTGGTGTCCGGCCTGGCCTCCGGCTTGGTCTCCGGCTTGGCGGCCGGCGCCATGTCGTTCTTGAGCGCGACGAACTTACTGGTGCGCTCGGGGTCGGACTCCGGGGCCTTGGGCGTGTTCGTCTTCCCGCCGAGCTTGAGCATGGTCGTCGGCTGGTCGACCTGCGGGGCGGACGGGGGCTTTATCGCCTTGAAGACGGTGGTGGGCTGGTCGACGGGGGCGTCGTCGCCCGCGTCCGCCTCCGGCGTGGGGGCGGGTTCGTCACTCGCCTCGGCTTCGCCTTCGGCGTCCGCGCTCCCACCCGCACCACTCGTGCGGGTCTCGTCGTCGCCCGCGTCCGCCTCCGGCGCGGGGGCGGGTTCGTCACTCGCCTCGGCTTCGCCTTCGGCGTCCGTGCTCCCACCCGCACCACCCGCGGGGGGCTCGTCGTCGGCTGCGGGTGGCCCCTGTGGGGCGTCCTCGCCGTCGGCGTCCTCGGACCCGGCCTCGGCGACCACGGCCTCGGCTTCGCCGGCCTTCGCCTTCGCATCCGCCTGGGCCCCGGCGCCACTGTCCGCGTCGGAGTCCGCGTCAGCCTCCGGTTCGGTGCCCGTGTTCGCCTCCGCGTCGGCCTCCGTGGCCTCGGACCCGGTCTCGGTCTCCTCGGCCTCCGGCTCATCCGTCTCCGGCTCATCCGTGGCCGTCGGACCGGGACTTGCGGCGTCGCGGACCCAGGACGAGACCGCCTCGCGGAGGGCGGTGTCCTCCGACGGGGCTTCCGAGGCGCGGTCCTTGACGTCACGGACCGACAGGACCTTCGTTGCGGTGTCCGCGCCACCGGGCGCGGAATCCTTTTCGCGGGAGACGGCGAGGCGCGGATCGCGTGCCTCGGGAACCGGACCCGCGCTCCCCGACGTCGGTTCTGCCGACGACTCGCGCTGCTTCGACCTGTCGGGGGACTCGCCCGCCACCGATGCCTCCTCCATGCGCCGCACGCCTACGCGCGCGCCCTGTCCGAACCATGTACCAGTGTCCTGTGTGAGGGCTTGGCCCCTGCAGTAGACGAGAACGACATACCTACCGGTTCCCTCACGAACCGGTCACGCACCCTCGACAGACCAATGTGAGAGGGGTCACCCTGTCATTCATCCACGCGGGGAGGCATGGATGGGCAGGAGCCGCAGAACACTTCCGGAGGAGCTTCTGCTGCTGGCACTGGACCCGGCCACGGGTACCACTGCGCAGCCGCAGTCGCTCGACCTCGGTCTGGCCGGTGCACAGCTAGTGGAGCTGGCGCTGGCCGGACGGATAGCCCCAGACGGGGATCGTATCGCCGTGGTGGTGCCACGGCCGACTGGAGATCCGACTTTGGACTGCGCGTTGGAGTTGCTGCGAAGGCGTGGCGCTCCCGTGCGTGCCGTCCACTGGATCGGCGGACCCCGGCTGGGGCTCCGTCAGACGTACCTCTCGCATCTGGAGCGGTGCGGCATGGTGCATGCCGTGGCCGGTCAGATGTGCGGGGTGCTGCCGACGACGCGCTATCAGGCGACGGACAACGAGATCAGCCGGGAGATCCGAGCCCGGCTGGATTCCGCGATCCGCACCGGCGTGCCGCCGGACCCGCGGACCGCGGCGCTCGCCGCCCTGGCGCACGCCGTCGGGCTCGGCAAGCACCTGTATCCGGGGAACGAGGGACGGTCGTCCCGGTCCCGGCTGCGGGATCTGATCCGGCACGACCCCATGGGCGGGCTTGTCGCGCACGCCGTGATGGACGTGCAGAACGGTGCCGTCGCACAGCCGCGCCGGGGCGCCGCCGCCACCGGGCGGCAGGGCGCGGCGGCCGGTGCACGGTCCGCGGCGGAACCCGCACGCGGGGTTCCGATGCAGCCGCACCGCGGATCCATGGCACGCGCCGTGGCCCACTGAGCCGTAACCCCGGTTCGCGCACGGCCGTTTCGGGAGCCGTCGGTCGGAGCGGGGCGGTGGGATCCTTCCCCGGGATCCCGCCGCCCCGCTCGACTGCGTTCCGGTACACCATCGGGTGGCGAGCCGTGGCGAACTGACGCGTACGCGCCGCATATCCACCGTTTCCCAGCGGTAGAAAGCACCTTGGTGGCAGTCTGCTCAGCAGCAGATACGCAAAGTGTTAAGCAACAGGCAGGCAGCCGGAGGTGCACGTCCCGTGGCGTCCAATGTCAATCCCACCGTCAGGCGGCGCCGGCTGGGCCAGGAGCTCCGCAGGCTTCGCGAGCTCAAGGGCATGACGGCCGAGGAAGTGGCGGAACGACTGCTGGTGTCGCAGTCGAAGATCAGCCGGCTGGAGAACGGCCGCAGAAGCATCAGTCAGCGCGATGTGCGCGACCTGTGCGGGGTCTACGAGGTCGAGGACCAGCGGATCGTCGACTCGCTGATGGAGATGGCCCGGGACTCCCGGCAACAGGGCTGGTGGCACACCTTCGGGGACATCCCCTACAGCGTGTACATCGGGCTGGAGACCGACGCCGAGTCGCTCAGGGTGTACGAACCCCAGCTGGTCACCGGTCTGTTGCAGACCCGCGCCTACGCGGAGGCCCTGGTGCAGGGCGCGCTGCCGGAGACGTCGACCGCCGAGATCGAGAAGCGTGTGCAGGTGCGCATGCGCCGACAGGAACGTATCACCGCCGAGAACAACCCGCTCCGGCTGTGGGTGGTGCTCGACGAGGCGGCGCTCAAGCGTGTCGTGGGCAGCAGGCTGGTGATGCGCGAGCAGCTGGACCATCTGATCGAGATGTCCCAGCTGCCGCACGTCACCGTGCAGGTGCTGCCGTTCGAGGTGGGCGCGCATCCGGGGCTCAACGGCCAGTACGCGATCCTCGAGTTCGCCGACGCGGCCGACTCCAGCGTGGTGTACCTGGAGGGCGTCACCAGCGACCTGTACCTGGAGAAGGCCCAGGACGTGCAGAAGTACGCCGTGATGTACGAGCATCTGCGGGCACAGTCCCTCAATGTGGAGCAATCCCGGCAGTTCATTGCGAAAGTGGCGAAGCTGTACGCCGAATGAGCGGCTGTCACGGAGGGCGCCGGATCTTACACCGAAGGTCCACTCCGATGGAAGGCTCTCCTGGAATATGCCATCCGGTTGAGTGAACGACTACTCCGGCAGGCGCGGTTGCCCGGTAGCGTCGATCACGCCAATCAGACGACAAGGTTGGCGTGAACCGCACTATCGCAACTCGCAACAGGAGTGGACATGGCACTGATTCAGGGCGCTTCGGAGACGTGGATGAAGTCCTCCTATTCCGCGGGCAACGGCGCCTGCGTCGAGGTCAAGTCGCCCACCGACGCCGAACTCGCCGTCCGTGACTCCAAGGTCTCCGAGGGCCCGATCCTGGCCTTCCCCGCCGACGCGTGGAACGCCTTCGTGACCTCGGTCAAGGCCTAGGGGGCCCTCCCTGACCTTCGTCAGTGAAGCCCCCCCGACGAAAACAACTTCACAAGCACCACCAGAAGAGCCCTCTCGACCGGTCGCCGTCCTTGCCGAGAGGGCACCTTCTGTTCGGGGGCACCGGGGCAAGGCCCAGCGCGGCTCAGCCGAGCTGGGCCTCGATGGCGGTCACGATCGCGTCCGACTCCGGCTCGGTCTGCGGCGAGAACCGGGCCACGACCGTGCCGTCCCGCCCGATCAGGAACTTCTCGAAGTTCCAGCGGATGTCGCCGCTGTGCCCCTCGGCGTCGGCGAAGCCCACCAGACGCTCGTACAGCGGATGCCGGCCCTCGCCGTTCACCTCGACCTTCTCGGTGAGCGGGAAGGTCACGCCGTACGTCGCCGAGCAGAACTCCGCGATCTCCTCGGCGGTGCCGGGCTCCTGCCCGAGGAACTGGTTGCAGGGCACCCCGAGCACGGTGAACCCGCGGTCGGCGTACCGCTCCTGGAGCTTCTCCAGGCCCGTGTACTGGGGGGTGAGGCCGCACTTGGAGGCCACGTTGACGACGAGGACGGCCTTGCCCTCGTACTGGGTGAGGTCGGCGGGGCCCCCGGCGAGGGAGCCGATTTCTACGTTCAGCACGTTGGTCATACGGGGAGCCTAGACGCCCGAGGGCCGCACATCAGGCACAGCCCCGCGCCCCCTGGGGCGCCTCCAGCAGGACATCTCCGGCAGCCGTCCGTACGTACAACACCGACCGCCCGGCCCTGCGCCGTTCCACCAGCCCCGCTTCCCTGAGCACCTTCAGATGGCGCCCCACCGAGCCCAGCCCCTGCCCGGTCACCGCCGTCAGCTGGGTGGTGCTCATGGGGGAGGCGAGGAGGGCCAGGACTTCGGCCCGGGCCGGACCGAGCAGGGCGCCCAGGGCGGACGGGACGGTTCTGATGCCCGCGTCGGCGAGGGCACCGGCGCACGGGTAGACCACCGCGTAGCGCACCCCGTCGTCCCAGGCGACCCAGCCCGCCCGCTGCACGGTCACCGGCACGAAGAGCAGCTCGGCACCGGAGATCTCCCGGGGCGGGTACGCGTGCAGGTTGATCTGGAGCAGGTTCTCGCCGAGCCAGCGGGTGCGTCCGGGCCGCAGCTCGTCGAGCACGCTCACCCAGCCGCCCCGGCTCACCTGCGCGGTCCGCGCGACCACGTCCGCCTCCAGCACCCGCCGCCGCCGCTCCCAGGACGGCCGTACGGTCCTCTCCCACACCCACTGAAGGAGTATGGCCGCCCGCTCGGGCAGGTCGTCCCGGTCCAGCTCGGCGGGGAGCGGGCCGACGAGTGCGGTGCGCAGATGGGCGCGGGCCGCCTCCGGCGCGGTCGAGCGGACCCGGGAGACCTCGTCCGCGAACGTCTCCCCGCCGCGGGGCGCCGGGGTCAGGAAGTCGGCGATCCACTCCCGGCCGAGCCCGGCCCGCACCAGCCGTGCCGTCACCGGCTCGGCCGCAAGCAGCGCCCGGTAGGCGGGCAGCTGGGCGCGCAGCCACGCCTGCTCACCGGGATGCGCGGCGTCCGCCCCGTGCAGCAGCTTCAGGCAGGCGAAGGTCTCGGCGAGCGGCGAGACGACGAACCGGCTGCGGGCGAGTGTGTCCGCGTTGAGCTGCCACAGGCCCACCCCGGGACCCCCCTCACGGCCGTACGGGCTTTCGCGCTGTGGCGAAACAATAACGAGCCCGCCCGTGACCCGCCGAGACTCCCCGGCATGTCCAGCTATCGATCCCTGTTCCGCACCCCGGAGTTCACCCCGCTCTTCGCCGGCTCGGCCGCGCAGACCGCCGCGCAGACGGTCGGCGGGCTGGCCCTGGCCACCCTCGTGTACCGGGCCACCGGCTCGCCGCTGCTGTCGGCGGTGAGCATGTTCGGCCCCTCGCTCGCCCAGGTGCTGGGCGCGACCTTCCTGCTGTCCGGCGCCGACCGGCTGCCCCCGCGTACGGCGCTGTCCGCGATCGCGCTCGCCTTCGCGGCCGGTACGGCGGTTCAGGCGGTGCCCGGTCTGCCGGTCGGCGCGGTCTTCGGCGTCCTGCTGCTGCTGGGCCTCGTGGCCTCCCTGGGCGCCGGGGTCCGCTGGGGCCTGCTGAACGAGATCCTCGCCAAGGACGGCTATCTGCCGGGGCGTTCGCTGTTCAACATGATGAGCGGGCTGATGCAGATCGCCGGGTTCGCCACCGGCGGCGCCCTGCTCGCGATGCTCTCCCCGCGCGTCTGCCTGCTGCTGGCGGCGGCCCTGTACCTGACGGCCGCGCTCGCCCTGCGCCTCGGCCTGACCGCCCGCCCGCCCCGGAGCGGGGGCCGCCCCACCGCGTCGGCGACCTGGCGCACCAACGCCCTGCTGTGGTCGTCCCGCCCGCGCCGCCTCACCTATCTGGGCCTGTGGCTGCCCAACGGCCTGGTCGTCGGCTGCGAGTCCCTGTACGTGTCGTACGCGCCGCACGCCGCCGGCACCCTGTTCGCCTGCGGGGCGCTCGGCATGTTCGCCGGCGATGTGACGGTGGGCCGGCTGCTGCCGCCCGCGGTACGCCGCCGCCTGGCCACGCCCCTGTTGCTGTTGCTGGCGACGCCGTACCTGGTGTTCTGCGCGCACCCGCCGCTGCCGGTGGCGGCGGTGTGCGCGACGGTCGCCTCCGTGGGCTTCGGCGCGAGCCTCGTGCAGCAGGAGCGGCTGATGGACCTGACCCCGGACGAACTCGCCGGCCAGGCCCTGGGGCTGCACTCCTCCGGCATGCTCACCATGCAGGGGGTGAGCGCCGCGCTGGCCGGCGCGGTGGCACAGCTCACCTCGCCCGCCGCGGGGATGACGCTGATGGCGGCGGGCTCGGTGGCTGTGACACTGGCGCTCGCTACGGCTGCTCGGCGCTCTGCGGAGCCGGGGCGGGAGCCTGCTGCTGCCGAGGCACGCTGAGGTCGGCGTCGATCTTCTGCGCCGCCCGGTCGAAGTAGCGCAACAGCTCGACGGGGAAGGGCATCACAAGGGTCGAGTTCTTCTCGGCGGCGACCTCGACGACCGTCTGCAGGAGCCGCAGCTGCATGGCCTCCGGACTGTCGGACATGATCCTGGAGGCGTTGGCGAGCTGCTGTGCGGCCTGGAACTCACCGTCGGCGGTGATGACCCGGGCCCGCCGCTCCCGCTCGGCCTCGGCCTGCCGGGACATGGACCGCTTCAGCGACTCGGGCAGCTGGACGTCCTTGATCTCGACGCGGTCGATGTGGATGCCCCACCCGGCGGCCGGGCTGTCGATCATCAGCGCCAGCCCCTCGTGCAGCCGCTCCCGGTCGCTCAGCAGGTCGTCCAGATCGCTCTTGCCGATGATGGACCGCAGCGAGGACTGGGCGACCTGCCCGACGGCGAAGACGTAGTCCTGGACCTCGATGGCCGCGCGCACCGGGTCGGTCACCCGGAAGTAGACGACCGCGTCGACCTTCACCGACACGTTGTCCTTGGTGATGCCCTCCTGGGTGGGCACGGGCATGGTCACGACCTGCACGTTGACCTTGCGCATACGGTCGGCGAAGGGGATCAGGAAGGTGATGCCGGGCTGCCGGTGGCCCGGCAGGGCCTTGCCCCACCGGAACACGACCCCCCGCTCCACCTGGTTGACCACCCGCATACCGCTCTTCAGCACGAACAGCGCCAACAGCGCCACCACGACGACCGCCACCACGGTGCCTTCCATGGGCACTCCATTCCTCGCAACGGCACGGACACCGGGAAGGACACCGGCGGTGGCCGGATGGATGCGGTCGCCGCGTCATGAATGCGTCAAGACTGTAGGGCTCGGTCACGCCGTGGGCAGGGCGATCGTGAATCTGGCGCCGGGGGTGTGTCCGGGGTCGTAGGACACCTCACCGCCGACGGCGCGGGCCAGGCGGCGTGCGAGTGGGAGCCCCAGGCCCGCGCCGTCGTGCCCGTCGCCGGAGTCGGCGCGCCGACCCGGCTGGAACAGCTCGCCCACGAAGGCCTCCGGCACGCCGGGGCCGTCGTCGACGACATCGATCCGCACGGAGCCGGGCACGCGCCGCGCGGAAACGGTCACGGTGGAACGGGCGTAGCGGGCGGCGTTCGCGAGCAGGGGGCTGACGATGCGTTCGAGGAGGCCGGAGGGAACGCCGGCCTCCAGCACCGGAGCATCCGTCTCCACGGCCGTCCGCACCCGCTCCGGCGCGTCGAGCTGCCGGAGCAGGCGGTCCAGGACCGGCACGACGTCGGTCGTTCCGGGGGCGGTCGCCGGGTTCAGCGTGTTCTCGCGGGCCTCGTTGAGCAGCGTGTCGCAGATCGTGCGCATGGACTGCGCGGCCTCGGCGATCACCTCGTGGGCGGCACGGGTCTCGGCGTCCGTGCGCGGCCGGGTCCGCCACCAGTCGAGCTCCATGATGATCCTGGTGAGCGGGGTGCGCAGTTCGTGGGACAGCTCTCCGGTCAGCTGTTGCTCGTGGCGCAGCACTGTGCGGATGCGGTCGAGGAGCGCGTCCAGCGAGGCGCCCAGACGGGCGAGTTCGGCCGGGTGTTCCGCCGCGCCGAAGCGGTCGTCCGAGCCCACCGCACTCCACTGCGTGGCCTGGTCGGTCATGGTCCGCACCGGCCGCAGCGCCCGGCCGACGGACAGGCGGGTCAGGACGTACGTGCACCCGAGCATCACGGTGTCCAGGATCAGCGACCCCAGCAGCAGGGTGTCGGCGGAACTGCGGTACGGGGCCAGGTCCAGGGCGGTGACCACGGTGGCGCCGGCGTGGCGGCCGGGAATCGGCAGGGAGCACAGCCGGACGGGCCGGTGGCCGTGGGCGTGGAAGGTGGCGCAGGCGCGCCCGCGCCGTGCGGCCAGCCCGTCGGCGGCGCGGGTCAGTGCGCCGTCCCCGGCGGTGGACGGCGGCTTCTCCAGCAGGCCGGTCCCGGCGTAGATCCACACGTTGGTGTCGAGCAGGCGGTCGTTGACCGTTTCCACGACGCGGACCCGGGAACCGCTGGTGTCGACGGTCGTGGCCACCGCCGCCGCCCTGTTGCGCAGCTCGTCGTCCGCCTGGTGCTGCAGATGCCGGTCCATCACGGCGTTGAACGCCACGGTCAGCACCGTCATCAGCAGCGCGGCGGCGGTCAGCGCCACGAGGGAGAGCCGCCCGCGCAGGGTGCGCGGGGCCAGGCGGCGAAGGACCCCGAGGGAGCCGAGGGCACGGTTCATGGTGTCAGCAGCATCGCACCCAGGCGTCTGGCTGCCAGCCACCGCGCCAGGACGGCCGACCACCGCCGCGTCGCGCGCGTCGCCGTCAGTGCCACCAGGGCGCCGACGAGGAGACCTGCCAGGACGTCGTGCGGATAGTGCACGCCGACCCACACCCGGGAGATCCCCATGGCCAGCGCGGCCACGACCGCGACCGCCCCGAGACGGCGCGAGACGAACAGGAGGGCCACGGCGGCAGCGGCGGCGATGGCCGCGTGGTTGCTCGGGAAGGACCAGTCGCCGGGTCCCGGGCACGCCTCCAGTGTTCTCACGTGCAGGCTCTGACACGGCCGGTCCTCGCGCACCGCCAACTTGAGGAGGGCGTCCACGCCGTACGCCACGACGACGATCACCGGCACCGCCAGTGCCGACACCGCGGCGACGGCCCCCTTGCGCCGGGCTCCCCACCAGCCGGCCACGGCCAGGACGGCGAACACCGCGAGCCCGTACGTCGACCAGGCCGAGACCGTGTCGTCCAGCCAGCCCGGCGAGTGCCACGCGAGGCGCACCACGTCCGAGTAGGCGGAACCGTCGACGGAGGACCCGTCGAAGGCGAGGATCACAGTGCTCATCGGGGCGGGCCTTTTCGTGCGGGTGCATCTGCGGGTGAATCGGCGTGAGTGAACGGCCGGCAACTGGATGACTACAGAAACGTAGACCGTCTACTGAACCGTAGACGAACGGCATCCTGGAATCGTTCCGGTCGCCGGCACCTCATTGGCACCTCATTCGCCGCAGGCCACCCGCGGCCCACCCGCAGGCCATCCGTGGTCACGCAGCCGGCCGACGTCGAAGCCCCGCTCCGCGCAGGTGTCGAGGATGCGGGGCAGCGCGCCCAGGGCCGAGTGCCAGGCGCCCGGCGCGGAGGTGCAGTCGGAGTCGTGGAGCAGGATGGTGCCGCCGCCGTCCAGATCGCGGGTGACGGTGCGGTGGACGGACGCCGGGGTGGCCCTGGCCCTCCAGTCCTCACCCCAGCAGGTCCACAGCACCGGCGTGAGACCGAGGCGGCGGGCCGCCACATGGGCGGCGGTCGACATGACGCCGTAGGGCGGCCGGAAGAGGGTGGGCACGCGTCCGGTGAGCGCGGCCACGGTGTCACGGGCGCGGGCGAAGTCGTCGTAGGTCGCGCGCGGGCCGCGCAGCAGCAGCGGGCGGTGCAGCCAGCCGTGGATGCCGATCTCGTGACCTGCCCCGGCGATCTCGCGGACCAGACCGGGTGAGCGGTGCGCCTGCGCGCCGAGCAGGAAGAAGGTGGCATGCACCCCACGCTCGGCGAGCAGCCGCAGGAAGAGCGGGGTGGAGCGGGGGTCCGGTCCGTCGTCGAAGGTCAGCGCGACGTGGTCCGGACGGCCCCGGCCCGCGAGGCGGGGCATGAGCCGGTTGCGCAGGGGGCCGTAGGTGGAGACGACGGGCGTGGCGTGGGCGGCGGCGAGTACGGGCAGGGCCGCCAGGGCAGCCGTACGGAAGGTGTGGGCGGTGGTCACGAGTGGTGGCCTTCCTGCCGGGGGGCGAGATGTGCGGCGAGTGCGTCCGGGTCGAGGCGGTGGCCTATGGCGTGCGCCAGTGCGGGGCCGTCGTACGCCGTCGCGATCCCGGTGCCGACGGCGCACGCCCACACGGCACACGCGACGGCGGCCGTGGCGGCGAGCCGGCGCGGCGTGGGGCGTCGGTGCGTGAGGGGGCGCGGGCGGCGTTGCGTGAGCCCCGAGTGGTGCACGCGGGCTATCTCGGCCGCCGGGCCTTCGCCCGGCGCCCCGGCGAACAGGGCGAGGCCCGTCTCGCGCTGGCGCGGACCGAGCGGGCCGTCGATCAGGTCGTGCAGGACGGCCTTGAGGCCGGCCGGGTCGCGGATCCACACCGCCGCCCCGGCCTCGTCCAGGGCTGCGGCGTTGGTCAGGCCGTGGCCGGGTATGCAACGGTAGCCGGCGACCGGCAGGCCCGCGGCGAACGCCTCCAGGGAGGTCAGTCCGCCGGCGTTCTGGATGAGGACGTCGGCGGCGTGCATCAGGGCGGGCATGTCGTCCACCCAGCCGTAGGCATGCTCGATGCCGTCGGCGCGCAGTCGCTCGGCCAGCGCCTGGTTCCGGCCGCAGACGACGACCGGTACGGCCGCGCCGCTGTCGCGCACCTCCAGCGCCACCCGCCGGACCGGCCCGACGCCCCAGGAGCCGGCGACCAGCAGGGCGAGCGGAGTGTGCGGCGGCAGCCCGAACCTGGCCCGCGCGCGGTCGCGTTCCTCCCGGTCGCAGGGCCGGAACCGCGGGTCGGTGACCGGCCCGCGCACCCGTACGTCCCGGGCGCCGGCGGCCCGCGCCTGGGCGGCGGGCACGGCGTGGGCCGCGAGGTGGACGTCCACGCCGTCCGCCACCCACAGCGGATGCACGGAGAAGTCGGTGAGGTAGGTGAGGACCGGCACGGTCAGCCGCCCGTCCAGGCGCAGCCTGCCGAGCACCCGGCTCGCCCCGGGGTAGGTGGAGACGACCGCTCCGGTCCCGGGAGCCAGGGCCCGCAGCACCCGGTCCTCGGCCGCGCGGAGCAGCGCCCGCGCCGCCGGGCCGCCGCCTCCCGCGCGCTCGGTGCTGGAGTAGATGCGCTGGTAGGCCCACGGCGCTCGGACGAGCAGCCGGTGGTAGCCCTCCTGGACGGCCCTGCCGAGCCGGGCGGGCAGCAGGTCGAGCAGATCGTGCCGGTCGACGGTGAAGCCGTCTGCCGTGAGGCGGCGGTCCAGCTCGGCGGCGGCGCCGTCGTGGCCCGCGCCGACGCTCGCGGAGATGATCGCGATCCGGCCGGAGGACGTCGCCGGACCGGGGTCCGTCGTCTCGCTTCGCGGCCGCGACACGGGGCCCGCGGGCGCGGGGCTGGGGAGAGTGCGTCCGGCTTGGGGCATGGGTCGGTCCTCCGCCCGTCGGGAGCTGGGGGGCTCTACAAGATGTAGTAGATCGCGCTTCGAGGCCGGAGCATACCTCCTACAACTAGTAGGAGATGTTCGGTGGCCTGCAGAGGACGACCGGGTAGCCTCTGCTGACGAGGGTGAGGAAGGGCAGACGGTGAGCGACCCGACGGACGAGGAGACCCACGGCGGAGCCGGCAGGCGGGCGCGCGGTGAGCTGGAGGGCGATGTGCTGGCCGCGCTGTGGGCCGCCGACGGCCCGCTGACCGCCCGCCAGGTGCTCGAGCGGCTCCCGGGCGACCTGGCGTACACCACCGTGCTGACCATCCTGTCCCGCCTCCACGACAAGGGCATGCTCCTACGGAACCGGGAGGGCCGCGGATACGCCTACACCCCGGTCCGCGACGAGGCCTCGCACACGGCCCGGCGGATGCGGTCGCTGCTGGAGGAAGGTACCGACCGCGAGGCCGTCCTCACCCGCTTCGTGTCCGAACTCTCCGCACGGGACGAGCAGTTGCTGCACCAGCTGCTGTCCGGGCACGACACCCGCGACGAGCGTTCCGACGGAAGGCGGTGAGCCGGTGCTGATCAGCGTCTACGTCCCGTTCGTCGTCACCGCCGTGATCAGCGTGCTCGCGCCGCGCCTGGCGCGCCGGCTCACCCCGCGTCCCGCGGCCTGGGCCCTGGCCTGCGCCGCGCTCGTCACCGCCGGCGGCTGGACCGGCTCGCTCGCCCTGCTGGCGTTCACCGGCATCGCGCAGATCCCCGAGGTCGCGGCCGAGGGCCACTGGTCGGTGGCCGCGCTGCGCGCCGAGGACCCCGTGTACGCCGTCGTCGCGGTCGTCAGCGCGCTCGTCCTCGCCACCGGCGTCGTCTCGCTGGGCGTGTCCGCCCTCCGCCAGGCCCGCCATGTCGCGCGGGTGCGGCGGGAGTGCAAGGGGCTGCGCGGTGACACCGAACTGGCCGTGGTCGACGACGACGCTCCGCTGGCGTTCGCCCTGCCCGGCGCGCCCGGACGCATCGTGGTGTCCCGGGGCATGCTGTGCTGTCTCGGCGACGACGAGCGCGAGGCGTTGCTGGCGCACGAGCGGGCCCATCTGCGCCGGAGGCACCACCTGTTCCTGAGCCTGTGGCGGCTCACGGCGGCCCTGAACCCGCTGCTGCGCCCCCTGGCCGACACCGGCGCCTTCGTCCTGGAACGCTGGGCCGACGAGGAGGCCGCCACGCAGGTGGGCGACCGGGCGGTCGTCGCCCGCGCGGTCGGGCGCGCGGCACTCGCGTCCACCGGCGCGTCGCGCCCCGCCGTTCTGGCCGCGACCGGCGGTGAAGTCCCCCAGCGGGTACGGGCCCTGCTGGCGCCGCCCCCCGCCCGCCGAAGCCTGCCCTTCCTGGTCGGCGCCGTCCTGCTGACCGTGTGCTGCGCGAGCCTGGCCAACGCCGCGTCCGACAGCGACCGCATGGTCGACAGCGCGAAGCGAGCACAGTGCGCGACGCTGCTCGGCGCCGCGGGCGGGACGCCGACGGGTGAGCACCGGCACGACCCCGCTTTCTGCTGCGGCCCCCACCAGCGGTTCGAGCACGGCGAACACCACTCGTAGCCGTGGCGGCGCTGCCACCACTGCTGTCACCACTCGTCGTCGCAGATCACCCGGAAGCTGCCCACGGCACCATCGTCACCGAACAGGCCTCCTGCCAGGCCCCCGGCCAGGCCCTCGTGGACGGTGCGGGTCACCACCCCGAAGGTGTTGCCGTGGGGACCCACGGTGGCGACCGGAGCGCCGTTGTCACAGGCGAAGCCCCGGAAGACCTCGACCGTCTTCCGGCTGTCGTTGAAAACACTGAAGCTGTCCGAGCCCAGTCCGCTGGCCGCGGTGATACACCCGTCGACCGAGGCAGGGTAGGAACGCTCGTTGAAGAAGATCCTCCCCTCCTCCCCGCGGCCATGACGGCGCCCTGCGCCGTCGTGGCCCTCTTTCCTCTCCACGTTCCCGCTCCCGCCGCCGGAGGGAGCCGCCGCAGATCCGGCTCGTCGGACGGGCTGGGCCGCCCGGTGGACAGGCTTGGCCGCTCGGTGAACGGTCTTGGCCGCTCGGTGCGCAGACGGCGACGCCGGAGCGGATCCGACGGTCGCGGCGTAGGTGATCCCGGCGGCTGCAAGGACGGTCGCGCCCACTCCGGCGCCGACCACAGCAAAAGTACGCGAGGGCATGTCACTTCTCTCTGTCTCACGGACGTCGGCCGTGCGACCGACCTGCGACGAACGTACCGACAGCTCTTATGACCGGCATTCCGGACATGTCCAAGGTGTGACGCCATGGACCGACCAGGTGGCCGGCCAGGTGGCAGCGCGGCGGCCCCCTCGATGCCCTGCGGTCGCTCGTACCGCACGTTCGGGTGCGTATCTCGTGCAGGTTCCGCCCCGGGTGCCGAGGCTTGACTTCGCGATGTGTCCCCTCGTGAAGGTGGAAGAACATGCCGACGTACGTCGCCTTGCTGAACTGGACCGAACAAGGGGTCCGAAACTACAAGGACACCGCGAAGCGCGCCGAGACCTTCGGTTCAGCGGTACAGAAGCTCGGGGCGAAGCTCCTGAGCATCTACTGGACCGTCGGACCGTACGACCTCGTGGCCGTCGTCGAGGCGCCCGACGACGAAACCGCCGCGGCGGCACTCCTGCAGCTCGGCGGGGTGGGCAACGTCCGTTCCACGACGCTGCGGGCCTTCGGCCGAGAGGAGATGGAGCGCGTCATCGCCAAGGCCGCCGGCTGACGGCCACCCCACGGTGCCGGGCCGGCGCTCCGCCTCGGCCTGATGCGCTCCACCTGCGCATGACCCGCACCGGATCCGGGACGGACGCCCCGAGGCGGGTGCGCACCGCCATCCCCGTGCCCCAGCCGCCGTGCCGCCCTTGGCCGAAGGGCACATGGACGTTGTCGACGGCCACGGCGTTGCGGACGGCGTTCTGCTCCGGCGTGAGGCGGTCGGTGGTCGTCGGCTGCACGGCGGGCGGGGACAGGATCCGTCCCTGTCTCCCGCTGCCCTGGCATCGGCCCTGCATCGCCGAACCGCGCGACCGCGGCAGGACGATGACCCGCGCCCCCGGCACCGTGCGGCGGCGCAGGGCGCGTTCAGGGGCTCTCCAGCCAGTCGGTGTACCAGGTGCGAAAGCCGGGGCTCGCCGGTACGAAGCCGCCCCAGTCCGGATCGATCTGCCAGACCTCGCCGGCTCGCGGGCCGTTCAGGACCAGCCGGATGAACATGCCGCAGCCCACCTCGGCCGGCATGAGCGTGCCCCGGGTCAGCGCATCGGCCGGTGTGCCGATCCGGCCGGGCAGGGGTTCGGTGAGCGGGAACGGCTCGGCGAGCCGGCCCGGCAGCCGGTCTTCCTCCCACTCGCCGTCCACGGCCCACTCCTCGCCGGCCTGCGGGCGGGCGACGGTCAACGGCATCAACCCGTGGCAGGGACCGGCGGGCCCGTTGCCCACCTTCGCGACGAAAGACCGGTACTCCCTCGGCAGACGGACGCCGTGGGATTCCTCGAACGCCCTGATCTCCGCCTCCGGCAGTGCCGACGTCAGTTCGTACCGGTGCGTGTCCGCCCCGAACCGCTCCCGCCCCGGGTCCCGTGCGGCCATCTCCCGTATCCGAGCGCGTACGCCGTCCCCGTCCCAGGTGTCCATCCGGCGACCGTAACAAGTGCCTGCAGCCGCCTGGCTCGGTCTCCGGCTCCGGGAGTAGATCCATTATCCCGGTGCGTGGAGGTGCCTGTCACCGTTCTCCGGAATGATCTTTGTGCCCCGTATGCGCCTTTAGGGTTGCCCAGGACAAGAGCAACGCACCGGCAGAGTCAGGGAGTTGAAAGTGGTGGACGAGGTTGCCGAACTGGCCGTGGAACTCACGGACATGGCTGCGGCGGATCACCGGTCTGCGGTCCACGCGAACAGCGACAATCCTGTCGAGCAGTTGGCCTGGCGGCGGCTGACCGCACAGCACGGTGACCGGCTCGGCGAGATCATGGATGAGTACGGCTGGCCGACGCAGGAACTGGTCGGCGAGGAGGCCGCCCGCGCAGCGTGGCTGATCGCCCAGCATGCCGACCGGCAGCTCGACATTCAGCGACGAGCCCTCCGGCTGATGCGGCAGGCGGTGTCGGCAGGCTCGGCCGGCCCACGCGAGCTGGCCTTCCTGCACGACCGCACACTGGTCAATGAGGGCCGCAAGCAGATCTACGGTACGCAGATCGCCGGCGTGAAGGACGGGGTACCCGTTCCCTGGCCCTGTGAAGAGCCCGAGCGCATGGACGAACTCCGCGCAGAAGTCGGCATTGAGCCGTTCGACGAGTACGTTGCCAAGTTCGCGATGGTCTGACGCCCCGTTCTCGTCCGCAACCTGCGGATCCCCAGCGTCCAGTTCCAGGCGGTGCCGGCGGCCCCGGGGAACGATCACGGCGGCACCCGCCGACAACCGCACTGCCGCACCGGATGCGCCGGGTCCGGTGGGACGGAGGTGGAGCCGCGCACCGCCTGCCAGGCAGCACACCGCCTCGTCCGCCTCCGGGTGCACATCTCCCAGTGGTCGGCGTGGACGTCGGCTTCTGTCTCCACGCGGAAGGCAGCCCGGCCCGGGACTCTTCGAGCGTGGCGCGCGGATGCGGTCGGTCAGGCCTGTCGGAATCGAGCAGGACGAAGGTCGTTGCGGCGCCGATGAGGAGGGCGA
Organism: Streptomyces sp. NPDC001153; assembly: GCF_053598315.1. Classification (NCBI taxonomy): domain Bacteria; kingdom Bacillati; phylum Actinomycetota; class Actinomycetes; order Kitasatosporales; family Streptomycetaceae; genus Streptomyces; species Streptomyces sp. NPDC001153. The sequence continues at coordinate 346,311 of NZ_JBSFJZ010000002.1, forward strand.
CGGCCGTCAGGAGCGCGGTGCGGGCGCCTCGGCGTCGGGGTCGCGCCGTAAGCTGCGCCGGGTTTCTGATTCACGGGAGGCGTGAGTGGGGCGGGACATGGTCCTCGGCGGCCGGTACGAGCTGGTCGAGAAGCTCGGTCAAGGTGGTATGGGAACGGTCCATCGCGGGGTGGATCAGCGGCTGCGCCGCACTGTCGCGGTGAAACTGCTCTCCTCGGCGCTGGCCCACGATCCGCAGTCGCGAGCCCGTTTCCGGCGCGAGGCGCACGCGGTCGCCGCGCTGAACCACCCGGCGGTGGCCACCATCCACGACGTCGGCGAGGAGCCGCACCCGGATGGCCCACGGCCCTACCTGGTCATGGAGTACGTGCAGGGCGCCACGCTCGCCGAGGTCCTGCGAGACGGCCCCCTGCCTGTCGCCGACGCCGTCAACGCGGCATGCGCGGTGCTGGACGCGCTGCGGCACAGCCACGAGTGCGGGATCGTGCACAGGGACATCAAGCCCTCGAACATCATGCTCACCGGACCCGACACCGTGAAGGTCCTCGACTTCGGCATCGCCAAGGCCTTCACCGAGACCGCCACCCGCATCACCGGTAGCGGTGCGGCGATCGGCACTCCCGCCTACCTTTCCCCCGAGCAGATCAACGGGGCGGAGATCGACCACCGGGCCGATCTGTACGCGATGGGGTGCCTGCTGCACGAACTGCTGGTCGGACAGCCCCCGTTCCGTGGCGAATCGCCCTTCGCCGTCATGCATCAGCACCTGTTCGCCGCACCCGAGCCGGTCTCCCGGCTGAGACCGCAGATACCGCCGACGGTGGAGGCGGTGATCCTGCGCGCCCTCGGCAAGGACCCGAAGGAACGGTTCGCCGATGCCGGGCAGATGCGCGAGGCACTCGCCGACGCCCTGACGCAGACCTCCATGCCGACGGTCCAGGCCACCACGCCCGGGCCCCCGGCGACGCCGCCCGGCGGCCGAACCGCTCGTGGGGAGAAGTTCCGTATCTCACTGCGCCCTTCCGCCGACAGCGCTCTTGCTCTGCTCGGATGCCTGCTTTCGCTGCTGTGCGCACGTGGCCGGCTGGTGGACACCGCTCACTTCGGCTGGGTCGCCATCGCGGCCGGCCTGTTGGGCCTGGTGACGCTGCCGTGGTCGACACGCCTGTCGTGCGTGGTGGGCTGGGGGCCGGTGGCCGAGGCCGTGGCGGTCAACTCCGAACTGCGGCGCGCCTACGTCGGTTGGGCCCACTCCTACGTCGCCGTCGCCGCCCTGCTCGCACTGGCCGCCGCCTGCTGCCTCGTCGGCGCAGCACGCAGCAAGCGGAGCGGCGCCGGCTCGCTGATCGCCTTCTGGTTCAGTGCCACGGCGTCGATCTGGTACTTCCTCGATGACCTGCACAAGCTCTACGTCTTCTACCTGCTGCTGTCGCTGGTGGCCATGGCCACCGTGTCGTGGGAGACCGCCGAACTCGTGCGCCGCCGGGCCTCGGACAGACGGGCAGTTCCGAAGGCGTATCCGTCAGCGTGACGCCGCCCGGCCCACGGCCGGACAACCGGTCCGGTCAGCGCCACGTAGCGGCGTAGCCCATCCCGCACTCGACCCCTCGTGCCGGAACGCCCGCTCACGCATCGCACACGCATGAGAGAGGTGCGGGGCACGCCGCCGACGAGGACATCGCTCTCAACGCTTCCGCCGACGCCCGCCCCGGCCCGCAGCCGCCGCCTCGCCCGCTGCCGCCGTTTTCGCCTGCGGACCGGGTTTGTCAGCTGCCACCACCAGCGCGGCGAGCAGTGTGGTGACCGGGACCGAGGCGACCAGGCCGATCGAGCCGACCAGGGTGCGCACGATCTCTTCGGCGACCAGCTCGCTGTTGGC